>NZ_QGSY01000123.1 GCF_003857035.1 Micromonospora arida
GTGGTGGAGGGTGGGCGCGGCACCCTCCACCACCGAGCCGAGGGTGCCTTCCCAGACCTTCGCCCACGTGCCGTCGGCCTGGATCTTCTTCAGCCAGTTGTTGACGAACTCCTTGAACTGCGCGTCCTCCTTGTTGAGGCCGATGCCGTAGGCCTCGGTGGTGAACGGCTCGCCCACCACCTTCATCCCCGGGTTCGCCTTGGCGCCCGAGGCGAGCAGCGTGAAGTCCTGCACGTACGCGTCGCCGCGCTTCTGCAGCAGCGCCTGCAACGCCTGCGGGTCGGTGCCGAAGGCGATCTGCTTCGAGCCGGGCGCGGCGGAGGGCAGCGCGGTGACGGCCGGGGTGTTCGCCCCGACGATCACGGTCTTGCCGGCGAGGTCCTTGACGCTCTTGATCGAGGTGTCGTCCTTGCGGACACCGACGGCGAGGCCGGAGGTGAGGTACGGCCCGGCGAAGGCGACCTGGGTGGCCCGCTGCGGGGTGATCGTGTACGTCTGGAAGACCGCGTCCACCGACTTGGCCTGGAGCATGGCCTCCCGGGTCTGGGTGCCGATGGTCGTCGTCTTCACCTCGGGCTTGCCGATGATGTACTTCGCCAGCAACTTCGCCATGTCGGCGTCGAAGCCCTCGATGGTGCCGCTGACCGGGTTCTGCTGGGCGAGCAGCGGCGCGTCCAGGGATCCACCGATGTTCAGGTAGCCGCGCTTGCGGATCGCCTCCATTGTGGAACCGGCCGGGATGTCCGCGTCGGTGGCCACCGGGGCCGCGTCGTACACCGACTGGGCGACCACGCCGTCGCCGCCCAGGCCGGGGTTGCCGGGCAGCGTCGGAGCGCTGCCGCCGCTGTCGCCGCCGCAGCCGGCGGTGGCGAGGGCCACCGCCACCGCGGTGGCGGTGAGGGCGAGCGACCGCCGCCCGGTGAAGCTCATCTTGAGGATTGACATGACACCCTCCCGTTGGGGGCTAGTGCTGGAGGATCTTGGATAGGAAGTCGCGGGCCCGCTCGGTGCGCGGAGCTGCGAAGAAGTCGTCGGGTGCGCCGGATTCGACGATCCGGCCGTCGTCCATGAAGACCACCCGGTCGGCGGCGCGACGGGCGAAGCCCATCTCGTGGGTCACCACGATCATGGTCATCCCCTCGGCGGCGAGGGAGACCATCACGTCGAGCACCTCGTTGACCATTTCCGGGTCGAGGGCCGAGGTCGGTTCGTCGAAGAGCAGCACCTTCGGCTGCATCGCCAGGGCTCGGGCGATCGCGGCCCGCTGCTGCTGCCCGCCGGAGAGTTGGGCCGGGTGGTGGTCCGCCTTGTCGGCGATACCGACGCGCTCCAGCAGGGCCATCGCCTGCTGCCGCGCCTCGGGCCGAGGGATCCGGCGGACCCGGGTGGGGCCGAGAGTGATGTTGTCCAGCACCGTCTTGTGGCCGAAGAGGTTGAAGGACTGGAAGACCATGCCGACATCAGCCCGCAGCCGGGCCAGCGCGCGGCCCTCGGCGGGCAGCGGCTCGCCGTCGATCTCGATGCTGCCCTCCCCGGCGGTCTCCAGCCGGTTGAGGCAGCGGCACAGGGTCGACTTGCCGGAGCCGGAGGGCCCCACCACGACGACCACCTCGCCGGCGGCCACCGTGAGGTCGATGTCCTTGAGCACGTGCAGCGGACCGAACCACTTGTTCAGGCCGCGTACCGACACCATCGGTCGGTTCGCACCCGTCGTCTCCGGTGCCACCAGACGGCCTCACTTTCTTCGATTACAAAACTAAGTCAGCTTCATATCGAACCAACAGCGCCATCTAAAGGTAGCCAGCAAACTAAGTCAACCGGTTGCTTGAACAAACTCCGGGTGCTAAGAAGCTGACGTGACGATTGACGACGCGCCACGCGACGCCCTCCGGGGCGGCCCCCGGGAGCTACTGCGCTGGGTGGCCACCGGTGCGGCCGTCAGTCGGGCCGATCTGTCCCGCCTCTCCGGGCTCTCCCCGTCGACGGTCTCCCAGCGGGTCGAGGCGTTGATCAGCCAGGGGTTGCTGGAGGAGGCCGGCGCCGGGCGGTCCCGGGGTGGGCGGCGGCCCCGCCAACTCGCCGTGCCCACCGGCGGCGCCGTGGTCGGCGCTATCGACCTCGGCGCGCATCACGCCCGCGTCGGTGCACTGGATCTCTCCGGGCGGGTGGTCCAGGCCCGCACCCTGCCGGTCCGCATCGAGGACGGCCCGGAGGCGGTGCTCGGCGCACTGCTGGCCGAGGTCGCCACGCTGGTGGACGGCGATCCGGCGGCCTCGCGCGGCGGCTCGGCCACAGGTGCGCTCCGCGGCGTCGGCATCGGGATCCCCGGTCCGGTGCAGCACTCCACCGGGCGGATCGTCAGCCCGTCGCGGATGCCCGGCTGGAACGGCTTCGACGTCGCCGCGTTCTGCGCCGGCCGTGTCGACGTGCCGGTCATCGTGGACAACGACGCCAACCTGATGGCGCTCGGCGCACACCGCACCGCGCATTCCGAGTTGGACCACGCCGTCTACATCAAGGCTGGCACCGGAATCGGCTCCGGTGTGATCTCCAGTGGACGTTTGCACCGGGGCGCCCAGGGATCGGCCGGGGACATCAGCCACTGCCGGGTGGTGGCCGATCCCGCGCCGCCGTGCACCTGTGGCAACGCCGGTTGCCTGGAGGCGGTGGCCAGCGGCGCCGCACTGGTCACCGCGCTCCGGGAGCAGGGCGTGCCGGTCTCCGACCTGACCGGTGTGATCCGCCTGATCGACGACGGTGACCGGCAGGCCACCGCCCTCGCCCGGCAGGCCGGCCGCGCCGTCGGCGAGATCCTGGCCGTGGTGGTCAACTTCTTCAACCCGCAGGTGGTAGCCATCGGTGGTCGGCTCGCCGACTGCGAGCCGCTGCTGGCCAGCATGCGGGCCACCCTCTACGAGCGGTGCCTCCCGTTGGCCACCCAGACCCTGCTCATCGAACGGGTCGCCGCCGGCCAGGACGTCGGCATCACCGGTGCCGCCCACCTGGTGATCGACCACGTCGTAGCGGCCGCCTGACCTCGCCTGCTTTGATACCCAGCGTGATTCACCCTGCGCGTTACGTTGGAAATGTAACCCCTTGACCGGGTTCCACCGCAGATCATCTTGACATTTTCCTTACAGGCAGTCACGTAGCCTTCCGGTGTTCTCACTGGCCCGTGATCACTCCTGGAGGTTTCGACGTGCGGATCAACGGACGGCTGCTCGTGCCGATCTCGTTGGCAGTGGTGCTGGCGACCGCCGCCTGTGGCCTGTCGGCACCGGCGTCCGGGCAGGCCGACGTCCCACTCTCCGGAGCGACTGCCCAGAACCCGGATCCGAGCCCCAGCGACACGCCGACCTCCAGCCCGACTCCGGAGATCCCTACTGACGCGCAGATCCCCACCAGGGCCGCCGGCACCTTCACCACCGCCACCGGCACCGGTCGCGTGATCGGCAAGGGCAAGAAGCGGGTGCGCTACAGCGTCTCGGTGGAGAAGGGCATCGCCTGGGGTGACATCCCCGCCTGGAAGCCGGACCGGTTCGCGGCGAGTATCGAGCAGGTGTTGGCCGCACCGAACGGGTGGTCCACATCCGCACAGCACCCGGTCACCAATGCGGCGGTGAACCTGAACCGGGCGTCGTGGTCCTTCCAGCGGGTCGGCACCTCGAAGGTCGACGTCGACGTGCGGCTCGCGACACCGAGGACAGTGGACCGACTCTGCGGCGCGAGCGGCGTCGACACCGAGGGCGTCTACTCCTGCAAGTACGGCAAGACCATCATGATCAACCTGCGGCGTTGGCTCCAGGGGTCACCGGGATACCCGGTCAGCATCGACGAGTACCACGCCGGCGTGATCAATCACGAGTTCGGTCACTTCCTCGGCTTCGCCCACATGAAGTGCGGCGGTCGCGGCAAGCCGGCTCCGGTCATGATGACCCAGACCATGGGCCTGGGCGGGTGCGTGCCCAACGTCAGCCCGTTTGTCGGCAACGGGCAGTTCGTTAGCGGACCGTGGGCTCCGTCCTGACCGCACGGATCTCTGGTGATCGCTGCCCGGTGAGCGGCTCGGCATGCGTACCGGCAGTACCGGAACGGAACGGGCGGGCCCGGTGTGACGCCGAGCCCGCCCGAACACGGAACTGATCAGTTGCCGGCGGTCAGGCCCTGCAGACCCTTGATGCGCAGGTGCGGTAGGTGCGGTGTGTCGCACCTACCGCGCCCAACGATCAATTCTCGAATTATTGAGTTACGGGGTATGCCCCGTACTCACGTGCGATATCTGCCCAATCCTGGAAGTACATGGTAGACCCCGAGCCGGCAGAGGTGATTCCCTTGGCCCGAACTCCCGTGCCGTCCAAGGTGAACACCGGCCCGCCGCTGTCACCGCGTTGGACGGCGGTGCCACCGGCAGACTTCGTTGTCTTGATGAGCCCCTTGACCGTATAACCCTGGTCACCGTCGGAGTCGCAGCAGCCAAACGTTATGTTGGTGCTGTTCAGCTGCTTGAGGCCGCAGATGGTGCCGCTCGTCGCGCCGGACTGACATACCAGCTCGTTTGCGGCCCAGTATCCCCAGCTGCGGACTGGCTTGGTGGTGGACGTCGTTGCCGTGCCATCGAAGATCAGACCCGAGCCTTGAGCACCAATAAGAATGATGTCGTATCCGTAGTTCTCGCTGTGCACCGAACCCATGTTCTCAAGGGTGGAGCCCTTGCCCTGACGCGCGATATCCGGCGCTGTTGCGCAGTGCGCGGCGGTCAGCACAAATTTCGTTCCAGCCCCGTTCTTGACGCCCCACCCCGTAGTGCAGGTGGCCCGTTGCGCGCCATTACGCCACGACTCCCATCTGCCACCGCCGTTCCACGCGCTGAAGTCATCAATACGACTGGCCATCAGCTCGATGGGCTCTTCGCCGGTAGTCACCTGAACGGGGACGCTCAGTCCAGCATCGCGGATGATGCTGGCTGCGGGAACGACCGGCGCCTTTCCCTTGGCTGCACGTCGGGTCGCAATCTGTGCAGATTGCGTGGCCGGGATCCGCTCGATCACCAGCCCACTACCGTTGTGCTCCACGCTGACCGCTTGGATGTCGCTGCTGCCCCGAGACTTGATGGTATCGCTGATTTTCTCAGCGTTCGCTTCCAGTTCGGACTTCGAATGCGCCGCAGGGCTGACCTTGATCGGCCCATAGGCCCGTGATCGGGCAACCGCGCTTGCCATGGAGGTGGTCAAAGAGCCCTTGAAGTAAAGAGTCAACCCAGGACCCTCGAAAGCGACGCCCGCGAATCCGGAATTCGGCGCCTTCACATACTCTTCGTACAAGGCCTGAACGGCCGGCTGCATCTTGGCCTGCTCTTGCATTGTGGCCAGAATCGTGGGGTCGATGTTTTCGATAGATTGTGCATCCGGCTTCGCCTCGCTTGCTGGCTTCGCCGTGTCCTGGGCGAGGGCCACATTCGACGGTGCCATGACGAGGGGGAGCAGCAGGAGCGAGGCCACGATACCTCGTCGGCTGCTGCGCCATCCAGAGAGCCGTGGTGGATTGTTCGATGTCATTCAGGACCGCCTTCCTTTTGGCTGCAGGCAGTGAGCCGTCAAGAATTTGAGAGATGCCCAGAAGGCGCTTGTTTCACTTCCAATATCGATGGCGCGTAGGAACTCCTCCCCTTGATCAGGGCAGGCGCACATCATCGAGATTGTCTCAGTGCGAAGGTTTCGAGTCTTCTGAGGCAGCGTCAGACGGGGAGAGAGAAAGGTCTGACGGCTGAAGTGAGATCCGAATTCCGGACGGACTGCTAATGCTTTTCCGTGGTCGGGATCCAGCTAGCGACTCTTCGGAGCCAATAGGCTCGTTGCTGCAGATTCATTCGACGTCCTCCCCGTTGGCGAAGATCGTACGCAGTCTCTTCGTCCGCCACAAGAACCATCCTGAATTCGCCGACCGAGATGGCGTGTAAGGGCAGAATGGGGTATAAATGCCAAACGAAATGATCATCGTAAATGTGGCGGCGGCCAGTGGCGCTGGCGTGCGCAGCTACCTGCTGTTTCGCCGACGTGCGCCAGCGGCTTCAGCTGGTGTCCTCCGACGAGAGCTGTCGGCGAGGCTCTCAGGCCCTGTCGACGCGTGGCCGCGCAGCTCGCTCGCTCGCCCGGGTCAGGTACAGGCCGGCGCCGAGGACAAGCCCGGGTGCCAACACGAGCAGCACGGCTTGAGCGGGTGCCGACACCAACTGGCCATCCCATACGCCGAACGGCGTTGGCAGGCCCAGATGGATCGTGGCGTACCCAGCGACGCCCGCCCCCATCAGCGTGAAAACGCGCCTGCGGACGGCAGGCCCAAGATCCGAAACCGCTGCCACGGCCAGGGCCAGCACGACCACGAATGTGAGGGCGGCAACGGCGGCGCTCAGTCGTGAGGAGACGACAAACGCGGGTTCGATCGTCGAAGCGGCGTCGCCTGCCTGGGACGGCGCACCGGGCTCGCCCAGGAGAGGAATCGCCGCGGCTGTGAGCGTGGCAGTCGAGGCGGCGGCGGCCAGCAGCGTACGTCCACGGTGCGTCAAAATGACCAAGCCGCGCTGGACCGGGGATGCCACGCTCAACAGCGCCGCTGCCGTGAGCGCCAGGAGCAAGGGCCACAATCCAAGGTCAAGCGTCGCCCCTGAGCGTCGGCCACCGGTGAAGCTGGTCGCGAGAATGGCGACCTCGTACAGCACCGCAGACCAGGCGGCCAGCAGGACGGCGGTGCGCCACCGCGCGACGATGGCGATGCTGACCGCCACCCACGCCACGGCCCGCAACCAGGTCCCGGTCGGCAGGGCGATCACTGTTTCGCCGGTACGAGCGAGGAAGGCCGCAGCCTCGACCAGCGGACGTAGCTGGCGAGCAGCCAGGATCAAGGTGACGACGACGGCAACAACCGCGGCAGCGTCCACCCAGAGTGGCCGGCGAGCCGGCTGATCGACTGTGTCCATGTGTACCTAGACGGTGAGTTCCCCGGCGCGGTTGCACCTGAGACTGCGGATTCTGTTCTCGG
The DNA here is from genome assembly GCF_003857035.1 of Micromonospora arida. Taxonomy (GTDB): domain Bacteria; phylum Actinomycetota; class Actinomycetes; order Mycobacteriales; family Micromonosporaceae; genus Micromonospora; species Micromonospora arida. The sequence goes on from NZ_QGSY01000123.1 coordinate 7,036, forward strand.
CGTCCAGCGCGACCCGCTCGCCCGGCCGCCACACCCCGCCCGGAGAGCCCCGATTGTGTCGTTTGCCGGCGACTCCCCAGGCGGTCGATTGTCATGCGCGGTCGCTACTCCGGGACGCGGCGGTAGGCACCGTCGCTGGCCGACGTGGCCATCGAGGCGTACGCGCGCAGCGCCGCGGACACCGGCCGCTGCCGATCGGTCGGGGTGTACGGCTTGTCGCGCTTCTCCTCGGCCACCCGGCGCGCCTCCAACTCCTCGGCGGGAACGTTCAGCTCGATCGACCGGCCCGGGATGTCGATGACGACCTCGTCGCCGTCGCGGACCAGGGCGATCAGCCCGCCGGAGGCCGCCTCGGGGGAGACGTGCCCGATGGAGAGCCCGGAGGTGCCACCCGAGAAACGGCCGTCGGTGAGCAGCGCACAGGAGCGGCCCAGCCCGCGGCCCTTGAGGAACGAGGTGGGGTAGAGCATCTCCTGCATGCCGGGGCCGCCCTTGGGCCCCTCGTACCGGATCACCACGACGTCCCCGGCGACGACCTGCTTGGCGAGGATCGCGGTCACCGCGTCGTCCTGCGACTCGTAGACCTTCGCCGGGCCACGGAAGGTCAGGCAGTCGTCGGGCACGCCGGCGGTCTTCACCACGCTGCCCTCGGGTGCCAGGTTGCCGTGCAGGATGGCCAGCCCACCGTCGGCGGAGTAGGCGTGCTCGCGGTCCCGGATGCAGCCGCCGGCCGCGTCGGTGTCCAGCGACGACCACCGGTTGGTGGTGGAGAACGGCTCGGTGGTGCGCACCCCGCCGGGGGCGGCGTGGAACAGCTCGACAGCCGTCGGGGTGGGGGAGCCACCGCGCACGTCCCAGTCGGTCAGCCACTGCGCGAGGGAGGGGGAGTGCACGGCGTGCACGTCCCGGTTGAGCTGCCCGGCCCGGTCCAGTTCACCGAGGATCGCCGGGATGCCGCCGGCCCGGTGCACGTCCTCCATGTGGTAGTTCGGTGAGTTGGGTGCGACCTTGGCCAGGCACGGCACCCGCCGGGAGATCGCGTCGATGTCGGTGACGCCGAAGTCCATCTCCGCCTCGCGGGCGGCGGCCAGCAGGTGCAGCACCGTGTTGGTGGAGCCACCCATCGCCACGTCCAGGGCGACGGCGTTCTCGAAGGCGGCCTTGGAGGCGACCGTACGCGGCAGCACCGAGTCGTCGTCGCCGTCGTACCACCGCTTGGAGATCTCCACGACGGTCCGGCCGGCCTCGACGAAGAGCGACCGGCGGGCGGCGTGGGTGGCCAGCGTGGATCCGTTGCCGGGCAGCGCGAGCCCGATCGCCTCGGTGAGGCAGTTCATCGAGTTGGCGGTGAACATGCCGGAGCAGGAGCCGCAGGTCGGGCAGGCGGAGCGTTCGATCTCACCGAGCTGCTCGTCGGTGACCGCCTCGTTCGAGGAGGCGATCATCGCGTCGATCAGGTCGATCTTGCTGTGCACGACGCCCTCGATCGCCATCGTCTTGCCGGCCTCCATCGGGCCGCCGGAGACGAAGACGGTCGGGATGTTGAGCCGCAACGCGGCCAGCAGCATCCCGGGGGTGATCTTGTCGCAGTTGGAGATGCAGACCAGGGCGTCCGCGCAGTGCGCGTTGACCATGTATTCGACCGCGTCGGCGATCAGCTCACGGCTGGGCAGCGAGTAGAGCATGCCGCCGTGGCCCATCGCGATGCCGTCGTCGACGGCGATGGTGTTGAACTCCCGGCCCACCCCGCCGGCCTCGGCGACCGCGTCGGCGACCAGGCCACCCATGTCCTTGAGATGTACGTGACCAGGCACGAACTGGGTGAAACTGTTGGCGATGGCGACGATCGGCTTGCCGAAATCGTCGTCGGTCATCCCGGTGGCCCGCCAGAGGGCCCGGGCGCCGGCCATCGTCCGACCGTGTGTGGAGGTCCTCGACCGCAGCTCAGGCATGCATACCAGCATGACACCGCCCGCGCGCCGGCCCACCCGGGTGTCTCCCGTGTCCCAACAGATGCACACTCGGCCCCCATGGTGTGCGCCCATCCGGCACTCTTGGAGGCGTGCATCTTCCACCGGGCATGGTCGCTGTCGCGGCGCTCAGCGGGCTCGTCGCCGCGGTGGCCGCCGTGCTGCTGACCGTCGTCGCCCGGCGGCGGACGCGGCCGCGTCGACCGGCGCACCTGCTGCTCGCGGCCGCCGCCGGTGTTGGCCTGCTCAGCCTCCTGGCCGGGGTGGCCGCCGCGCTCAGTGCGAACGACCACTGGGCCCACCAGCAGGGGCAGCGCACCGGTTGGGCGACAGTGGTGGCGATCGGCATGGCGGTGAGCGGCCTGGCCTTAGCCGCCGGGCTTCTGCGGCTGCCCGGGGTGGCCGCCACCGCGGCGGGAACGGCCCGGCTCGCCCTGGACGGGTTGGTCATGGCGGCGGCGCTGTGGTTCGTCGGTTGGGTGCTCTTCTCCGAGCCCACCCGGCTGCTCGGTGCCGCCACCCCGATGGCCTGCCCGGCGATCCTGTTGGCCACGGTGAGCGCCGCGCTCGGTGCCGGGCTCGCCGTGATCGTCGTCTTCCGGGCCGCCAGGCCACGTCGCCGGCTCGCCGCGCTGGGTGCCGGCATCACCGCGGTGACCTGCGGCGGGCTGGGTCTCAGCGCCGGGCTCTGCCAGGCCGGGCCGACCATGGCGCTGACCGGTGCTGCGGTGCTCGCCGCCGGTCTGCTGACGGTCGCGATCGCGGTGTACCGGGCCGACCGGCCGGGGCAGGTCGACCTTGACCTGGTCGGTAGCGACGGTGAATACGCGATCGCCCCGATGCTGGCGATGGCCGCCTCGGCGATGTACCACCTCGCCCAGGACGGCCGTTTCACCGCAGCGGGCATCGTGGCCGGCAGCGTGGAGGGCTTCGCCCTGGTGGCACGGCAGTACCTCACACTTCGCGACGTCCGGGGGTACGCGGACCGCCTGGCCGAGCGGGAGGCGCACTTCCGGGAGCTGGCGCACACCGATCCGCTGACGTCGTTGGCCAACCGGCGCGGGCTGCTCCGGGCGCTGCACCGCAACGCCGCCGACCACAACCCGTGTGTGCTGCTCGGCCTCGACCTGGACGGCTTCAAGAACGTCAACGACATGCGGGGCCACGACGTGGGCGACGCCGTGCTGGCCGAGGTGGGCCGGCGGCTGCGCGGCAACCTGCGCCCCGGCGACGTGGCCGCCCGGCTGGGTGGCGACGAGTTCGCCGTACTCATGCAGGGCCGGCCAGTCGAGGCGGACCGGGTCGCCGAACGGCTCCTCGGGGTGATCAACCGGCCCTACGACCAGCCGGAGGGGCCGGTCTTCCTGTCGGTGAGCATCGGAGTGGCCGACTGGGCCGACGAGCCGGACGTGGAGCTGCTGCTGCGCCACGCCGACCTGGCGTTGCGCTACGCCAAGCAGCGCGGCAAGAACCGGATCGAGCGGTACGACGCCGCGTACGACCAACTGCTGCGTCGGCGTACGACGGTGGAGCACGAGCTGCGCGGGGCCATCGACCGCGACGAGCTGCGGTTGGCCTTCCAGCCGGTGGCGTCGCTGCCGTCGGTGCGGCCGGTCGGCGCCGAGGCGCTGCTCCGTTGGCACCATCCCGAGCTGGGCAACGTGCGTCCGGACGAGTTCATCCCGCTCGCCGAGGAGTGCGGCATGATCGCCCCGCTCGGCGCCTGGGTGCTGCATCAGGCCTGCTACCAGCTCTCCCGGTGGCTGGCGGACGGGCACGACGTCTGGGTGTCGGTCAACGTCTCCCCGCGCGAGCTGCACGCCCCGGAGTACGTGGTCCAGGTCGCCGAGGCGCTGCGCGCCCACCACGTGCCGCCGCAGCGGCTGGTGCTGGAGGTCACCGAGCACGCGGTCGCCACCGACCTGGACGAGTTGATCCGGCGGCTCACCGCGCTGCGGTTGACCGGTGTCCGGATCGCGCTGGACGACTTCGGGGCCGGCTACTCGTCGCTGGGGCAGCTGCGCCGACTGCCGATCGACATCCTCAAGATCGACCACAGTTTGGTCGCCGAGCACGAGCCGGTCCGCCCGGTCGGCCAGGACGGCCCGGCGTTCGCCCCGATGGTCGACATCGTCATGCGGTTGGGCCACCAGTTGGGGCTGGAGGTGATCGCCGAGGGGGTGACCACGCCGACCGAGTTGGCCGCGGTGGTGGCCGCCGGTTGCCGCTTCGGGCAGGGCGCGCTCTTCGGCTGGGGGGTGCCGGCCGAGCACCTGGAGGCGATGCTGGAGGCGGCCACGTCACCGGGTGCGCGTCCCGCCCCGGTGCCCGCACCACGGCCCGCTCCGGCCGGGTCCGGGCAGCTCACCCCGTCTGACGATGGCGCGTCGGCGGTCGACGCGCCGGCCTCCGTTAACCAACATGTGGGATCAGTTGACTCATCGCGTGAGATGCGTCAGGCTTAGCCGCATGTCGTCGTACCGGTCGCTGCGAGTACTTACCTGAGCGCACTCTCCCTCGTCGAGAGTGCGCTGGCCCCGTGCATCTGCACGAGGGCCGTTTTTATTGCCATCGGAACCTGGCGAAGCGGGCCCCGTCCGCGTCGCATCGCTTGACTAGCCACCAGCCACTCCAGCCGAAGGCCAGAACCGCCATGACGAAACCCACGCCCGAGACCCTCGCCCACACCGCCCGCCGGGCCCGCGCGGCCGCCGACGTCGACCAGGCCGCCCCGCGCACGGCCACCCCGGCCGTCCCGGCGGTACGGTCCGCCGCCGCGACCCAGGTTTCCGGGGCCGGCTCGCTCGTGCGGTCCCTTGAGGCGCTCGACGTCGACGTCGTCTTCGGCATTCCGGGCGGCGCGATCCTGCCGGCGTACGACCCGCTCTACGACTCGACGGTTCGGCACATCCTGGTGCGGCACGAGCAGGGCGCGGGGCACGCGGCGACCGGCTACGCGCAGGCCACCGGCAAGGTCGGTGTCTGCATCGCCACCTCCGGCCCGGGCGCGACGAACCTGGTCACCCCGATCGCCGACGCGTACATGGACTCGGTGGCGATGGTGGCGATCACCGGGCAGGTGGCCCGCCCGTCGATCGGCACCGACGCCTTCCAGGAGGCGGACATCCAGGGCATCACCCTGCCGATCACCAAGCACAACTTCCTCGTGCAGAACGCCGAGGAGATCCCCCGCGTGCTGGCCGAGGCGTTCCACCTGGCCAGCAGCGGGCGACCCGGCCCGGTGCTGGTCGACATCCCCAAGGACGTGCTCCAGGCGTCGACCACCTTCTCCTGGCCACCCACCCTGGACCTGCCCGGTTACCGGCCCACCCTGCACCCGCACGGCAAGCAGATCCGGGAGGCGGCGCGGTTGATGGCCGCGGCCCGGCGGCCGGTTCTCTACGTGGGCGGCGGGGTGCTCAAGGCCGGTGCCACCGACGGGCTGCGCCGGCTGGCCGAGCTGACCGGCATCCCGGTCGTCACCACGCTGATGGCGCTCGGCGCGTTCCCCGACTCGCATCAGCAGCACCTGGGGATGCCCGGCATGCACGGCACGGTCGCCGCGGTCTACGGCCTGCAGAAGGCGGATCTGATCGTCGCGCTGGGCGCACGCTTCGACGACCGGGTCACCGGCAAACTGGACTCGTTCGCCCCGGACGCGGCAGTGGTGCACGCGGACATCGACCCCGCCGAGATCGGCAAGAACCGGCACGTGGACGTCCCGATCGTCGGCGACGCCAAGCACGTCATCGACGAGCTGATCGCCGCGGTCACCGCCGAGCGGTCGGCGGGGCGCACCGCCGACCTCGGTGACTGGTGGACGCAGCTCAACGACCTGCGCAACCGTTACCCGCTGGGCTACGACGAGCCGGTCGACGGGACCCTGTCCCCGCAGTACGTGATCAAGCGGCTGGGCGAGATCGTCGGCCCGGACGCGATCTTCGTGGCCGGGGTGGGCCAGCACCAGATGTGGGCGTCGCAGTTCATCTCCTACGAGAAGCCGTACACCTGGTTGAATTCCGGCGGCCTCGGCACGATGGGCTACGCGGTGCCGGCGGCGATGGGCGCCAAGGTCGGCAAGCCGGACACGGTGGTCTGGGCGGTGGACGGGGACGGCTGCTTCCAGATGACCAACCAGGAGTTGGCCACCTGCGCGTTGGAGGGCATCCCGGTCAAGATCGCCGTCATCAACAACGGCAATCTCGGCATGGTCCGACAGTGGCAGACGCTCTTCTACAACGAGCGCTACTCCAACACCGAGCTCGGCACCCACAAGCACCGCATCCCCGACTTCGTCAAGCTCGCCGAGGCCCTGGGCTGTGTCGGGCTGCGGTGCGAGACCGCGGCCGACGTGGACAAGACCATCGCCGCCGCCATGGAGATCAACGACGCGCCCGTGGTGATCGACTTCGTGGTCGGCAAGGACGCGATGGTCTGGCCGATGGTCGCCGCCGGCACCAGCAACGACGAGATCATGTTCGCCCGTGGCGTCCGCCCGGCCTTCGACGAGGATGACATCTAATGACCATGCACACCCTGTCCGTGCTGGTGGAGAACAAGCCGGGCGTGCTCGCCCGGGTCTCCGGCCTGTTCTCCCGGCGTGGGTTCAACATCGACAGCCTCGCCGTCGGCGAGACCGAGAACCCGGACGTCTCCCGGATCACCATCGTGGTCAACGCGGAGTCCTCCCCGCTGGAGCAGGTCACCAAGCAGCTGAACAAGCTGGTCAACGTGCTCAAGATCGTTGAGCTGGATCCGCAGGTCTCGGTTGCCCGGGAGTTGCTACTGGTGAAGGTTCGCGCCGACCGGTCCGCGCGGTCGCAGGTGCTGGAGACCGTCAACCTGTTCCGCGCCCGGGTGGTCGACGTCGCACCGGACACGCTGACCATCGAGGCCACCGGCACTCCGGACAAGCTCGACGCGCTGCTACGCGACCTCGAGGCCTTCGGCATCAAGGAAATGGTCCAGTCCGGGCTGGTGGCGATCGGGCGCGGCTCGCGTTCGATCACCGCCGGTCCCGCGCTTCGGGCCGCCTGACCCGCCGCCGGTCGGCCCTCGGCCGGCCGTCCGGCGAATTCATCCGCACAGACCACGACGGGCCGCCCCGGCCGTCGTACGAAAGGGAAGTTCTCATGAGCGTTGAGGTGTACTACGACGACGATGCCGACCTCGGCCTGATCCAGGCCAAGAAGGTCGCGGTGATCGGTTACGGCAGCCAGGGCCACGCCCACGCGCTGTCGCTGCGTGACTCCGGCGTCGACGTGGTGATCGGTCTGCCGGAGGGCTCGAAGAGCCGTCCCAAGGCTGAGGAGCAGGGCCTGCGGGTGGTCACGCCCGCACAGGCCGCCGCCGAGGCCGATGTGATCATGGTGCTCGCACCGGACACCGCCCAGCGTGGGATCTACGCGGAGTCGATCGCCCCGCACCTCGCCCCCGGCAAGGCGATCTTCTTCGGCCACGGCTTCAACATCCGGTACGGCCTGATCAAGCCGCCGGCCGAGGTGGACGTGGCGATGGTCGCGCCCAAGGGCCCCGGCCACCTGGTCCGCCGCCAGTACAGCGACGGCAAGGGCGTGCCCTGTCTCGTCGCCGTCGAGCAGGACGCCAGCGGCAACGCGCTCGCGCTCGCCCTCGCGTACGCCAAGGGGATCGGCGGCACCCGGGCCGGCGCGATCAAGACCACCTTCACCGAGGAGACCGAGACCGACCTCTTCGGCGAGCAGGCGGTGCTCTGCGGCGGCGCCTCGGCGCTGGTGCAGACCGGTTTCGAGGTGCTCACCGAGGCGGGCTACGCCCCGGAGGTCGCCTACTTCGAGTGCCTGCACGAGCTGAAGCTGATCGTCGACCTCATGTACGAGGGCGGCATCGCGAAGATGCGCTACAGCATCTCCGACACCGCCGAGTACGGCGACCTGTCCCGTGGTTCGCGCATCATCGACTCCCGGGTCAAGGACGAGATGCGCAAGATCCTGGGTGAGATCCAGTCCGGCGAGTTCGCCCGCGAGTGGGTCGCCGAGGACGAGGCCGGCCGGCCCAACTTCACCAAGTGGCAGGCCGAGGGCGCGGCGCACCCGATCGAGGAGACCGGCAAGAAGCTGCGCGGCATGATGAGCTGGGTGGACCGCCCGATCACCGAGACCGCCTGACACGTTCGACCGGTCCACCAGCGGCCGGCGATCCAGCGCTCTCCCCAGCGCGGGTCGCCGGCCGCTGGCCGCAGTGCCCTCCGTCAGCGGCTTTCCGTCGCCTCGGCCTCAGCGGCTGCCCAGGCGGCCTTCTCATGCAGCCCGAGAGCGTTGAGAGTGCCGGCAAGCGTGCGTAGCGCGATGACCAGCCGTGGCTGATACCGAACGGGGTCGTGCTCGGCCAGCCAGCGGTAGTGCCCGACGGCCTCCTCGGCCGCCGCCACGGCCGCATCCTGTTCGCGAAGCCCCAGGTGGGCCCTGGCGATCACGAACAACAGGTTGCCGAGCGTCGGCCGGAACCGCAGTGGCTCCAAACGGCTCATGAAGGTCAGGTCCTCGCGGGCACCCGCGGCCAGCGTCAGCGCTTCGGCCCACCGGCGATGGGAGGCGAGGGAGTCGGCCAGCCCGCTCATCGCCTCGAGCCGGGCGGGCATGTACTTCAGCCGTGTCCAGAGGGGAAGCCGCCGGAACAACTCGACAGCCTCCTCCCGGGCGGCGAGCGCCTCGGCCGGCTCGCCCAGCGCCGCCCGGCAGTAGCCGAGCACGGTGAGGGACCGGGCCAACGCCATCCGCTCACGGGCACCGAGCGGCGCGCACCGTAGCCAGGTCTCCCGGGCCTGGTCGGCGAGCGGCAGCGCGTCGCGGGGTGCGTCGGTGCGGAGTTGCACGGCCACCATCAGCTGCGCCGCGGCCAGGACGACGAGGCCGTTCCGGTCGGTCGCGTTCTCGACGTACCCGATCGCCTCCCGGCCCTGCGCGAGCGCGGCTTCGACGGTGCGGTCGTCCGGGACCGAGCCCTGCGCGACGAGTGCCCGCGCGAGTGCCACCTCGTGCCGGCCCGGCCGGTCCTGGACGAGCCGTCGGTAGAGCGCGACCGCCTCGTCCGCGGCGGCGGTGCGCCGACGCACGAAGCTGCGTCGGATTTTCACCTGATGGGACCGGGTGACCAACGCCTCGGCCAGCACCGGACCGAACCGCGCGAGATCGACACGGGTCAGCTGTCGGAGCAGCGTGATGCGCACGGCGAGCGACAAGGGCGGATCCTCCCGCAAAGGTGTGCCTCCGGTTGTAGCGGGCGGGAGCAACCGTGTCGGTGCGGTGAACGGCCGATGTCCGTCGCCCGACCGGGCGTGTGAGGGCACTCACCCTGAAGACCGGAACACGCCGACCAGCGGGGCCCCTACGATCGCCTGTAGGTGCAGCAGCCGGCACCTGACGGCCACGGCACGGATCAGCGCAGGGCGCAGTGCGGCGCCCCCCGCCGCCCGGGCCGATCGCAAACACGACCTCTACGAGGACCGATGAATCCTGTCGTACTGATCGCCGAAGAACTCGCCCCCGCCGCCATCGAGGTGCTCGCCCACGACTTCGACGTCCGTCACGTCGACGGCACCGACCGTCCGGCGCTGCTCTCGGCGCTCTCCGAGGCCGACGCCGTCATCGTGCGCAGCGCGACCCAGATCGATGCCGAGGCGGTCGCCGCCGCGCCGCGACTCAAGGTGGTCGCCCGGGCGGGCGTCGGGCTGGACAACGTCGAGGTGCCGGCCGCCACCGCGCGGGGCGTCATGGTCGTCAACGCGCCCACCTCCAACATCGTCTCCGCCGCCGAGCAGGCCGTCGCGCTGCTGCTCGCCGTCGCCCGTAACACCGCGAGCGCCAGCTCCGCGCTCAAGGCGGGGGAGTGGAAGCGGTCGAAGTACACCGGCGTCGAGGTCCAGGGCAAGACGGTCGGCGTGGTGGGGCTCGGTCGTATCGGGGTGCTCTTCGCGTCGCGTATCGCCGCGTTCGGCACCCGGCTGATCGCGTACGACCCGTACATCCAGCCGGCCCGTGCGGCGCAGCTCGGCGTCCGCCTGGTCGGGCTGGAGGAGCTGCTGCGGGAGAGCGACTTCATCTCCATCCACCTGCCGAAGACGCCGGAGACGGTGGGCCTGATCGGTGAGAAGGAGTTGGCGCTCGTCAAGCCCGGCGTTCGCATCATCAACGCCGCCCGTGGTGGGCTGGTCGACGAGCAGGCGCTCGCGGACGCGATCGCCGAGGGCCGGGTCGCCGGCGCCGGTGTCGACGTGTACAGCAAGGAGCCGTGCACCTCGTCGCCGCTGTTCGCCTTCGACAACGTGGTGGCCACCCCGCACCTGGGCGCCTCCACCCACGAGGCGCAGGACAAGGCCGGTCTCGCCGTGGCCAAGAGCGTCAAGCTGGCGTTGCAGGGCGAGTTCGTCCCGGACGCGGTGAACGTGCAGGCCGGCGGTGTGGTCGCCGAGGACGTTCGGCCGCTGCTGCCGCTGGCGGAGAAGCTCGGCCGGGCGTTCACCGCGGTCGCCGGTGGGATCGCCGCCAGCGTCACGGTCGAGGTCCGCGGTGAGATCGTCAGCCACGACGTGTCGGTGCTCAAGCTCGCCGCCACCAAGGGTCTGTTCAGCTCCGTGGTCGAGGAGCAGGTCACCTACGTCAACGCCCCGCACCTGGCCGCCGAGCGTGGCGTCGAGGTCACCCTGGCCACCCTGGTCGAGACGGCCGAGCAGCCGACCCTGGTCACGGTGCGCGGCGCGCTGCCGGACGGTCGGACGGTCAGTGTCTCCGGCACGGTCACCCACTCCGGCGCTCGGGACGTGCTGAAGCTGACCGAGGTGGACGGCTTCGACGTGGAGATCGGCGCGGAGGGCATCCTGCTCTTCCTGCGCTACGCCGACCGGCCCGGTGTCGTCGGCACGGTCGGTACCCTGCTCGGCGAGTCGGGCATCAACATCGCCGCCATGCAGGTGGCTCGTCGGGAGGCGGGCGGTGAGACGCTGATGACGCTCACCGTCGACCAGGCGCTCGGCGCCGACCTGCTCACCTCGGCCGCCGAGTCGATCGGCGCCACGGCGGCCAGCGCCGCCGACCTGCGCGACGAGTAGTAGAACGACAAACACCGTGGGGGGCCTGGCGATTCGCCGGGCCCCTCGTCATTTCCCGTCCGTGGCGCCGGTCAGGTCAGCCGGGCAACCGCGCCGGCGGCGGGTAGACCGAGCCGTCCTGCGGGTCGAAGAGCATCAGACCGTGCTCGCCGGCCAGCCGCTCGATGTCCAGTAGCACCTGGTCCGCGCAGGTCGGGTGCAGGTTCAGCTCGACGTGGTCGTGGGCCGCGTGCAGCGGCGCCACCGCCCACGGGCTGTTCGGGCCGGGGTGACGGTCCGGATAGGAGGCGGTGATCGCCCGGTAGAAGCTGACCACCCGCGGATCGGGGTAGCGGTCCACGTGTCGCCCCTGCCGGCAACCGTTGACCGCTGTCCGCACGTCCTCGGGCGTCGCCCCGTCCTCCAGGGCCCACACGCTCAGATCGAAACTCACGGCGGATAGCGTGCCATCCGCCGTTCACCATGTCGAAACTGCCTCGCCGCCGGTCAACCATCGATCACCGCGGTCTGCGGTCACGACGGTCCGGTGTGGAGACTCTTGCGTCGAGTTGCGTCGATTCGCTAGCGTACGCACTGCGGTCACTGGCCGAGTTCGAGGCGCCGGCCCGTCTTCGGGTGGCGCGGTCGACGTCCGGCCCGACCGGTCCGCACCCCTCGGTTGTGCGAGCCACGCGCACTCGTCGCTGACCGGCCCCCACGGCCGTTGCCGAGACCGTGGGGGCCGATCGCGGGCCCGACCGGCTCAGCGACGGTGCGCGAAGAGCGCGCGATAGTCGGAGTTGCCCCGGAACCACGCCAGGCCGGTAGGGCCTGCGGCGTAGAGCGCGGTGGCGTAAGCGTCGGCGATCGTCAGGTCGGGGCCCACCACGGTGGCGGCGACGAGGTGATCGGCCGGCTCGCCGGTGTGCGGGTCCACCACGTGCCCCTGCCGCCCGCTCACCCCGGAGGTGCCGATCGCGCCGGCGGTCATCTCCAGCACCAGCGGCGCCCGCTCGGGTGCGGTCGGGTGATGCACCGCGACCCGCCAGGGTCCGCCGTGCGGCGCGCGGCCCCGGACGACGAGGTCGGCGCCGGCGAGTACGGCATAGTCGTGGATGCCGGCGGCGCGCAGTCGCTCCGCGGCGCGTTCCACCGTCCAACCGCCGAGCAGGCCGCCCGGGTCGAAGCCGCCGGGCACCGCCCAGGCGTCGAACCACCCGTCGGTGGCCGCACGCATCGCGGCGCAGCGGTCCACCAGATCGGCGAGCGGCGGGTACGACTCCGGGCTGATCTCGCCCCGACGCAGCCGGGAGACCAGGCTCTCCGGTCGGTTGGGGCCGTAGGTGAGGTCGATGGCGCGCAACTCGGCGACGCTGTCCCGCAGCGCCTCGCCCACGCCCCGGCGGCCGAGCGACTCGGGTGCGTTGAGCAGCAGGGTGTACTCGGCGGTCGCGGTGCGTACGGTGTGCTCCACCGCGATCCGGCCCTCGGTGGCCGCGGCCGGGTCGATCCGCTGCCGGCGGCTGCCGAGTCGCAGGTCCGGTCGGCGGTTGCGGAACGCGGACGGGTCCGGCCAGCGGGTCCGTGGCTGCTCGTCGATGCGCATCGCATCTGCCCCCTCGCACATGGCGCCGCGTCATCGCGACCCCGTTGGTCAGCGGGCCGCCGCGACCCACTGACTACCACCGTAGGCAGCGGAGATGACCGCCTCATGAGTCTCAGCTGAGAGGGTGCTGTGCATTCCCGCATCCCAACTTGTGGACCCAGCGTACCGGGAGGCGGGACGGCAACGTACCGTTGCCCCGAACGGAACCGTTGAGCAGAGGAGTGCGGTCGTGGCGCGGATCGCGGTGGTGGCCGGAGACGGCATCGGGCCCGAGGTGGTCGCGCAGGCCCGCAAGGTCCTCGACGCGGTGCTGCCCGGCGTGCAGGCCACCGAGTACGACCTCGGTGCCGCCCGCTGGCACCGTACCGGCGAAGTGCTGCCCGACTCGGTGCTGACCGAGCTGGCCGGGCACGACGCGATCCTGCTCGGTGCGGTCGGTGACCCGACGGTCCCGCCGGGCGTGCTGGAGCGAGGGCTGCTGCTCAAGCTCCGTTTCGCCTTCGACCAGTACGTCAACCTGCGCCCGTCCCGGCTCTGGCCCGGGGTCGCCGGCCCGCTGGGCAACGTGAAGCCGGGCGAGGTCGACCTCGTGGTGGTGCGCGAGGGCACCGAGGGGCTCTACGCCGGTGCCGGCGGTTCCCTGCACCGGGACACCCCGGCCGAGGTCGCCACCGAGGAGAGCCTGAACACCCGGCACGGCGTGGAGCGGGTGATCCGCGACGCGTTCGCCCGCGCCGGCCGCCGGGAGCGGCGCAAGGTCACCCTCGTGCACAAGACCAACGTGCTCACCCACGCCGGGTCGCTCTGGGCGCGTACGTTCGACGCGGTCGCTGCCGAGCACCCGGACATCGAAACCGAGTACCAGCACGTCGACGCGGCGGCCATGTTCCTGGTCACCCAGCCGCAGCGCTACGACGTGGTGGTCACCGACAACCTCTTCGGCGACATCCTCACCGACATCGCCGCGGCCGTCACCGGTGGCATCGGGCTGGCCGCCAGCGGCTGCATCAACCCCCAGGGGGCGTACCCCTCGATGTTCGAGCCGGTGCACGGCTCGGCTCCGGACATCGCCGGGCAGGGCATCGCCGACCCGGTCGCCGCGGTGCTCTCCGCCGCGTTGCTGCTGGAGCAGCTCGGGCACAGCGAGTCGGCTGCTCGGGTCAACGCGGCGGTCGCCGCCGAGCTGGCCAGCCGGGCGCCGGGTGCAACGCTGCGTACCGAGGAGGTCGGCGACCGGCTCGCCGCTCACGCCGTAGCCTGATCACCTCGGCCCGAGCGGCAACCGGCCCTGAGGTCGGTCCGCCACGGGCAGCCCGACCGGCGCTACCCGCTTAACGACCGTTCGGGGTAAGTTCCTGGCACAGCCATGTCGGTGTGCGGTCCCGCATGCCGTTGTTCCGCAGGGAGGTCAGCGCGATGAGCGGTGGTGACAAGCTCGACTTCGAGATCCGTCCGAATCTCGCGCCGGTATCCGCCGCCGATCGGGCCGCGCTGCTGGTAAATCCCGGGTTCGGCCGTGTCTTCACCGACCACATGGTCACCGTCCGTTACGCCGACGGCAAGGGCTGGTACGACGCCCGGGTGGAAGCCCGTGCCCCGATCCCGATGGACCCGGCCAGCGCGGTGCTGCACTACGCGCAGGAGATCTTCGAGGGGCTCAAGGCGTACCGCACGGCCGACGGTGGCGTGACGATGTTCCGGCCGGACGCCAACGCGGCCCGCTTCGCCACCTCCGCGCAGCGGATGGCGATGCCGGTGCTGCCGCCGGAGGTGTTCGTCGACTCGCTGCACAAGCTCATCGAGATCGACCGGGAGTGGATCCCCACCGGCGAGGACGGCAGCCTCTACCTGCGGCCGTTCATGTTCGCCAGCGAGGTCTTCCTCGGCGTCCGCCCGGCCAACGAGTACCTCTACATGGTGATCGCCTCACCGGTCGGTGCGTACTTCACCGGTGGCGTCAAGCCGGTCACCGTCTGGGTCTCTCCGGACTACACCCGGGCCGCGCCCGGTGGCACCGGCGCGGCCAAGTGCGGCGGCAACTACGCCGCGTCGCTCGCCGCCCAGGCAGAGGCCATCGAGGCCGGCTGTGACCAGGTCGTCTTCCTGGACGCTGTGGAGCGCCGGTTCGTCGACGAGCTGGGCGGCATGAACGTCTTCTTCGTCTACGACGACGGCACGGTGGTCACCCCACCGTTGACCGGCACGATCCTGCCGGGCATCACCCGCGACGCCGTCCTCGCGCTGGCCGGCGCGGCCGGACACCAGGTCGAGGAGCGGCCGGTCAGCTTCGCCGACTGGCAGGCCGACGCCGCCAGCGGTCGCCTCCGCGAGGTTTTCGCGTGCGGCACCGCCGCGGTGGTCACCCCGATCGGTGGGGTCCGCTTCCCGGACGGCGAGTTCCTGATCGGCGGTGGCGAGCCCGGCCGGGTCACCATGGCCCTGCGTCAGCAGTTGGTCGACATCCAGCGGGGCAAGGCGGCCGACCCGCACGGCTGGGTGCAGCGGGTCTTCTGATCTCCGTCGCTTCGCCGGCCCGTCCACCCGGATGGGCCGGCGCAGTCGGCCCTACGCGTCGGTGGGCTCCGCCTTGGTGGGCTCGTCGAGCAGGTGGTCGCGGAGCGCGGCGAGCTGCTCGTCGGTCACCCCGGCGTGGCGCAGGTACGCCTCGACCGAGCCGTGCCCCGCGCGCAGCTCGTCCAGGAAGATCTGCATCGCCTCGGCAGGCGAGCTCAGGAACGGCGCCGGCACATCCACGCCGCCCGGGGTGATGGAGGCCAGCCAGGCGCTGTACCGGGCCGACGCCGCACTGCTGAGCGCGTAGTCCGCGGTGATGTCCGCGTCGTCGACGCCGAGCACGGCGAGGGTCAGCGCGCACACGATGCCGGTGCGGTCCTTGCCGGCGACGCAGTGCACCACCACCGGGGCGTTGGCGGAGTCGGCGATCAGGCCGACCGCCTCGGCCAGCCCGGTGGTGCCGGTCTGGGCCAGGTCCGCGTACCGGTCCGCGAGGTACCGGGCCAGGCTGGCGCCCTCCTCGTGCGGCGTACCCGCCCAGTCGGCGTGCTCCGGGTGGATGTTCCGGTAGGCCAGCCCCTGGTACGCCGGCACCCGACCGTCGCGCTCCACCTCGGTGGGGCGGCGCAGGTCGATGACGGTGCGGATCCCGATCGCGGCGAACGCGTCCCGGTCCTGCTCGGTGAGGCGGTGCAGCGAGTCGGAGCGGTAGAGCCGGCCTCGGCGTACGGATCGGTCGTCGTGGCCGAGGTAGCCACCGACGTCGCGGAAGTTGAAGGTGGCGGGGAGCGGAATCTGTCGGCTGTCGTCGATGGCGTCCACGTTCACACGGTAACGGCCGGTGGGGCAGCGCCCCACCGGCCGTCGGGTCGAACAGTCACCGTGCGGTGCCGGGCGGGAGCGCGCCGTACGTCTCGTCGTAGTAGCCACCCAGCTGATCCCGGTAGCTCGGGTCGCTGTGGCTGGTCTCGTCGTACTCCGGGGCAGCCTTGATCTGGTCCCGGGTCCGGTCGACGGAGACGGTGCGCTGGTCGTGGTCGACCTGGTTGACGGTGCCGGCCGGCAACATCACCTTCTTGCCGAAGATCCAGGGCCCGGTGTCCACGACCAGGTAGCTGCCGCCGACCTCGTGACTGGCGCTGTCGATCTTGCCGATTCCACCGTCGGTGGCCTCGACCTTGTAGCCGACCAGGTCCACGTCGGCCACGCTGGCGTGGTCCCGGTAGCGCCAGGGGTCGAACGTGCCGGCCGGCGCGCCGCCGGGCACCGTGCCCTGGTCGCCGCCGCGCAGCGGGTCCGGCCCGGCGTGGGTGGCGTGCGGATCGATCCTGTCCATGCCGTTCACTCCTGACTGTCGCCGATCGTCTCGGCGTAGGTGGGTGCGTCCCCGCAGGAGCTACCCGGCCGTCGGGGGCCGGAAACGGCGACAGGCAGCGGTACGCGACGCGGCGCGGCGACGGGTCGCCGCACGGCGACAGGGCGAAGCGCGGTGTACGGCAGGGGGCCGCGACATGCGGCCTCGGCCGTCGGGGCGTACGTGTTCAGGCCAGTGCGGCTTCGGCGTCCAGGGTGACCGCCGCGGCGTGCACCACTGCGGAGATCCGCAGGGCCTCGTGCAGCTGCTCCCGGGTGAAGCCGCTGCCGCGCAGCTTCTTCTCGTGCAACTCCAGGCACACCCCACAGCCCGTGATGGCCGACACGGCGAGGCACCAGAGCTCGAAGTCGCCCTTGTCCACCCCCGGCCTTGCGATGATCTGCATCCGCAGTCGGGCCGGCATCGAGGCGTACCGCTCGTCGCCGATCAGGTGCTTGGCCCGGTAGTAGATGTTGTTCATCGCCATGATCGCCGCAGCGCCCTTGGCCGCCTCGACACCCTCCGGCCCGAGGTGCCCGAGCGCCTCGGCCGCGATCTCCCGCAGCACCACCGGGTTGCGAGCGGTCACCGCGCAGGCCAGTGCGGTGCCCCAGGTCTGCACCGGGGTCAACGCCGAGGAACCGATGGTGGAGCTGAGGTTGAGCCTGATGTCCTTGGCGTACTCCGGCAGGGCTGCCTTGATCGCGTCCAGGCCCATGGTCAGACTCCGGCGGCGGGGGTCTCGTCGGCGATCTCCGTCGGGCTGATGGAGGTGAAATCCATCGGCCCGACGAAGACCACACACCACGTGCCCTCGTGGGACGTGTGGTTGATCGTCCTGGACGCGTTGTTGGCGCCCAGCGATACGCAGGCGGCGAGTCCGTGCTCAGGTAAGCGGTCACTGACGGTGAGCACAGGTCCTCCTTGCAGACGGCGCGGTGGCCATCATCGGATCCGTTCCAGATGTTTCCGCATGGCTGTTTCCGCCGATGAGTGGCCCGGTGGCTTGTGAAGCCGATCACGAGCGTTGGTCAGGGGTGAACGAACCCTCAGTCACCATCCCGCTATGTGGATTGCTCCTCCCAAATTCGGGGGAGGAGTGGCAGAGTGGCCAGCGTGACCAGTACCGCCCTGATTATTGCGACCTAGCGCGCCGGCTCTCCCCTCTGCCGAGCGCGCAGACCTCCCGCATCCGCGGGAGGTCTTTTTGTTGCTCCGAGAAAGGATCCTGATGACGTTCCAGGTCTTCGACACCACGTTGCGCGACGGCGCTCAGCGCGAGGGGCTCACCTACTCGGTGGTCGACAAGCTGGCCGTGGCCCGGCTGCTCGACGAGTTCGGCGTCGGCTTCATCGAGGGCGGCTGGCCGGGCGCGGTGCCCAAGGACACCGAGTTCTTCCGCCGCGCCCGCACCGAGCTGGACCTGCGGCACGCCGTACTCGTCGCGTTCGGCGCCACCCGCAAGGCCGGCGTTGCGGTCGCGGACGACCCCCAGGTGCGCGCCCTGCTGGACGCGCAGACCCCGGCCGTGGCCCTGGTCGCCAAGGCCGACACCCGGCACGTCGAACGCGCGCTGCGTACCACCGGCGCGGAGAACCTCGCGATGATCCACGACACCGTCGACCACCTCGTCCGCGAGGGTCGACGGGTCTTCGTCGACGGCGAACACTTCTTCGACGGCTACCGGCACGACCCCGCGTACGGCGCGGCCGTGGTGCAGACCGCGCTCGCCGCCGGCGCCGAGCGGATGGTGCTCTGCGACACCAACGGCGGCATGCTGCCGTCCCAGGTGACCGCCGTGATCCACGACCTGACGAGCAGGCTGGGGATCGACGCCGGGCTGCTCGGTATGCACGCCCAGAACGACACCGCCTGCGCGGTGGCCAACACCATCGCCGCCGTGGAGGCGGGCGTCCGCCACGTGCAGGGCACCGCCAACGGGTACGGCGAACGCCCGGGCAACGCCGACATCTTCGCGGTCGTCGCCAACCTCCAACTCAAGCTCGGCATGCCCGTCCTACCGGAGGGCTGCCTGGCGCAGATGGTGCGGGTCTCGCACGCCATCGCCGAGATCGCCAACATCGCCCCCGACACCCACCAGGCGTACGCCGGGGCCGCTGCCTTCGCCCACAAGGCGGGGTTGCACGCGAGCGCAATCAAGGTCGACCCGTTGCTCTACAACCACGTGGACCCGTCGGTGGTGGGCAACGACATGCGGATCCTGGTCACCGAGATGGCCGGTCGGGCCAGCGTCGAGCTCAAGAGTCGTGAGCTCGGCCTGGACCTGGCCGGCAGCCCCGACGCCCTGACCCGGGTCACCAAGCGGGTCAAGGAGCTGGAGGCGGGTGGCTGGTCCTTCGAGGCGGCCGACGCGTCCTTCGAGTTGCTGGTCCGCTCCGAGCTGCCGGAGGGCAGCCCGGCCCGACCGTTCACCCTGGAGTCGTACCGGGTGTTGGTCGAGCACCGCGAGGACGGCGCGGTGGTCTCCGAGGCGACCGTGAAGATCCGGGTACGTGGTGAGCGGGTGATCGCCACCGCCGAGGGCAACGGCCCGGTCAACGCGCTCGACGAGGCGCTGCGGGTGGGGCTGGCGCGGCACTATCCGCAGCTGCGCGACTTCGAGTTGGCCGACTACAAGGTGCGCATCCTGGAGGGCAGTCACGGCACCGGCGCGGTCACCCGGGTCCTGCTGGAAACCTCGAACGGCAACGGCCGCGACTGGACCACGGTAGGCGTCCACCCCAACGTGGTCGAAGCCAGTTGGCACGCCCTGGTAGACGCCCTGACCTACGGCCTAGCCCCCACCTCCGTCTAACCCCCACCCCCCACTCTCGCGATCTTGCACTTTGTGTCGACGGTCTGCGGCTTTTATCGCTGATGCCGGGACAGTAAGTGCAAGATCGACGGGGTGGGGTGGGTTAG
>NZ_QGSY01000090.1 GCF_003857035.1 Micromonospora arida
GTGGGGAGGGGTAAGGCCCGCAGGGTCGGACGGCCCGGGTGGGGTGCCTCGCGATCTTCTAGGGTGGGGCTGTGGCCCGAAGTGTGTATTTGACGAGCGTGGGGTCCGGCGGGGGCAAGTCGACGATTGCCCTCGGGTTGGCGGAGTTGCTGTCCCGCCAGGTCGGACAGATCGGCGTGTTCCGGCCGTTGGTGGCCGTCACCGGCCAGGACCCGATCCTCGCCCTGCTGAGCGAGCGCTACCGGGTCGAGGTGCCGCTGTCCGAACTGGCCGGGGCGAGCTACGCCGAGGCTTCGGCGCTGGTCGCCGACGGCCGACGGGAGCAACTCATCTCCGCCATCGTCGAGCGCTACCGGGCGGTGGAGCGGCAGTGCCCGGCGGTGGTCGTGGTGGGCAGTGACTTCGACGAGCCGGGCGACCCGGCCCACCCCCGGGAACTGGCCTTCAACGCCCGGCTGGCCACCGAGTTCGGCAGCGTGGTGGTGCCGGTGGTGGACGGCTTCGGGCAGGAGCCGGCGGCGGTCGCGTCGGCGATGCGGGGGGCGTACCACGATCTGGCCGACCTCGGCGCGACGGTGCTCGCGGTGATCGCCAACCGGGTGACCGAGCCGATGAAGCTGCCCGACCTGCCGGTCCCCGCGTACGCCATCCCGGAGGTGCCGAGCGTGTCCGCGCCGACGGTGGCCGAGGTGGCGGCGGCGCTCGGCGCCACCCTGCTGGCCGGGGACGACGCCGCGCTCGGTCGCGACGTGCTGGACTTCGTGGTCGGCGCGGCACACGTGCCGACGCTGCTGGGCCACCTCACCGAGGGCGCCCTGGTGATCACCCCTGGGGACCGGGCCGACCTGCTCGTCGCCGCGAGCGCCGCGCACGTGGCCGGGCAGGTGTCGGTGGCCGGGCTGGTGCTCACCCTCGGCGAGCAGCCCGACCCCAGGGTGATGCGGCTGGTGGAGGGGCTCAACACCGGGCTGGCGGTGCTCTCCGTGCGTCTCGACAGCTACGACACGGTGGCCGCGTCCAGTCACATCGAGGGCCGGCCCAGCGCGTCCAATCCCCGCAAGGTGGAGGCCGCGCTCGGCGCGTTCGAGCGCTGTGTGGACACCGACGACCTGGCCCGTCGGCTGCGGGTCAGCCGGTCGGCGCGGGTAACCCCACTGATGTTCGAGAACGAGCTGATCGACCGTGCCCGCGCGAAGCCCCGGCACCTGGTGTTGCCGGAGGGCACCGACGAGCGGATCCTGCGCGCGGCGGAGATCCTGCTACGGCGTGGGGTGGCCGAGCTGACGGTGCTCGGCCGGCCGGACGACATCACCCGGCGCACCCGGGAGCTGGGCATCGACCTCGGCGACGTGCAGGTGGTCGACCCGGGCACCAGCGAGTGGCGCGACGACTTCGCCGCCGAGTACGCCCGGCTGCGCGCCCACCGGGGCGTCACCGCCGAGTTGGCGCACGACATCGTGGCGCAGCCCAACTACTTCGGCACACTGATGGTGGCCACCGGCCGAGCCGACGGCATGGTCTCCGGCGCCACGCACACCACCGCCGCGACCATCCGGCCGGCGTTCGAGATCATCCGTACGCTGCCGAACGTCTCGGTGGCCTCCAGCGTCTTCTTCATGCTGCTCGCCGACCGGGTGCTGGTCTACGGCGACTGCGCGGTCAACCGCGACCCGGACGCGGCCCAGCTCGCCGACATCGCGATCTCGTCGGCCGACACCGCCGCCCGGTTCGGCATCGAACCCCGGGTGGCCATGCTGTCGTACTCGACCGGCAGCTCCGGCGCGGGCGCCGACGTGGAGAAGGTCGCCGCGGCCACCGCGCTGGTCCGGGAGCGCCGGCCCGACCTGCTGGTCGAGGGGCCCATCCAGTACGACGCGGCGATCGACCCGGCGGTGGCGGCCACGAAGCTGCCTGACAGCCCCGTCGCCGGGCACGCCACGGTCTTCATCTTCCCGGACCTGAACACCGGCAACAACACGTACAAGGCGGTGCAGCGCTCCGCCGGGGCGGTCGCCGTCGGCCCGGTCATGCAGGGCCTGCGGCGGCCGGTGAACGACCTGTCGCGGGGCGCCACGGTGCCGGACATCGTCAACACGGTGGCGATCACCGCCATCCAGGCGGCCACCGAGGAGGCGTCGTGAGTCAGGTGCTGGTGCTCAACTGCGGGTCGTCGTCGGTGAAGTGGCGCCGCTACGACGGTGACCAGGCACTCGACCGCGGCACCGTCGAGCGGATCGGTGAGCCCGGTGGCGGCCCGGCGGACCACACCGAGGCGGTCCGGCAGATCCTGGACGGGCTGGACCTGACCGGGCTGGCGGCGGTCGGACACCGGGTGGTGCACGGTGGCCGGACGTTCAGCGCACCGGTACTGGTCGACGACGCGGTGCTGGCCGCGATCAAGAATCTGGTGCCGCTCGCCCCTCTGCACAACCCGGCCAACCTGGCCGGCATCGAGGTGGCCCGCGCGGCGCTGCCGGACGTCCCGCAGGTCGCCGTCTTCGACACCGCGTTCCACCACACACTGCCCGAGGCAGCCGCGACGTACGCGATCGACCGGGACACCGCGGAGCGGTACGACATCCGCCGGTACGGCTTCCACGGCACCTCGCACGCGTACGTGTCCCGGCGCACGGCCGAGCTGCTCGGCCGCCCGTACGAGCAGGTCAACACGATCACCCTGCACCTGGGCAACGGAGCCAGCGCCTGCGCGGTGGCGAACGGTCGCAGCGTCGCCACCTCGATGGGCATGTCCCCGTTGCAGGGTCTGGTGATGGGCACCCGCAGCGGCGACGTGGACCCGACCGTGATCTTCCACCTGCGCCGCGAGGGCGGGCTGTCCGTGGACGACATCGACGACCTGCTCAACCACCGCAGCGGCCTGCTCGGGCTGACCGGGGTCAACGACATGCGCGAGGTGCTCGAACGCCGGGCCGCCGGTGACCGGGCGGCGGCGCTGGCCTTCGACGTGTACTGCCGGCGCATCACCGGCTACGTCGGGGCGTACTACGCGCTGCTCGGCCGGGTCGACGCGATCACCTTCACCGCCGGGGTCGGCGAGCACGCCGCGCCGGTGCGGGCCGCCGCGCTGGCCGGCCTGGGCCGGCTCGGCATCACAGTGGACGACGCCCGCAACGACGGCGAAGGCGACCGGTTGATCTCGCCCGACGGCGCCGAGGTGAGCGTCTGCGTGATCCGCACCGACGAGGAGCGGGAAATCGCCCGGGAGACCCTGGACGTGGTCGGGGCGGCCTGACGCCACTCGAGGCGCGCACCCCCGGGAGGCCCGAGGGTGCGCGCGAGTCGGTCAGCTGGTCGCCAGCCAGGCGACGAGTGCCACCAGCACCACGACGACCACTGCCGCACCGATGATGAGCGGCAGGCGGGACGGGGCCTCCGTCGGCGCCGCAGTCTCCGGCGTCTGGTTGAAGGCGCGGAACGCCTCGGTGTTGCCGCTGGGGTCCGTGTAGTTCTCAGGCATGCCGGTGACCCTAGCGAAGCTGGTCACGCTGCACCGTCCCCGGCCGGCGGCGTCCCATGGGTGGACCCGGCCGGCGGAGATGACCCGGACCGGGTGGCGGGTGCGCCCCAGCCGGACGGCGGGGCCGCTACGCCCGCCCGGGCACCTACCGTGGAACGATGGGGGCGGGCCGGCTGATGGCCGTACTGGTGACAGCACTGCTGGCCGGTTGTGCGCCGGTCAGCGCCGTGGCCGGCGGGGCCACCGGGCCGGTGTCGGCGCGTCGGGCGCCCGAGGGGTCGTACGCCGTCGGCGTGCGTACGCTCACCCTCGATCCGCGCTCGGCGCGCCCCCTGCCGGTGACTGTCTGGTACCCGGCGTCGACCGATCAGGTGGCGGCCGGGCGGTTCCCGGTGGTGATCTACAGCCACGGGCTGGGCAGCCTTCCCGAGCTGCACGCCGGCCTGACCACCCGCTGGGCAGCGGCCGGTTTCGTGGTGGCCGCACCCGCGTACCCGCACACCCGACAGGGTGCCGCGAACTTCACCCGGGCCGACGTACGCCATCAGCCGGCCGACGCCTGGCGACTGGTCCGGTATCTGGGCGACCTCGACCGGAGCCGGGTCGATCCCCTCGCCGGACACCTCGACCTGACCTCGGTCGCCGCCGCCGGGCACTCGGCGGGCGGCTTCACCACCTCCGGCATGTTCAGCGAGGGCCACCCGGCCCGGCTACGCGCCGGTATCGTGATCGCCGGCGGTGGGCTGCCGGGCAGCTTCGCCGGGTCGGCCGCGCCGGTGCTCTTCGTGCACGGCACGGCCGACCCGGTGGTGCCGGTGACTGTCGGCCGGGCCGCGTACGCGCGCACCCCAGGGCCGGCCGCGTTCCTCAGCCTGCTCGGCCAGGACCACGGCGCGTACCTCACGCCGGGCCACCCGGGCTTCGCCCCGGTCCTCGCCACCACCACCGACTTCCTGCGCTGGACCCTCTACGGCGACCGGGCCGCCGGTGCCCGCCTCCCCGCCGACGCCCACTCCCCCACCCTGACCCGTTACGAGTCCCGCCCGGCCCACTGACCCGGCCGACACCGGTACGGTCTCCCGGTGGACGAGCTTGCGCGCCGACAGTTGGCGAGCATCGCCGAGGTCATCGCGGTGACCGGGGCGGGCGGAATCCCGGTGTGGCTGCGCGGCGGCTGGGCGATGGACTTCCAGCTCGGCGCGGTGACCCGCCCGCACGTCGACGTCGACTGGTACTGCTGGCGCGACGACGCCGACCGGCTGGCCGACCTGCTGCTGGCCCGGGGTTGGCTTCCCGACCCGCGGATGCCGGTGGAGTCGCAGCTCGACCTGTTCGCCGCCGACGTGGAGGTCAGCTTCGCGTACCTGGGTCGCGATGCCGCCGGCCGACCGACGGTCGGTGCCGGATCCTGGGCCGGCACCCCGCTGCCGGCCGGGATGCTGGCCGCCCCACCCGGCCGGATCGGCCCGCTCACCGCGCCGACCATCTCGGTGGCGGCCCAGATCGAGTTCAAGCAGATGTACCCGGTCTGGATGCCGGAACGTCCCCGCCGCCCGAAGGACGCCGACGACCTGGCCCGGCTGCGCGCCCGTCCTGCTCAAGCAGATCCTCGTAAACCCCGACCTTGAAGGTGATCAGATCCAGGCTCTGGGTGAGCCTGTCGATCTGGGAGGTGACGCGACCGTGGTGCTCGCGCAGGAGCGCGAGCCGTTCCTCCTCGTTGCCGGCGCCTTCCCGGACGAGGTCGGTGTACCGGCGGAGCGCGGGCAGGGGCATGCCGGAGGCGCGGAGGATGATGCAGACGGTCAGCCAGTCCACGTCGTCCTCGGTGTAGCTGCGACGCCCGCCCGGCCCCCGGCGTACGGGACTGACGAAGAGGCCCTCCTGCTCGTAGAAGCGGAGGGTGTGCACGCTCAAGCCGGTCCGTTCGGCGATCTGCCCGATGCTCAGACTCGCGGTGACCTCAGCCATGCCGAGCAGGGTAGCGAGGGGTTGACCTAGAGCCGACTCAAGCTCCTAGGGTGCGTGCCAGTTGATCACTGTTGATTCACCAAGGGAGCATCGGCATGCGCTATCGCACGCTCGGCGGCACCGGCATCGAGGTCAGCACCCACTGCCTCGGGACCATGATGTTCGGTGCCGTCGGCAACCCCGACCACGACGACTGCGTCCGCATCATCCACACCGCCCTCGACCAGGGCATCAACGTCGTCGACACCGCCGACATGTACGGCCGGGGTGAGTCCGAGGAGATCGTGGGCAAGGCGCTGCGGGGGCGCCGGGACGACGTCGTGCTGGCCACCAAGGTGCACTTTCCGATGGGCGAGGGCCCCAACCAGGGTGGCAACTCGCGGCGGTGGATCCTCAAGGCCGTCGAGGGCAGCCTGCGGCGGTTGAACACCGACTGGATCGACCTCTACCAGATCCACCGTCCCGACCCCTCGACCGACATCGAGGAGACCCTCTCGGTGCTCACCGACCTCGTCCGCGACGGAAAGATCCGCGCCTTCGGCTGCTCGACCTTCCCGGCCGAGGAGATCGTCGAGGCGCACCAGGTGTCCGAGCGTCGTGGCCTCGGGCGCCTGCGCACCGAGCAGCCGCCGTACTCGATCCTGGCCCGCGGCGTCGAGGCGTCGACCCTCCCGGTGTGCCAGCGCTACGGCATGGGGGTGCTGGTCTGGAGCCCGCTCGCCTTCGGGTTCCTCAGCGGCAGGTACCGCAGGGATCAGCCCATCGACCTGTCGACCGGGCGGGCCGTGCTCCGGCCTGCGCAGTTCGACCCCACGATCGCCGAGAACGCCGCCAAGCTCGACATCGTGGAACAGCTCGTCGACCTCGCGGCGAGCATCGGTTGCACGCTCCCGCAGCTCGCCATCGCCTTCACCGTGGCCCATCCGGCCGTCAGCTCGGCGATCATCGGACCGCGAACCATGCCGCAACTGGAGGACCTGCTCAAGGGCGCCACGCTCACCCTGGACGACGCGACCCTCGACCGGATCGACGAGATCGTTCCGCCCGGAACGAACCGGTACAACCCCAACGCCGCCTTCCCTCTGCGTGCGCTGACCGACACCGCACGACGGCGACGCCCGCTCGCCGAACGTGCTGCGGCCTGATACCGGCCGCGCAGCGCTAGGTGAGTCGACGGGCACACCGCGTCGAAGTCCAACGGGCACGTCAGTGGGGCAAGGCACAATTGATTTCATGCCACGTCGCGTCACCCCCGCCCTGCTGGCCAGTGCCGTGCTCATGGCCGGTCTGGTCGGCTGCTCGGCGGACGCCAGGAAGACCGAGGGCCAGCAGTCGCCCGTCGAACCACCGCTCGCCGCCACGCCGACACCGCAGGTCCCCGCCGGCAAGGCCCCGGAGCGCGCCTTCGCGGTCGGCGTACGCCAGCTCAAGCTGGACCGGGACGGCCGCGCGCTCCCGACGACGCTCTGGTACCCGGCGGCCGGGCAGTCCGGCGGCGCGGCCAAGCGGTCGGCGACGGCGGCGGAGGGCCGGTTCCCGGTGGTGATGTTCAGTCACGGCCTGGGTGGGCGACCGGACGACTACGCCACGCTGCTGACCCGCTGGGCGGCGGCGGGTTTCGTGGTGGCCGCGCCGACGTTCCCGCACACCTCGCGGGGCGCGGACAACAACGTCCTCGACGTGCTCAACCAGCCCGCCGACGTGTCGTACGCGTTGGACCAGGTGCTGGCGTTGGACGGCAGGGCCGGCGACGCGTTGCGCGGCCGGTTGGACGGCGAGCGGGTGGCCGCAGCCGGGCACTCCGCGGGCGGGGTGACCACCATCGGCCTGTTCACCGCGAGCCGGGACGAACGGCTGGACGCGGGCGTGGTGTTCGCCGGCACGGCGCTCGGCGTGGGCACCGCGTTCGCCGGTGCGGCCGCACCGCAACTGTTCGTGCACGGCGAGTTGGACGAGGTGGTCGAGTACGCGGCGGGCAGGGCCGCGTACGACAAGGTGCCCTGGCCGAAGGCGATGCTGAGCCTGCCCAAGGGCGACCACGGGCGGGCACTACTCAGCGACGGCGCGACGCTGCGGGTCGTCTCGGACACGTCTGTCGAGTTCCTGCGCTGGTCGCTCTACGGCGACGCGGACGCCAAGAAGCGCATCCCCACCGACGCGACGCGCGGCGACATCGCCACCTTCGACGACCACCTCTGAGGCCCGCCCGCGCCGTGCCCTTCGGCCGCTTCGCCCGCGCCGTGCCCTTCGGCCGCTTCGGCCGCTTCGGCCGCTCCGCCCGCGCCGTGCGCTCCGCCCGCGCCGGCCGCGCCGGCCGCGCCGGCCGCGCAAGATCGTGCAGTAACCAGGAAATAGTGGCCTCCGCGTCGTCGGAGGCCACTATTTCCATGATGTTGCGCGATCTTGCGGCGGAACCGGGCCGCGCCACGCCGGGCGGCGCGGCGATGCAGCGCGTGGCGCGGCGATGCAGCGCGCGGTGCGGCGATGCAGCGCGCGGTGCGCGTCAGGCGGTGTGGTCGATGACGACCTTGCCGAAGGCGTCGCCGGAGTGCAGTCGGGCGAAGGCGTCCTCGACCCGGCTGAACGGGATGACGCTGTCCACCACCGGGCGCACCTCGTTGTCGGAGCAGAACGCCAGCAGTTCGTACAGCTCGCCGGGCGTGCCCATCGAGGTGCCCAGGATCTCCAGCTGCATGGCGAAGACCCGGCGCAGGTTGACCGACGGCTCGTGCCCGGCGGTCGCGCCGGAGACCACGATCCGGGCCATCGGCGCGGCCGACTTCAGCGAGTGGTCGAAGGTGGCCGCGCCGACCGTCTCGATCACCACGTCCACCCGCTCCGGCAGCCGGGCACCGGGCTCCACGGCGATGGCGCCGAGGGCCGAGATCCGGTCCCGCTTGACGGCGTCGCGGCTGGTCGCGTACACCCGCTTGCCCATCGCGACGGCGAGCGCGACGGCCGCGGTGGCCACGCCACCGCCCGCGCCCTGGACCAGCACGCTGTCGGCGTCCGCGACGCGGCCCTTGGTGGTCAACATCCGCCACGCGGTCAGCCAGGCCGTGGGCAGGCACGCCGCGTCGGTCGCCGCCATGCCGTCGGGCAGCGGGATCAGATTCGATCGGGGTACGGCCACCCGCTCGGCGAGCGTCCCGGCAAAGTGCTCGGAGAGGATGGAAACCCCGCGCGGGTCACCCGGCGTGACGACCACGGGGTACACGACCACCGGGCGCCCCTCCGGGTCCAGCCCGACCGCGTCGCAACCGAGGATCATCGGCAGCTGGGCCTCGGTGAGACCCACCCCGCGCAGCGACCAGAGGTCGTGGTGGTTGAGCGAGGTGGCCCGCAACTGCACGGTCACCCAGTCGTCGGCCGGAGGGGTCGGCTCGGGCCGCTCGCCGACGGTGAGCGCGGCGAGCGGATCGGCGTCGTCGAAACGGGAGGCAAAGGCAGCACGCATGATCGGCACGGTAACAAGCTGAGCGCTCGTTAAGAAGCGGTGCGCGTAGGCCAGCGGCGCATGCTGCGCCCGAGCGCCCCTGGCCCACGCGTGCGCGCAGGCCGGCGGCGCAGAGCGCCCCGGCCGACGCGTGCGCCTACCGGCGGGCGACGCCGTCGCGGCGGGCGGCTTCGGCGACCGCCTCGGCCACGGCCGGCGCGACGCGCGGGTCGAGCGGAGACGGAACGATCGCGTCGGCGGTCAGGGAATCGGCCACCACACCGGCGATGGCGTCCGCGGCGGCGACCTTCATCGCCTCGGTGATCCGGGTGGCACCGGCATCCAGCGCACCGCGGAACACACCGGGGAAGGCCAGCACGTTGTTGATCTGGTTGGGGTAGTCGCTGCGCCCGGTGGCGACCACCGCGACGTGCCGGGCGGCCACCTCGGGGTGCACCTCGGGGGTCGGGTTCGCCAGCGCGAACACGATCCCGCCGGGCGCCATCCCGGCCACCGCGGCCTCGGGGATCTGCCCACCGGAGACCCCGACCAGCACGTCCGCGCCGCGCAGCGCCTCGGTGATGTCGCCTTGGCGGCCGTCGGCGTTGGTGCTCGCCGCCAGCTCGGCCTTGGTGTCGGTCAGCTCGGTGCGGTGCCGGCCGATGATCCCCTTGGAGTCACAGACCACCACCTGGTCGGGGTTGACGCCCCCGGCGATCAGCATCTTCGTCACGGCGACACCGGCCGCGCCCGCGCCACTCACCGCCACCCGCAGGTCACCGAGTTTGCGGTCGAGCAACGTCGCGGCGTTGCGCAGCGCGGCCAGCACCACGATGGCGGTGCCGTGCTGGTCGTCGTGGAAGACCGGGATGTCCAGCGCCTCGTCGAGCCGACGCTCGATCTCGAAGCATCGCGGCGCGCTGATGTCCTCCAGGTTGATCCCCCCGAACGAGGGGGCCAGCGCCCGCACCACCGCGACGATCTCGTCCACGTCCTGGGTGTCCAGGCACACCGGCACCGCGTCCACCCCGGCGAACTGCTTGAACAGCACCGCCTTGCCCTCCATCACCGGCAGCGCGGCCCGGGGACCGATGTTGCCCAACCCGAGCACCGCCGAGCCGTCGGTGACCACCGCGACCGTGTGCGACACCCAGGTGTAGTCGTCCACCAGGGCGGGGTCGGCGGCGATCGCCTCACACACCCGGGCCACCCCCGGGGTGTACGCCAGGGAGAGGTCCTCCCGGCTGGTGAGCGGCACGGTCGAGGTGACGGCCATCTTGCCGCCCCGGTGCAGCAGGAAGACGGGATCAGCGGGGTCCACGGTGGACGAAGACATGGTGGTGACTCCAGGATCTGTCGAGCAGATGTGAGGCGGCCGGGCCCGCCGCGAGGTGGGCGGCGAGCGGTGGCACGCGGTGCGGGGGGTCACCCGGGCACTTTCCGAGCATAGTGTCGACACCACCCCTCGGATGTGAGCAGGGTCATAACTGACGACGAGGTATCCGTCCGGGGCGCGGCCAGTAGCGGGCCACCACGCGTCCTCGTACGTCGGCCACCCCGTACGCCCGGGAGTCATCGGTGATCAGGTCGTTGTCGCCGCGCAGCCACCAGCCGCCGTCCTGCGGCCGGACCGCACGCTTCACCACCAGCAGATCGGGCCGGGTCCGGAAGACCGCGACCACCACGTCGCCGGCTCGGATCGGGCGGCCACCGGGACGAACCAGCACCGCGTCACCGTGCCGCAGCGTCGGGGCCATGGACGGGCCGGTCACCAGAACGGCGGTCAGCGGCCTCCGCAACCGGGGCACCTCAGCCGGGTGATCGGCGGCCACTGGTTTCACCTCCACCCGTTAGGGGAGCATTCCCAGGAGTAATGTCGCCTTTGATCATCGCAAACTTCCCATGGAGGATCCCGATGCGACTTCCGCGCATCCTTGCGCCCCGCGTCACCGCGAGCGCTCACTGCGACCTGCCGTGCGGTGTCTACGACCCGGCTCAGGCCCGGATCGAGGCCGAATCGGTCAAAATGATCTGCGAGAAGTACCAGGCGAACACCGACCCGGAGTTCCGCACCCGCGCCGTCATCATCAAGGAGCAGCGCGCCGAGCTGGTCAAGCACCACCTCTGGGTGCTCTGGACCGACTACTTCAAGCCGCCGCACTTCGAGAAGTACCCGAACCTGCACAGCCTGTTCAACGAGGCCACCAAGCTCGCCGGCGCCGGTGGCGTCAAGGGCAGCCTCGACCCGGCCACCGCCGACAAGCTGCTCGCGAAAATCGACGAGATCTCGAAGATCTTCTGGGAGACCAAGAAGGCGTGACCTCCCCGGTCATCCCGACGATCCGGCCGGCACGTCCCGAGGACGTGCCGGCCGTCGTCGCCATGGTGCACGAGCTGGCCGAGTACGAACGTGCCCCCGAGCAGTGCCACCTCACCACCGAACAGCTGACCTCGGCGCTCTTCACGACTGCTCCAGGTCGCGGCGTGGCGTCAGACGCGCCGAGCTGGAGCGATCGTGCGATTGCTCCGGCGCTCTTCGGTCACGTCGCGGTGGACGAGCACGACGAGCCGGTCGGCTTCGCGCTGTGGTTCCTCAACTTTTCCACCTGGGCCGGCGTGCACGGCATCTACCTGGAGGACCTTTACGTCCGGCCGGCCGCCCGGGGCACCGGCGCCGGGCGTCTGCTGCTCGCCGCGCTGGCCGACATCTGCGTACGACGCGGTTACCAGCGGCTGGAGTGGTGGATGATCGACTGGAATCCGGCCGCCGGCTTCTACGCCTCGATCGGCGCCGAGCAGATGAGCGAGTGGGTTCCCTACCGACTCAGCGGCACCGCGCTCCGCGAGCTGGCCGAGCATGCCACCACCGCCGGCACGCGTTATGGGCGACTGACCGGGTAGAGTCCCCGACCGGGGGGATGAGGCGTGACTCAACTGACTGGCCAGCCAGCGATCGACGACGACGTGGTGCACCTCACTGTGCCTGCCGACGGCGGTTACCTCGGCGTGCTCCGCACCGCCACCGCCGGTCTCGCGGCCCGGTTGCAGTTCGCGCTCGACGAGATCGAGGATCTGCGGATCGCGGTCGACGAGGCGTGCGCCATGCTGCTCGCCATCGCCACCCGCGACGCCGAGTTGGAGTGCCGCTTCGCGGTCACCGAGGACGCGCTGACCGTCGAGGTGACAGTGCCGACAGTGCGCGGTGCCACCCTGCCCGCCGAGTCGTCCTTCGCCTGGAAGGTGCTCACCGCGCTGACCACCTCGGCGTCCGCCACCTCCGCCGACGATCGGGCCACGATCGCGCTGCTCACCCGCCGTTCCGGCGGCTACTGACCGGCCCGACGCAGCGGCGCGGTCACTCGAAGCCGAGGGCGCGGGTCGTCGGAGGGCAGATCAGCAGCCAGGCCACGCCCAGGCCGAGCGCCATCAGCGGCACGCCCAGCCAGCCCAGGCCGGCCTGGATCATGAACCACCCGATCGGCAGCAGCATCAGCTGGAGCACGATCGCGGGGGCTCGTGCGCCCGCCTGACGGCGCAGCAGCGCGCGACCCAGGGCCCATAGCGCGACGGCCGCCCCGATGGCGAACACGGTCACCAGCAATGCCGCCAGCAGGTCGGTGCGGGTGGCCGTGAGGTCGGCCCAGACCAGCCAGACGGCGATCAGCCCGACGACGGCCGCCTCCGCCCACAGCAGCCGGACCGCCCAGCGGAGCGTGACGGGGATCGGGTCCGAGTCGATGGTCACGCGCGCCACGATACCCGGGCTGTCGGAAGGTACAGTGCCGCCCATGCGGGCCGTCCTGGTGGTCAATCCAAAGGCCACCACCACCAGCGAACGCAGCCGGGACGTGCTCGTCCGGGCGCTGCGCAGCGAAGTCGATCTCAGCGTGCGCTACACCCGTCGGCGTGGGCACGCCGTGGCGTTGGCCCGGGAGGCAGCCGCTGAGGGCGTCGACCTGGTCGTCACCCTGGGTGGCGACGGCACGGTGAACGAGGTGGTGAACGGCCTGATGACGGCCGAACCGCCGACTCGCGCTGGCGACGCGTCGATGGCCGAGCGACTGCCTGCGCTGGCGACCGTCCCCGGTGGCTCGACCAACGTGTTCGCCCGTGCGGTGGGTCTGCCCCGGGAGTGGCCGGAGGCGACCAGCATGATCCTGGAAGGACTGCGGCTGGGCCGGAGCCGGACGGTGGGGCTGGGCCTCGCCGACGACCGCTACTTCACCTTCTGCGCCGGCTTCGGTCTGGACGCTGCGGTGATCCACCGGGTGGAGCAGGCCCGGCGGAAGGGGCGGGTCTCCACACCGTCGCTCTATCTGCGTTCGATCATGAACCAGTACTTCTTCGCCTCGGACCGGCGGCACCCGGCGATCGTGCTGGAGCGTCCGGGCGAGCCGGCGGAGGCCGAGCTGGCCACCGTCATCATCCAGAACACGGCCCCCTGGACGTACCTGGGCGACCGGGAGGTCAACCCGAACCCGGCGGCGTCGTTCGATCTCGGGCTGGATGTGCTGGCGTTGCGTCAGCTCCGGGTGGCTAGCACAACACGGACAGTGACGCAGTTCCTGTCCCGGCAACCGGATCCACGCGGCCGACAGGTGTTACGACTCCATGACACGGCGGAGTTCACGCTGGTCTCCGGCCGTCCGCAGGCGTTCCAGCTGGACGGGGACTATCTCGGCGAGCGGGAGAAAGTCAGATTCACCTCCGTTCCGGCCGCACTGAGAGTAATCTGCTAGGTCTCGGGGTACTGCCCTTGGTCGACGCGGTGGCCACAGCCGATCGACACGCCGCTGCGACACCGAGAACAGGTGCCGGAAATGTCAGCAATGTCACGCGGACTGTACTATATTGATCCTCGACTGTGGCACGGCGGGTAACCAGGAAAGCACTGGTATCCGGACAAATGGGTTGTGGGCTTGCTCACCGCCCGGAGTTTTTCCGAGCGTCACCCTTGACATCACGACTGTTCGTGAAAGTATTCACAAGCGAACTTGAGTTACCGGGACATTGCCTGGATATGCTCGTCAGGTTGAGCTGTTCCAGCAGGTCCCCGGCGCTAACCGCCTGCTCACGCACTGCCGAATTGACGAACGCCAAGGGTCACGTCGGCACTGCGGATGCATATAGGAAAAGCACGACAAGCAATTGTTGCCACCCATCCAGAATGAGGAGTGTTGCCGCCATGGACTGGCGTCACCATAGTGTCTGCCGCGACGAGGACCCGGAACTGTTCTTCCCGATCGGGACGTCCGGACCTGCTCTCCTGCAGGTCGAGCAGGCAAAGGCCGTCTGCAGGCGCTGCTCCGTGACCGACCAGTGCCTGCAGTGGGCACTCGAGTCGGGTCAGGACGCCGGCGTCTGGGGCGGGATGAGCGAGGAAGAGCGGCGCGCCGTCAAGCGGCGCGGCGGTCTCCGGGTGCTGCGCGCTCACTCCGCCTGATCCCAACACACAGCTGTACGCCCCGGTGGGTTCGCCCACCGGGGCGTTCTGCTGTCCGGCACCGGTCACGCCGTACCGGCACGGGTATCAGCCCGTAGACGCCAGCACGGGCCGGTCGTCGACCCGACGCAGCACCAACTCGACCAACTCCGGTGCATCGGTCAGCGGCGCGGCGACCGCCACCGCACCCGCCGCCCCGGCCGCCTCGGTCACCGCGTCGTGGAACAGCCCCGGTGCCAGGAAGTACGCGGACACCGCGACCCGACGCGCGCCGGACGCCCGCAGCCGGGACACCGCCACGCCGGCCGCCGGCGGGGCCGCCGACGCGTACGCCACCCGGCAGGGCACCCCGAACTCCGCACCGAGCGCATCGGCGACCCGGCCCACCGATCGTCGCGCCCGCGCGTCCCGGGTGCCCGCCGCCGCCAGCACCAACGCGTCGAAGCGCCCCGGACGCGTCTCACCCAACCGACGGCACAGCCCCGCCAGCAGCCCAGGATCGGTCGTGTCGTCCGCTGGGCCGAGCACATCGGTGACCCGTACCGCCAGCGGTGGCCCGGACCGCGCCGCCGCGGCGACCGCCGCCGGAATGTCCACCCGACGGTGGTACGCGGCGGTCAGCAGCAGCGGCACCAGCACCGCCCGGCGGTGACCGGCCACGGCCAGGTCGCGCAGCACCTCGGTCGGCCCCGGCTCGGTGTGGTCCAGCCAACTCGCCCACACCGGCGTGCCCGGCCGGGCCGCCGACACCGCCCGAGCCAGCGCCCGGGTGGCATCGGCCGCTCGTGGATCACGGCTGCCGTGCGCGACCAGCACCACCGGGTCCGCCCCGCCGGCCACGGTCGGGCCGGTCAGGGGCGTCGCCGGGGAGGTCAGACGTGCAGCCCGCACTCGGTCTTCTCGAACATGGCCCACCGGCCGGCCCGCGCGTCCTCGCCCGCCTTCGTACGGCGGGTGCACGGCCAGCAGCCGATCGACCCGTACCCCTGCTTGAAAAGCTCGTTGACCGGCACGTTGAAGCGGGCGATGTAGGAGTCCACATCCTTCTGCGACCAGGCCGCGATCGGATTGACCTTGACCTTGCCCCGACGCGCGTCGAAGGTCACCACCGGCGTGTTGGCCCGGCTCGGCGACTCGTCCCGACGCAGACCGGCGGCCCAGGCGTCGTACCCGGTCAGCGCCCGCTCCAGCGGCTCCACCTTGCGCAACTGGCAGCAGTCGTCCGGCGACTTGTTGAACAGCCGGGGGCCGTACTGGCCGTCCTGCTGACCGACGGTGAGCCGGGGCCGGATCGACCTGACGTTCACCGGCAGCGTCCGGGCGACCTCGTCGCGTACCCGCAGCGTCTCGGGGAAGTGCAGGCCGGTGTCGAGGAAGACCACGTCCACCCCGGGGGCCACCCGGGAGACCAGGTGCGCCAGCACGGCGTCGGCCATCGAGCTGGTCACACAGAACCGCTCACCGAAGGTCTGCGCCGCCCAACGGGCGATCTCCAGTGCCGGGGCGCCCTCCAGGTCCCGAGCGGCCTGCTCGGCCAGGGCCCGCAGCTCGTCCGGGTCGCGCCGGGCCGGGTCGGCCGGTGTCGAGCCGCCTGGGCCCACCAGGCGCAGGCTCGCGGCCGAGACGAGACTCATGAGGTCACCGCCCGACTCAGCAACCCGGTGAACTTCACCGAGAAGACCCGGGTGCAGGCGTGGCACTCCCAGGCGCCGTGACCCGCCTCGTGCGGCCGCAGGTCCTCCTCGCCGCAGTACGGGCAGTACAGAGGTGCCGCTCGGTTCTCGCTGCTCACCGCAGTTCCTCCTCGTCGACTCTGATCACCCAGTTGGCGAACGTCTCGCCCTCGCTCCGACCGGCCAGGTAGCGACGGGCCAGCCGTTCCACGTACTCCGGAAGTTCGTCGGCGGTGGTCTTCAGGCCGCGAAGCTTGCGGCCGAAACCGGCGGTCTGCCCCTGGGCCATGCCCAGCCCGCCGCCCAGGTGCACCTGGAAACCCTCGACCTGCCGGCCGTCCGGGCCGACCACCAGTTGACCCTTGAGCCCGATGTCGGCCACCTGGGTGCGTGCGCACGCGTTCGGGCAGCCGTTGATGTGGATCGAGATGTCCGCGTCGAAGTCGCGCAGCCGCTGCTCCAGCCGGGCCACCAACTCCTCGCCGCGGGCCTTCGTCTCGACGATGGCGAGCTTGCAGTACTCGATGCCGGTGCACGCCATCGTGCCGCGCCGCCAGGCCGACGGCCGGGCCTCCAGACCGATCCCGCGCAGCGCGTCGACAAGCGACTCCGTCCGCTCCGACGGCACGTCGAGCACCAGCAGCTTCTGGTACGGGGTGAGCCGCACCCGGTCGCTGCCGTGCGCCTCGACCACGTCGGCCAGCTGGCTGAGCTGTGCGCCGGAGACCCGCCCGACCACCGGAGCGGCGCCCACGTAGTGCCGCCCGTCGGCCTGCTCGTGCACGCCCACGTGGTCGACCGGCTTCGACGGCAGAACCGGTGCCGGGCCGTCGAGCAGCGTACGACCGAGGTAGTCCTTCTCCAGGACCTCACGGAAGCGCTCCACGCCCCAGTCGGCCACCAGGAACTTCAACCGGGCCCGGTTGCGCAGCCGGCGGTAGCCGTAGTCGCGGAAGATCCCGACCACCCCGGCCCACACGTCCGGTACCTCGGCCAGCGGCACCCAGACACCGAGGCGCTTGGCGAGCATCGGGTTGGTGGAGAGGCCCCCGCCGACCCAGACGTCGAAACCGGGCCCGTGCTCCGGGTGGTCGACGCCCAGGAAGGCGATGTCGTTCGACTCGTACGGGGTGTCCACCAGCCAGGAGATCGACGTCTTGAACTTGCGGGGCAGGTTGGAGAACTGCTTGTCGCCGACGTACCGGGAGACGATCTCGTCGATCGCCGGGGTCGGGTCGAGCAGCTCGTCGCGGGCCACCCCGGCGACCGGGCTGCCCAGCACGATGCGCGGGCAGTCGCCGCACGCCTCGGTGGTCTGCAGACCGACCGACTCCAGCCGACGCCAGATCTCCGGCATGTCCTCGACCCGGATCCAGTGGTACTGGATGTTCTGCCGGTCGGTGATGTCGGCGGTGTCCCGCGCGAACTCCCGGGAGATGTCCGCGATCACCCGCAGCTGGGCGAGGCTGAGCTGCCCGCCGTCGATGCGGACCCGGAGCATGAAGAACTCGTCCTCCAGCTCGTGCGGCTCCAGCACGGCGGTACGCCCGCCGTCGATGCCCGCCTTGCGCTGGGTGTAGAGGCCCCACCAACGGAACCGGCCCCGCAGATCCTGCGGGTCGATGGAGGCGAAGCCGCGGTGGGCGTAGATGGTTTCGATGCGGGCCCGGACGTTGAGTGGGTCGTCGTCCTTCTTGATCCGCTCGTTGGGGTTGAGCGGCTCGCGGTGGCCGAGCGCCCACTGACCCTCACCCCGTGGCCGGCGCGGCGCTCGGGTCGGGCGAGCCGTCGGGTCTTCGGAACGGGCCGGGATGCTGCTGACCGCCATCGCGGCGTCCTCCGTTGTCTGCTGTGCCTCGGGATACGCGGGGCGCGGCGGCCGGCCCGGCGAAGCGGGCGGGACAACGGTGTCTTCAGACAGCCGGCGCGGAGCGCGCCCGAGACAGATTGGTCGGGCGTCGTCAGTAGGCCGGACAGATCGCGCTGCGCACGCGGCCGTAATCGACGTGGCGACGTGCCACGAAGCGGCGGACGACTGCGGCGGTCATGGGGCCCATGCTGCCACACCCCATGGGGGCCGGCCAATGTCCACGTGCTGGATCCCACATCACGGGCCGGCGCTCAGCCGACCAGCTGGTCACCAAGGATAGTTCGGGCATAACGCACCACCCGCCCCTGTCGTACGCCGACGATCAGGCCGTTGTCCCGCAGCGTGGTGAGGTGGTGCGACGCCGTCGCCGTCGCGAGACCCAGCATCGCGGCCAGTTCCCCGGTGCTCAGCGGCGAGTCGAGCAGGGAGAGCGCCGCCGCCCGGGTACCGCCGAGCAGGGCGCCCAGCGCCGCGCTGGGCGCCGGCGAATCCCACAGCCCGCCCAGCCCGGTGGGCGGATAGCAGAGGGCGGGCCCGGCGTCGCCCTCCATGATCGCGTGCACCGTCGGCCCGGAGAACGCGGTGGGCAGCAGCGTCCATGGGCGCCCGTCCAGGTCGGCCGGCACTGTCGTGCCGACGGCGACCCGCAGCGCCGCACCGTCCCACCGGATCAACGGGTGCACCTCGCGCAGCAGGGTGCGCCCGCCCTGCTCGGCGGCGAGCAGCGTCCGCCGTCGGATGTCGGCCAGCGCGAGCGCCCGCAGCCGGGGCCAGTCCGGTGCGATCAGCACTGTGAAGTACCGGTGGAGCTGCGCGACCAACTCGTCCGGGGCCAGCCAGGGCGCTCCGGCCCGCTCCAGTTGCCGGCGCACCCGGGACGGGTGGGTGCCGGCGACCGCCCGCAACTCGGCGGCCAGGTTCGGCGCCACCCCGATCGGGGTCAGGAAATCCGGCACGTAGCCGTTCGACGACCTGAGCACCGCCAACAGCGGTTCCAGGCCGGCATCCGGCAGCAGCCGCTCCGCGCGTTCCCGCCACGGACGGTGCATCCAGTACTTCGCCGGCTTGCGTAATGCCCAGGAGCTGGCCACCAGCTCGGCCAGGGGCGAGTGCACGAACCGGACCCGGCTCAGGTCGTCGGGCGAGAATTGAACCTCGATCACCCACGGATTCGACCACGTTCGAACGGTTCGGCGACAGCGCCGGGCGGCCCGACGATCCTCGTATGGAGTACAGGCAACTGGGCCGGTCGGGCCTGCGCGTCAGCGCGGTCGCGTACGGCAACTGGGTCACCCACGGCAACCAGCTCGACGACGACGCGGCGGCCGCGTGCGTGACCGCCGCCCTGGACGCGGGCATCACCACGTTCGACACCGCCGACCGGTACGCGCAGGGGCGGGCCGAGGAGGCGTTGGGCAAGGCGCTGAGCGGCCTCCGGCGCAGCTCGGTCGAGCTGTGCACGAAGGTGTGCCTGCCGGTCGGGCCGGGGGCCAACGACGCCGGGCTGTCCCGCAAGCACATCATCGAGGGCTGTCACGCCTCGCTGAGCCGGCTGGGCACCGACTACATCGACCTCTATCAGGCGCACCGGTACGACGACAGCGTGCCGCTGGAGGAGACGATGCTCGCCTTCGCCGACCTGGTCCGCCAGGGCAAGGTGCTCTACGTCGGGGCCTCCGAGTGGACCGCCCAGCAACTGCGCGCGGGAGTGCGGCTCGCTGCCGAGCTGCACATCCCGTTCATCGCCAACCAGCCGCAGTACTCGATGCTGTGGCGGGTGGTGGAGGCCGAGGTGTCGCCCGCCTGCGCCGACCTCGGCCTGGGCCAGCTCGCCTGGGCGCCACTCGCGATGGGCGTGCTGACCGGTCGGTACGAACCCGGCGGACGTCCGCCCGCCGGCTCCCGGGCCACCGACGGCTTCGGTGGCCCGTTCATCGCCCGCTACTCCTCGGACCTACTGCTCTCCCGGGTACGACAGCTCCGACCGATCGCCGAGGCCGCCGGCTGCACGATGGCCCAGTTGGCGGTGGCGTGGGTGCTGCGCCAGCCGACCGTGGCGGGCGCGATCGTCGGCGCGTCACGGCCCGAGCAGCTCGCCGAGACGGCCAAGGCCGCCACGGTACGGCTCGACGACGAGCTGATGGCCGAAATCGACGCCGTTCTCGACGAGGTCGTGGAGCGTGATCCGGCGAAGACCGCCCGGCCGAACGACGTGATGCCTGCCTGGCGCCCACCGCCTCCCGCCGGCTGACGCCCAAGCCGGGGGTGGCCGTGGCAGGCTCGAACCGTGGGGCAATTGTCCGAGAGGTCGGCCGGGACGTCGTGGGAGCACCTGCGCCGCCTGCCGGTCTGGCTCCCCCCGGCGCTGTTGACCCTGGCGGTGACAGTGACCGGGCTGGGCTCCGCCCAGCTCTGGCGCGACGAGTTGGCGACGTGGAGCGCGGCCACCCGGTCGCCCGGCGACCTGGCCCGACTGGCCGGCACCATCGACGCCGCCACCGGGCCGTACTACCTGCTGATGCACGGCTGGACCAGGGTCTTCGGCGACTCCACGATCGCCCTGCGCGTACCGGCCGTGTTGGCGATGACAGTGGCCGCCGGGTTGCTTGCCGTGCTCGGCGCGCGGCTCGTCGACCGGCGCGGCGGCCTCTTCGCCGGGCTGCTGTTCGCGGTACTCCCCGGCACCTCCCGCTACGGGCAGGAGGCTCGCCCGTACGCGCTGGCCACCATGCTCGCCGTGCTCGCCACCCTGCTGCTGGTGACCGCGCTGCGTCGACCGAGCTGGGCCCGCTGGGCCGGTTACGCCGCCGCCGTCGCCGCTCTCGGGCTCATCCATCTGATCGCGCTCACACTGCTCGCCGCCCACGCGCTGGTCGTCCTCATCGCCTGGTGGCGCGGCCCGGCCCCGGCCGGCATCGCCACCCCGGCCCAGCCCGACGCCGGGCGGGACCGGCGGGTGTGGCGGTGGCTGGTCGCCGTGGTGCCGGTCGCGCTGCTGGCCGGCCCGCTGCTGGTCAAGGCCCGGACCCAGCAGTCCCGGCAGTTGAACTGGGTCCACCTGGCCCGACTGGACGACCTCACCGCGCTGCCCGGCGGCGTCACCCAGAGCAGTGTGGTCGGTGGACTGCTGGTCGGGGTCGCCGCGCTGGGCGCGGCCCGGCTCGGGTGGCGCGCCCTGCTGCCGGTCAGCGCGGTGCTGCTGCCCGTACTGCTGCTCTTCGCCGCCGGCACTGTCGTACCGCTGTGGGTGCCCCGGTACCTGGTCTTCGTGGTGCCCTTCGCGTGCCTGCTGGCGGGCGCGGCGCTGGCTGCCGTGGCCGCCCCGGCCGCGCTCGTCGTGGTGGTCCTGGCCGGGCTGCTCGGCCTACCCGACCAGGCCGCGCTGCGGCGGACCCACGAGTGGCCACGCAGCGCGCCGGTGGACTACGCGGGAGCGGCCCGGGTGATCGCCGACGGCCAACGCCCGGGGGACGCCGTGGTCTACTCGCCCCGGCACAGTTGGCTCTTCCTCGACCTCGGCATCGAGTACCACCTCAGCGACCCACCACGCGACGTGCTGGTCACCGAGGACGAGGTCCGCCGCGGCGATCTGTGGGCCGCCGAGTGTCCGCAGCCAGCCCAGTGCCTCGCCGGTACGACACGGGTGTGGCTCGTCGTCTCCGGCCGGCACGCCGAGCCGCTGGCCGCCGTGTCCGGCGCCAAGGGCGACGCGCTGCGCACGGACTTCACCGTCACGCAGGTCTGGCAGCGACCCGGCCTCACCGTCGCCCTGCTGAACAGCCGCCCCGAACGCTGACCCGACCCCCCGGGCGCCGGCCGGGGGGTCGGGCCCGCCCACCTCGATGCGCCTGATGCCGGTGAGTCATCTTGATGACTGAGAGGCATCACGCCCGTCCTGGAATCCGCTCCCGTCGCAGACCCCGCCCCACCGGAGGTGGGAGGGCGGGTCAGGCC
Organism: Micromonospora arida; assembly: GCF_003857035.1. Taxonomy (GTDB): domain Bacteria; phylum Actinomycetota; class Actinomycetes; order Mycobacteriales; family Micromonosporaceae; genus Micromonospora; species Micromonospora arida. The sequence goes on from NZ_QGSY01000090.1 coordinate 21,826, forward strand.
TGCGAGCGGCCGTCGGGGGTGGTGCGGGCCAACGGGACGACCAGCATGGCCTCGGTGCCACCGTTGGCGCCGGCACGCAGTTCGATGGTGCCGCGCAGCTCCCCGGTGATCAGGGCTCGGACGATCTGGAGGCCGAGCCGGCTGCCGCGTTCGGCGTCGAAGTCCGGGGGCAGGCCGCGCCCGTTGTCGGTCACCGAGACGTGCAGCATCTTGCGGAACCGGTGCGCGGAGACCACCACCTCGGGCCGCAGTGACGGGTCGACCTCGGGAGCGGCGACCGGCACCATGCCGGAGGCGGCGGCCACCGGGGCCTCCTCCGCCTCGTCGGCCGGCGGGAAGCCGTGCTCGACGGCGTTGAGCAGCAACTCGTTGAGAACCATCACCAGCGACGTGGCGATCTCCGCCGGCAGCACCCCGAAGCTGCCCCGCCGGCGCATGCCGACGCTCACCTCGGTCGCCGCGACCTCGGTCGCCGCGCTGGCCACCCGGTCGACGATGCCGTCGAACTCCACCGCCTCGTCGCTGGACATCGAGAGCGTCTCGTGCACCAGGGCGATCGAGGCGACCCGACGGACCGATTCCTCAAGCGCGACCCGGGCCTCCGGCATCGCCACCCGGCGGGCCTGCAACCGCAGCAGCGCAGCCACCGTCTGGAGATTGTTCTTCACCCGGTGGTGGATCTCCCGGATGGTGGCGTCCTTGGTGATGAGTGCCCGGTCCCGGCGGCGGACCTCGGTGATGTCCCGGACCAGCACCAACGCTCCGATCGGCACCCCGGCCGGCATCAGCGGCAGCGCCCGGGTGAGCATCGTGGCACCTCGTGCGTCGATCTCCCGCCGGGGTGGCGCCTCACCGCGCAGCGCGGCCAGGATGCCGTTCGAGGCCTCGGTGCCGTCCAGCGGGTCACCGGCCAGCCGACGGTGCAACGCGGCCAGGTCCTCCCCCACCAGGTGCGAGGCGTAGCCCAGTCGGCGGTACGCGGACTGCGCGTTCGGGCTGGCATAGGTGACCTTGCCGCCGGCGTCGAGCCGGACCAGGCCGTCGCCGACCCGGGGTGCCGAGGTGGTCTCGCCCGGATGCCGCGGCGGCGGGAAGGTGCCGTCCGCGATCATCTGCGCCAGGTCGTCGGCGGTGGTGAGGTAGTTGAGCTCCAGCTGGCTGGGCGTACGCGCGGTGGAGAGGTTGGTGTCCCGCCCCACCACGGCGATCACCTCGCCGGCCTCCCCCTCGGCGGTACGCAGCCGAACCGGAATCGCCTCGTGTCGGGCCGGCACATCGCCGTACCAGACCGGGTCGCCCTCGCGCCAGATCCGGCCCTGGGAGTACGCCACGCCCAGGTGGGCCACCTCCGGCCCGCCGACGATCCGACCCACCTGGTCGTCCTGGTACGCGGTCGGCGCGGTGGTCGGACGGACCTGGGCGACGCAGAGGAACGTGCCCTCGGCGTCGACAGGCACCCAGAGCAGCAGGTCAGCGAAGGACAGATCGGAGAGTAGCTGCCAGTCGCCGGCGATCCGGTGCAGGTGGTCGATGTCGGCCGGACGGAGATGGGTGTGCTCCTCGGCGAGGTCGCGCAGCGTGGACACGGTGACCAGGGTGCCACGCCACGCCTCACATCGTCGCGGTGACCTTCTTCAACCCGCGCGGCGCGTCCGGGTCCTCGCCCCGGGTGAGCGCCAGGGCCAGCGCCAACCGCTGCATCGGCAGGATGTCCAGCAGTGGGGCGTACCGCTCGTCGACCTCGGGAACGGCCAGCCGGGTCGCGCCCGGCACGTCGGCGGAGCCGACCACCACGACGTCGGCGCGGCGTTCGCCGAGGCGGGGCAGGACCTCCCCCATCGACCGGCCACCGGGGCCGGAGCCGACAACGGCGAGCACCGGGACCTCCGGGTCGGTCATCGCGAGCGGGCCGTGCAGCAGGTCGGCACCGGAGAAGGCGAGCGCCGGCAGGTACGAGGTCTCCATCAGCTTCAGCGCGGCCTCCCGGGCGGTGGGGTAGGCGTACCCCCGGCCGGTGGTGACCAACTGACGGGCGAACCGGTAGCGCGGGGCGAGTTGGGCCGGGGTGCCGTCGGCCAGGGTGCGGGTGGCCAGCTCGGGCAGTGCGTCGAGCGCCTCCCGTTCGGCCTTCGGGAGCACGCCGTCGCCGGCCCGGATCCCCTCCACCAGCATCAGCAGGGCGAGCAGCTCGGCGGTGTACGTCTTGGTGGCGGCCACCGCCCGCTCGTGCCCGGCGGCGATGTCGACGCTCAGCTCGGCCACGTCGACCAATGGCGAGTCGGGGGCGTTGGTCACCGCGAGGGTCAGCGCACCGGAGGCTCGGGCTGCGCGCAGCACCTCGGCCAGGTCGGGCGAGCCGCCGCTCTGGCTGACCCCGACGACCAGCGCGTCGGAGAGGTCGGGGCGGGCCCCGTACAGGGTGACGACGCTGGGCGATGCCAGCCCGGCGGGCAGGCCGAGCCGGATCTCGGTCAGGTAGGCCCCGTAGAGCGCCGCGTGATCGGAGGTGCCCCGCGCGGTGAAGACCACGTGCCGTGGCCGACGTTCCGCGATGACCGCTGCCACCCGGGCGATCTCGGCGGCGTTGGCAGCGGAGAGCAGACGCGCGTAGCCAGCTGGCTGCTCGTCGATGTCGGCGGCCATTCCAGCCCCTGCACGTGTCACGGAAACCCCTCCCCTTGCGCGGTTGCCGCGCGATTCTTGCTCAGTCTTGCACTTTTAAGCGTATCTCAGCAATCGAACGAGCAGGACTGCGCAGGTGATCACCAGTTGATCTCAATATCAACTAGGCTTTACCCGTTGTGCCCGGTCTAACTGCCACGAGAGGACGACGTGCCCGAGGGAACGGACGATCCCGCGCTCTCCGCGACGGAGGAGCTGGCGCTGGCCCGGCTGGCACTCGACGAGGGCGACCTGCACCATGCCGCCGGCCACCTCGCCGGCGCGTTGGCACGGGCCCCCACCCTGCCGGAGGTGCACGAGACGCTGGCTCGCCTCGCCGCGACGAGCGGCGGCGGCCTGGACCTCTTCCCGATCAACCACCACACCTTCGTCGGTGCGGTCGTCGCCCGCGCCCACCTCCTCGCCACCGCCGGACGCCCCGCCGAAGGGCTGGAGCTGCTGGCCGCGGCGACGTCGTACGCGCCCGGCACCGAGTGGGCCGGCGTGCCCTGGGTCACCGCGCCCGAGTTGGCCGAACGACTGGACCCGGAGCACATCGCCCGCGTCCTCATGCAGGTCTGCGCCGCACTGCCCGACCCGGTGCCGCGGATCGGCCGGGCCCCGCTGACCCCGTACCTCACCCTCGTCCGCAACGCGGCCACCGTGCACCCCGAACACGGCCTGCTGCTGGGCGCGGCGTCCGCGCTGGCCCGCCGCCTCGGCGAAGTCGAGCTGGCGGTCCGGTGGGCCACCCGAGGGGTACGCGCGCAGCCCTCGAAGATGGGCGAGGTGTGGCTCGGGTACGCGTACCGCAGCTCGGGCCGGACCCGCGACGGCCTCGCGGCCCTCGGTCGGGCCGTCGAGCTGGACCCCGACGACCTTGCGATCTACGCGGACATCGCCGGCACCCTGGCCGAGATCGGCCGGCTGGACGAGGCGTTGGAGTGGATTGAGCGGGCGCTGGCGCGCGATCCGTCGTTCGACTGCGCCGTGCACACCGCTCACCGCCTGCGGCACCTGCGCGACGGCGACCTCGCCCACCTGGTCGCGCTCGCCGACTTCGTGCGGGACCACCCGGACGACAGCCACGAGCACGGCGACCTGGCCCAGTGCTGCCGGGGTCGGCCCTGGCTCGGCCAACTCACCCCGGCCGGTGGGCCCCTGGTGGACGCGATGCGCCAGGCGGTGGCCGATGACGACAACGGTCTCGGCGGTGCCGTACGCCTACCCGCCGCCGCCCCGCCGAGCGCGGTCGGGACGGCGATCTCCACCGCCCCCGGGCTGCGGATCGAGGTCGTCGGCGCACCGGAGCCCGACCCGCGCGAGCCCCGGCGGGAGTCCGCTCAGCGGTTGTGGCACTACGCGGACGCGGTCCCCACGCCCGCGCTGGCGGCGCCCTCGGCGGCCGCGGTCGAACGGATCGGGCAGATCGCCCACCCGGCGTGGGCACACCCACCGGCGGCGTACGACGCGGCGGTGGGTCTGGCCGGCCTCGACCTGGGCGACCTGCTCGGTCTGCTGGTACACCCGCCGGCGGCGCCGGCCAACGCGGTGGGTCGGCTGCTGGCGGCCCACGACCCGTCGGTCTGGGTCCGTGGGGTGCAGGTGTGGGCCTGTCTGGGGCTGCTGCACCACCGCACCGACGAGCCGTGGGAGGGCTCGACCCGGCGCCGGGTGCTGCTCGATCTGATCTGGGGCGTCGAGGACTGGGTCACCGAGGCGGCGCTGTTCGCCCTGGTCACCGCCGCCTGGGTGGACCCCTCGGTGCGGTCGGACGTGGCCCGGGTGGTGGCGGAGCGGCTGGCCGACGTGGCTGCCGTGGCGCGGAGCCGACCGGTCCCGATCGCCGCCTCGCTGGCTCACCTGGCGCTCGCCGCCCCGCAGTTGGACCCGGCGACGGCGGCACTGGCCACCGAACTGCTGGCCACCCACTCCCC
>NZ_QGSY01000084.1 GCF_003857035.1 Micromonospora arida
GACGGTTGCCGCTCGGGCCGCGCCGGACGCCTCCGCCGCGGCCCGAGCGGCAACCGTCCTACGAGCGAACCCCGGCGCCGTCCAGGGTTCGAGCGCGGAGTCCTACCAGGTGCGCAGCACCAAGGTGGACCCCAGCGGCGCGGCCCACACCCGCTACACCAGGACCTACCAGGGCCTGCGGGTGTACGGCGGTGACTTCGTCATCCACACCGCGCCGAACGGCACGTACGCCGGCAGTTCGGTCGGTCTGGCCGCGCCGCTGACCCTCGCCACCTCGGCCAGGACCACCGCGGCGGCCGCGAAGAAGGCCGCCAGCGCCCGGTTCGCCGGTAAGGCCGAGGCGGTGGGCACGCCGGAACTGTTCGTGGACGCCAGCTCCGGGCAGGGGCGACTGGCCTGGGAGACCGTGGTCAGTGGGTGGCAGCCCGACGGGCAGACCCCGTCCCGGCTGCACGTGATCACCGACGCCACCACCGGCGCGACCGTCGGGTCGTACGACGAGATCGAGTCGGTGGTCGGCAGCGGCCAGGGCATCTACACCGGCACGGTCAGCATCGACACGACGCTCTCCGGCAGCACGTACCAGATGATCGACCCGTTGCGCGGCAACGGCCGCACCTGTGACATGAACAACGGCACGTCGAGCTGCACCACCTTCACCGACGCCGACAACGCCTGGGGCACCGGAGCCTCCTCCAACCGGCAGTCGGCCGCGGTGGACGCGCACTTCGGCGCCGCCAAGACGTTCGACTACTTCAAGAACACGCACGGCCGAAACGGCATCTTCGGCAACGGCAGCGGCGTGCCGAGCCGGGTGCACTACGGCAACAACTACGTCAACGCCTTCTGGGACGGCGCCCAGATGACCTACGGTGACGGCTCCGGCAACTCCCGCCCCCTCGTCTCGCTGGACGTGGCTGGGCACGAGATGAGCCACGGTGTCACCGAGGCGCTGGCCGGCCTGGTCTACTCCGGCGAATCCGGCGGCCTCAACGAGGCCACCAGCGACATCTTCGGCAACATGGTGGAGTTCTACGCCGCCGCGCCGAGCGACCCGGGCGACTACCAGGTCGGTGAGAAGATCAACATCAACAACAACGGCACGCCGCTGCGCTACATGTACAACCCGTCGCTGGACGGCTCGTCCGACAGTTGCTGGTCCACCAGCACCAAGAACAAGGACGTGCACTACTCCTCCGGCGTGGCCAACCACTTCTTCTTCAACCTCGCCGAGGGCACCGGCGCCACCTCGTACGGCACCTCCCCGGTCTGCGGTTCCGCCCCCGCGGTGACCGGCATCGGCCGGACCAAGGCCGAGAAGATCTGGTACCGGGCGCTTGACGTCTACTTCACCTCCAACACGTCGTACGTCAGCACCAGCAACCCGGCGAACACCTCCCGCGCGTACAGCCTGCGGGCGGCCACCGACCTTTACGGAAGCTGCTCCACCGAGTACAAGGCCGTGCAGGCCGCCTGGACCGCGGTGAACGTGGCCGGCAGCGACTCGGCCTGCTCGACCGGCAACGACTTCTCGGTCGCGCTCTCGCCGACCGCCGGTTCGGTCAACCCGGGCAGCTCCGCCGCCACCACCGTGTCGACCGCCACCACCAGTGGCTCGGCGCAGACGGTGACGTTCTCCGCGTCCGGCCTGCCCAGCGGGGCGAGCGCCGCGTTCAGCCCCGCCTCGGTGACCTCGGGCGGCTCGTCCACCCTCACCATCAGCACCTCGGCGAGCACCCCGCCCGGCACGTACTCGATCACCGTCAACGGTGCCGGCGCGGTCACCCGCAGCGCCACCTACCAGCTGACCGTGAACGGCACCGGGGGCGGCTGCACCGCTCCGGGGCAGAAGCTGGCCAACCCGGGCTTCGAGTCCGGCGCGACCGGCTGGACGGCAAGCTCCGGCGTCATCACCAGCTCCAGCAGCCAGGCCGCCCGCACCGGGTCGTACAAGGCATGGCTGAACGGGTACGGCAGCACCCGCACCGAGACGCTCGCCCAGTCGGTGAGCCTGCCGGCCGGCTGCGCGTCGTACGCCCTCAGCTTCTGGTTGCACATCGACTCCGCCGAGACCACGAGCAGCGTCGCCTACGACAAGCTCAACGTGCAGGTGCTCAACTCGAGCGGAACCGTTCTGGCCACCCTGGCGACCTACTCGAACCTGAACAAGGCCACCGGCTACAGCCAGAAGTCCTTCTCCCTGGCCGCGTACGCCGGCCAGACCGTCAGCCTGAAGTTCACCGGCACCGAGGACTCCTCGCTGCAGACGTCCTTCGTGGTCGACGACACCGCGCTCACCGTCTCCTGATCTGACCACGAGCCCAGCGACCCTCACAGTGGTCGCTGGGCTCGCCGGTGCGGTGCCGGCAATCTTGGACAGTTTCCGTTCAGCGCTGACGGAAACTGTCCAAGATTGCTTCGGGCGGTCCGCGTGGTCTGACCAATCGCCGCGCCGTTAGTGTCGCCGCACTGGTGCACAGCGTCGGCTCGTCAGATCGGCGTCGTCGAACGGGTGCGTGGGAAGGGGCGGACGTGTCGGACGCGGAGTTGACCGTCGAGGTGACCGGACCGGTCGCGACCGTGGTGATCCACAACCCGGCCCGGCGCAACGCGATGACAGCGGCCATGTGGCGTCAGCTCCCCGAACTGCTCGACCGGCTGGAACCCGACCCCGACGTACGGGCGTTGGTGCTCACCGGCGCCGGCGACGCCTTCTGCGCGGGTGCCGACCTCGGTGACCTGGCCGAGTTGCTGGACGCCGGTGACGCCAGCATCGCGGTCGCCGCCGAGGAACGGCTGGCCCGGTTCGCCAAGCCGACGATTGCGGCCATCCGGGGCGCCTGCGTCGGCGGCGGGGCTCAACTCGCGGTCGCCTGCGACCTGCGGATCGCCGCGGACGACTCCCGTTTCGGCGTACCGCCGGCTCGGCTCGGGCTGGTCTATCCGGCACCCACGACGCGCCGGCTGGCCCGGCTGGTCGGCCCGTCCGCCGCCAAGCATCTGCTGTTCACCGCCGAGCTGATCGACGCCGAGCGCGCCCTGCGGATCGGCCTGGTCGACGAGGTGCTGCCGGTCGACCGGCTCGCCGCGCGGGTGGACGAGTTGACCGCGACCATCGCCCAGCGGTCGCCGCTGAGCATCGCCGCCGCGAAGGAGATCATCGACGAGCGGGCCGAGCCCGCGCGGATCGCCTGGTGGCACCGGAAGGTGACGACGACCGGCGAGGCCCGCGAGGGGGTGGCGGCGATCGCCGAACGCCGGCAGCCCCGCTTCGCCTGGCGGCCACCGACCGACGACTGAACGCCTCGGTTGCCGCGGGAGCCATGACAAGCAGAGCCACCCGGGCCGATGGTCAATTCTGGTCCCACTCATCGCGATATTTCGATCCCGGGTACCCGATTCTCAAGCCGGTACGGCAGGCTGTCAGTCGTGCAGCGTGATCAGTTGCTTGCGGGCCGCTACCGGCTCCTGGAGCGCCTTGGCAGCGGCGGCATGTCGGCGGTGCACCGGGCGTACGACGAGGTGCTCGAACGGGACGTGGCGGTGAAGGTGATGGTCGCCTCGGACACCAACGCCCGACAGCGGATCCGAGGTGAGGCCAAGGCCGCGGCCCGGCTGTCGCATCCCCACGTCACAAGCGTCTACGACTACGGCGAGTCGGCGGTGGACGATGCCGAGGTCCCGTTCGTGGTGATGGAGTTGCTCGGCGGTCACACCCTCGAACACCGGTTGGTGGTCGGACCGTTGCCGCCGCGCGCCGGTCTGCGGGTGTGCGCCGAGGTGGCCTCGGCCCTCACCGCCGCGCACGAGCAGGGGTTGGTGCACCGCGACATCAAGCCGGGCAACGTGATGCTCACGCCGACCGGCGCGAAGGTGCTCGACTTCGGCATCGCGGCAGCCGCCGGCGCGCCGGAGGTCGACTTCGAGGGGCGACTGCTGGGAACGCCCGCGTACCTGGCACCCGAGCGGTTGCAGGCCGGCGAGGTGCTGCCGGCAAGCGACGTGTACGCCCTCGGCCTGCTGCTGTACCGGGTGCTCACCGGCCGGTCCCCGTGGCCCGCCGAGGCGCGGACCGGGGCGCTCCGCGCGCACACGCACCTCGAGCCGGACCCATTGCCCCCGATCGACGGCGTACCGCCCGAGGTGCACCGGCTCTACCGCTGGTGCCTGGCCGGCGACCCCGCCGACCGACCGTCGGCGGCCGACGCTGCCCGCATCCTGCTCTCCGCCGCCAGCGCAGCCGTGCCCGAGGCGGCTGCCGTTGCCGCCGAACCAGCGGCAGCCGTCACCAAGCCGACCAGCGCCAAGCCGACCAGCGCCAAGCCGACCAGCGCCGAACCGAGCAGCGCCAAGCCGACCAGCGCCGAATCGAGCAGCGCCGAATCGAGCAGCGCCGAATCGAGCAGCGCCGAGCCGACCAGCGCCGAGCCGAGCAGCGCCGAACCGACCAGCGCCGGGCCGACCGGCGAATCGGCGGGGCCGATGAGACGCGGGCCGTGGCGTCGGGGTCGGGCCATTCTGACGGTCGGCGGGGCCGTGATCGCCGCAGTGGCGCTGGCCGGGTCGCTCGGCGACTTCGGCAATCGTCGGCCCGGAGAGAGTGCCGCGCCGACCGGTACCGGCCCGGGCACCACCACGGTGGGGATGCCGCGCACCGAGGAGCCGACCGACGCGGTCGACACCAGACCGTCCGCCGTACCGCCGACCAGGAAGGCCCCGGCCGCTACCCGGACCGGCCCCCCGACCGGTCCGGGCGGGACAGCGGCGCCCGACCCGATCACCACCACTGGAGGTCCGACTCCGACCAGGCCCGCGCCGACTCCTACCGCTGCCGCCGATGTACCCGTCGACGCGCGCGGTGGGACGGTCACCGCTCGCTGCGTGGGGAACACGGTCGAGGTGCTCGCGGTGGTGCTCGCGCCTGATTTCCGGGCCGAGGCGTACGACCCGGGGCCGGCGGAGCGCATCGTGGTCGTGCTGACCTCCGCGGAGCACCGCAGCGAGATCCGGGTGCACTGCCCCAAGGGCCAGTTGAAGTCGAAGGTCAAGGAACGCGACGTCTGATCGGGGGCCGGCGGGTGCCGCGCCTCGGGACGTACCCGGGACGCGGCCCCCCGTTCCCGCCGGCCGGTCCGTCACCGCCCGCCCAGAGCCGCCCAGCCCGGGTTCACCGGCTCCCGACGCAGCGGCATGCTCGCCTCCGCCGGCGTCCGGTCCCCCTTGCGCTGGTTGCAGGCGTAGCAGGCGGCGGTGGTGTTTCGCCAGGTGTTCCGGCCGCCGCGCGAGCGGGGCAGGATGTGGTCGATGGTGGAGGCCGGGCTGCCGCAGTACGCGCAGCACCGGTCGTCGCGGCGCAGCACACCGGCGCGCGACCAGGCCGGCCCGGAGTTAAACCTCCACCGGGTGACCACGAAGCGGACCAGCCGCACCACCCGGGGCATCGGGAAGACCCCGATCACCCGGTCCGGCTCGGCCTCGTGGATCTCGGCCACCCGGCGGCAGAGCATGCGGACAGCGTGTTGAACGGTGACCCGGTGCAGCGGGCCGAGGTCGGCGTTGATGACGAGGACGGCTTCCACCGGAATCTCCCTCCGTGCTGAAGACGAACAAGGCGACGACGAACGAGGCGATGAGGGACGGACAGCAAGAAGCCGCCCGGTCCGGCTGTCGGACGGGGCGGCTCGGCGCGTACGGATACGCGTCAGTCGGGCCGGCCCGCCCGGGGACCTTCCGCTCGGTAACCGTCACCGGGCAGCGTCGACAGCACGGTGCTGACGTGCCACGTCGTCATGAACTGCTCCCGCGGTGGTGGTTGACCTTGCGCGCTCACGGTAGGTCGACCCGGGAGACAGGAGCAACGTATTTCGATCGGCCGGCCTCGTCGGGACGCCGCTGGCGACGGGTGCGGGGAGTTGCTTTGGCCGAGACCTGGGCGGCGGTCAGCGGCCGGTTCAGCCGCAGGGCCATCCGTGCGGTGAGTTCGCTGTCCAGCAGCGGCCGGTTGACCTCACCGGCGACGGTGAGGGCGGGCCCGGAGACCGACCGCCAGATCGCGGCCAGCCCGGCGCCGAGGCCCACCAGGGCGACGGTGGCCCGGGTTGTCGGTGAGCCGGCGGCCGCGGCGGCACTCACCCCGACGACCGCGAAGAGCACCAGCAGCAGGGGTACGAGCACCGGCCAGAAGATGCCCCGGGCCGCCTGCGCCACCAGTCGCCGGTCTCGGATGATCAGGTTCCTGGCGATCACCGCGTAGTCCTCCTCGTCGAGCAGGTCGCGGGGGTGCAGGCCGCCGGTGAGCACGTCGCGCCAGAGGTCACCCTGGCCGCGCAGCGCCCGGCTCAGGGTGGCGGGCGTCGGCTCGGCCGGGTCCCCGTGGCCGGCGCGGTCGACCGCGCTCGCCCAGGCGGCCAGCGAGCGGCGCACCACCGCGGCCGAGTACGGCGGCAGCACGCTGGCCAACTCGTCCAGCCATCTGCTGATCTGGACCTGTCGGCCGCCGAACTGGCGCAGCAACTGCGTGACGTCGCCGGCTCGGACGGTGTCGGCCACGGAACGGCCCAGTCGGTAGGCCAGCCCGACCCGATGGTTGGCGGCCATCGCCCAGCGCAGCACCTCCACGTTGAGGTCGTCGAGGGCGAGCAGCAGCGGCACCGGGTCGGCGGGGTCGGGCTGGCCCAGGTCGGGGAGCAGGGCCCGAGCGGCCGACGTGTCCGGTACCGGCCCGGTGTGCCGGGTGAGGTCGGCGATCTGGGCCAGGGCGACGTCCACCCCGTCGAGGTACATCCGCATCCGACGGTGGGCGGACATCTCGGTGAGGTTGGAGAGTTTTGCCGGCGGTACGGCCGGGCGGGCCTCGACGAAGGCGCGGGGCTCCGCGTGCTGCCCGTGGTGGTAGGCGTCCGCCATCCACCAACCCAGCCGGAGGGCGGTGACGATGCAGGCGCGCTCGTCGCGGATCAGCGGGTACGCGTCGTCGCGGCCGATCTCGTCGATCGACGAACCGTTCTCCGCGCCGGCGCGGTGCAGTGGTGACATCTTCCGCTGCCCTCCCGCCCGGCCGATCGACGGTTGATCATTCGAGCGTACGGCAGCGTACGGTGGCTTATGTTGTGTTTTGTCGATTTGGCCCGGTGCGACCGGCCAGCAGGCCACGCGGTCGGATCGAGCGCACCGGCTCGGCCGCGCCGCCCTCCGCGCGCAGGATGTGGTTCGCGGCGATGATCCCGGTCGCCGCCGAGCGTTCCATCAACGCGCTCGGGAAGTCCGTGGCGATGCCGTCGCCGGCCAGGTAGAGGCCGTTCGCGTCGGTGCGTACCCCCGGTCGCCAGGCGTGGCTGCCCGGCGTGAACGCCGGTGCCTGCGCCTCCACCCGGGCGCGCAGCTCGCGGACCCGCAGGTCGCCGGCCTCCGGCCAGAGCGCGACCAGCTCGCGGCGCATCCGTTCGGCCAGCTCCTCGGCCGGCACGCCGGACTCGCAGGCGTACGCGTGCAGCTCGATGACCGACCCGCCGGTCTGCTGCGCCCAGCGCCGCGGCTCGTTCTCCAGCCGGTGGTAGAGCGTCACCGAGTCCAGAGTGGGCTGGCGGGACACACCGTTGAACACCGCCCGATCGGCGGCCACGTCCCCGTCACACCAGTACCGCGCCACCGCGTACGGCGGGCCGGGGGTGCCGAAGGCCGGCATCCGTTTCGCCAGCTCGGGTGCCTGCTCGGCCAGGTCCGGGGAGGCCGCCACCAGTGCGGCGAGCGCCGGCGGATCGACGGCGAGCACGACGTGACCCGCCGGATGGCTGCCGCCGTCGGTGGTCGTCACCCGCCAGCCCTCGGCGTCGCGGTGCACCCCGGTGGCGGCGCAGTTGGTGAGGACCCGGCCGCCGTGCTTCTCCACGTGCCGGGTCAGCGGCTCCCAGATCGCCGTGGCGTAGTCCTCGTCGGGGCAGTCGAAGGCCAGCCCCTCCGGATTGCCGAGCAGATAGAAGTGGAACTGGGCGACCATCTCGGCGGCCGACATCTCCGCCTCGTGGTTGAAGAACGAGTGCGAGAAGACCTCGAACAGCATCGCCCGCGCCCGGTCCGGCAGTCGCAGCGACGCCAGCAACTCGTCGGCTGTGGTGTCGTCCAGCTCGGCGTAGGTGCGCACCGGGTCGTAGCTGAGCAGCGGCAGCGCCGCGTCCCGGTCCATCAGTCGCAGGTCGGCCAGGCGCAGGCTGGGGCTGCGCAGCAGCAGCGCCAGCAGGTTCGCCGGCGGCGCGGGTGGCAACCTGCCGAACTCCTCGGTCGGCCACTGCTCGCTGAGAATCGGGTAGCCCGGAATCGGCTTGAGGAAGCCCAGTTCACTGTCGATCCGGCGGAGGATGGACCGCCAGTTGTAGTACTGCCGGAAGAACGCGTGGAAGCCGTGCTCGTTCTGCTGGCTGCCGTCGGCGAGCGCCTCCGGCCAGGCGCCCAGTCGACCACCGAGGGTGGGTGCCGCCTCCAGCACCGTGACCGCCACACCCCGCTCGGCCAGCACCACCGCCGCCGACATCCCGGCGATGCCGCCACCCACCACCAGCGCCGTGGTCGGTCGCGGCACCCGGTCGGCGCCACCGCCGCCCGGGTCCACCTGGTGCTGCCGTACGCCGATCAGCCGACCTACCACTTGCGACAGCGCCATGGGCCTAGTCTGCCCCACCTTGCGTCAGTCGGCTGGTAAGCAACGGCGGGGACGGTCGGAGGCTGGCCAGACGTACTCCAGATCCTCCGGCACGTCCTCGCCGAACAGCGGGCGGTAGTGCGTCGGGTCCTTGCGCAGCAGCGACGAGCGGTGACTCAGGTGCAGGTCGTCGCGGCCCAGCCACGGTGGCAGCTCACCGGCTCGGGCCAGCTCGTCCTGGGTCCGGATCACGCCGGCCCCGCATGCGTCGGCGAGGTCGACGGTCATCGTGGTGGCGCACGTGTCGGCCCGCCCCGGCTCGGTCCAGACCGCGCACATGTCCAGCCCGTAGCGGACGAGCGCCTCCTCGTACCCGGCCCACATCTTCACCGCCGGGTGGTTGCGCCACCCGTACCCGGGTCGGGTGAGCCCGCGCAGCACCTGGATGGCCTCCACCCGCTGCTTGCCGAGCCGCTTCTGGTCCAGCGTGCGGGCGCTGGCCAGAAAGCCCGGGTACGGGAGGAACGTCTGCATGTCGCTGCTCTACCCGTCGCCGGGGCGGACATACCTGGGCACGGGATGATCCGGACGGGGTCGCCCACCGTGGCCGTGCTGATTACGATCCGGGCATGGCGGAGCCGTGGCGGGACCGGGCGCGACGGGCGGTCGAGTGGAACTGGCGGCTCCGGTCCGTCGGTGATCCTCGCCCGCACTACGTGATCTGTGGCAAGGACGCGCTCGCCTACTACGTGGCCCGGGCGATGCTCGAATCCGAGCTGCCGACGGGTGGGGCCCGGGTGACCGTCGTGGTGCCGGAGCGTTACCGCAGCAACGGGCCGGACGTGGCCGGGCTGCGCGGCGTCCGCGTGGTCCGCTCTGATCGGCTGGACGTGGCCGCCTTCGAGGCCGCCGGTCTGGCCGGCGCGACCGGGCTGGCCCTGTTGCACCAGGACGACGTGGGCAACCTGCACGCCGCGCTCTGCGCCCAGGCTGTCGACCAGCGGGTCCGCCAGGTGCTGCGGATGTTCAACGGCACCCTCGCCGACGGCGTACGCAAACTGCTCAAGGCCCCGGTCGAGGTGCTCTCCGACGCTGAGATGGCCGCGCCGGCCTTCGTGGCCGCCGCGCTCAACGAGGTCGACCCGAGTTCCTTCCAGCATCGGGAGAAGACGCTGCGGGTGGCGCGGCGGGCCGACGTCCGACCGCAGGACGTGGTCTGTGCGTTGGCGCACCTCAGCGAGACGCAGGGGGTGGAGCTGCTGCCTGCCGAGCAGGCCGGCGCCGACCTGGTGCTCGCCGAGGCGACCGGTCAGCCACCGGGCACCGAGGTCGCCGCCCGCCGGTTGGTCCGGGCACGTCGGCGGCGTCGTCCGGTCGCGGTGGTGCTGGGGGCGGTACGTGGCTTCGCCACCCGCAAGATCGGCATAGCGGTGATGGCGGTGCTCGCGCTGATCGCGGTGCTGGGGGCGCTGATCTCCCGTGCCGAGGACGTCTCTCCGCTGGAGGCGCTGTACCTGACGCTGGTCACCACGCTCAGCGGCGCCGACCCGGACACCACCAAGGCGGCGGACGCCCAGATCATGCAGGTGGTGCTCAACCTGGCCGGGTTGGCGCTGATCCCACTGATCACCGCCGTCGTGGTGGACGGCATCGTCAACGCCCGACTGGCCCTGCACACCGGCCGCCTGCAACCCGCGCGGGTCGGGCACGTGGTGGTGATCGGTTTGGGCAACGTCGGCACCCGGGTGATGGCGCAGCTGCGCGAGTACGACGTCGAGGTGGTGGCGGTCGACAAGGATCCGGAACCGCGCGGTGCCGCCCTGGCCCGCCAACTGGAGGTGCCGCTGATCGTCGGCGACGCCGCGTTGCCGGAGACGCTGGTCGCCGCCTCGGTGGCCGACTGCCAGGCGCTGGTGGTGGCGTCCACCGACGACGTGGCCAACCTGGAGGCGGCGCTCGCTGCCCGCGACCTCCGCGCCGACCTGCGCGTGGTGCTTCGGTTCTTCGACGGTGACTTCGCCGAACGGGTGGAGGAGACCTTCGCGCTCGGCGTGTCCCGCTCGGTCTCCTACCTGGCCGCCCCGGCCTTCATCGGGGCGCTCACCGAACGCGCTGTGATCACCACCATCCCGGTCGACCGGCACGCGTTGCCGGTCGCCGAGGTGCCGGTCGCCGCAGGTTCCGAGCTGGACGGCCGACCACTGGGTGTGGTCAACCGCGACGGGCAGGTCCGGCTGATCGCCCGCACCCCGGCGGGCGGCGCCAAGACCATCTGGTGGAAGGACCTGGATCCCCGGCAGGTGATCTTCGCCGGTGACCGGCTGACCGTGGTCGCCCGACGGCGCGGGTTGGACTGGCTGACTCGGCAGTGCGCCCCGCCGGCCCACCCGGTCCCGGTCCCTCGGCCGGGCGGGGTCCCCGGCGGGTTGAAGACCCCGGCGGCGGCGTCTCCTCCGGTGCCCGGCCCGACGGACTCCGGGGTCGCAGCGTCCGCACCCGGCGCGGCGCATCCCGTTCATCCCACCGGGGCCGCCTCTTCGACGACCAATGGCGGCCCACCTGAAGAGTTCGAGCTGACCCGCCGGCATGACGGGACCGGCGAGGTGAGCTGACGCCACCCGGCGCGGCCAGAACCGACCGGCAGTGGGCGACAATCCATGGCATGCGTTTCCGCATCCTGGGGCCGACCCAGGTGGTGCTGGCCGACGGGCGAGAGGTCCCCGTGGGCGGTCCGCGGCTGCGCGCCCTGCTGGCGCTCCTCCTGCTCGACGCGGGCCGGGTGGTCTCCGCGGAGCGGCTGATCGACGGCCTGTACGGCGAGCAACCGCCTCGGAGCGCGGCCAACGCCCTCCAGTCGCAGGTGTCGCGGCTGCGCCAGGCCCTGCCCGCCGAGCACGACCCGGTCGAGTTTCATCCGGCCGGTTATCGCCTGGCCGTGGACCCCGACGATGTCGACGCGTACCGGTTTGAACGGCTCGCCGAGGCGGGACGTCGCGCGCTCGTCGATGGCGACTGGCACCGGGCGGCGACGGTGTTGCGCGAGGCGCTGGAGCTGTGGCGTGGTCCCGCCCTGGCCGATGCCATCGGCGCAGCCGGCGCACCCGCCCATGCGGCCCGGCTGGACGAGCTGCGGTTGGCCGCCATCGAGGATCGGATCGAGGCGGACCTGGCGTTGGGCGCACACGGCACGCTGATCGCGGAGCTGCGGGAGCTGGTCGTCGCGCATCCGTTGCGGGAGCGCTCGCGGGGCCAGCTCATGCGCGCCCTGGCGGCACTCGGTCGGCCGGCGGAGGCGCTGGCCGAGTTCGAGGACGCCCGGCACACGCTGGCCGAGCAGCTCGGCGTCGACCCGTCGGCGGAGTTGGCCGCGGTCCACCTGGCGGTGCTGCGCGGTGAGGAGCGCGGGTCGGCCGAATCGGTGCTGCCGAGTCAACTCACCACCTTCGTCGGGCGCGAGGAGGAGCTCAAGCGCGTCGGCGACCTGCTCGGAGAGCGGCGGCTGGTCACCCTCACCGGTCCCGGGGGCGCGGGCAAGACGCGCCTGGCGATCGAGGCCGCGGGCCGGGTCGACGGGGAGGTCCGTTTCGTCGAGTTGGCCGGGCTGGCTGACGGTTCGGACGTTCCGCAGGCGGTGCTGAGCGCGCTCGGCCTGCGCGACGCGGGCCTGCGCGCCCCGGCCGAGTCGGGCTGGCAGACCACCGATCGGCTGGTCGAGGCGCTCGCCGAGCGGCGACTGCTGCTGGTGCTCGACAACTGCGAGCACGTCCTCGTCGACGCGGCCCGGCTGGCGGCCCGGTTGCTGAGTGCGTGCCCGGCGTTGCGCGTCCTGGCCACCAGTCGGGAACCGCTCGGGCTGGCCGGTGAGGCGCTGTGCCCGCTGTCCGGGCTCACCCTGCCACCGCTCGGCGCGTCCGTGCTGGACGCCGACGAGTACGCGGCGGTCGGCCTCTTCTCCCAGCGGGCCGCCGACGTCGCACCCGACTTCACCGTCACGCCGGCCAACGTCGAGATGGTGCTGCGGATCTGCCGCAGCCTGGATGGCCTGCCGCTGGCGATCGAGTTGGCCGCCGCGCGGCTGCGGGCGTTGCCCGTCGCCGAGGTGGCCGCCCGTCTCGACGACCGGTTCCGGCTGTTGTCGACGGGCAACCGGGCCGCGTCGCCGCGACACCGCACCCTGCGGGCCGTGGTCGAGTGGAGTTGGGATCTGCTCGACAACGCCGAACGGCAAGTGGCCCGACGGCTGACCGTTTTCGCCGGTGGGGCCACGCTGGAGGCGGCCGAGCTGGTCTGCGGCCTGCCCACCGCCGAGTTCGTCGACGCGCTCACCGGTCTGGTCGACAAGTCCTTCGTGGAGATGGCCGGTGGCCGGTACCGGATGCTCGAAACGGTGCGGGCCTTCTGTGCGGAGCGTCTCGCCGAGGCCGGCGAGGCCGATCAGCTCCGTCGCGCACACACCGCGTACTTCCTGGAATTCGCCTGGACCGCAAGCGACCGCCTCCGCTGTGCGGAGCAGCTGCACTGGCTGCGACGGCTCGACGCGGAGCGGGACAACCTGCACGCGGCGTTACGCCGGGCCACGGCGGCCGGTGACGCGTCCGACGCGGCTGGAATGGTCGCGGCCCTGTCGTTCTACTGGTGGCTGCGCGGCATGCGCGGGGAAGGGGCGCGGCTCGCCGCGGACGTCCTCGAACTGCTCGGCACCGAGGCGCCACCGGGGCTGGGCGAGGAGTTCGCCCTCTGCGTCTACAACGCCTCGCTCGCTGGCTCCGGCTCTCTGCCGTCGCTCGGGACGCAGCGGTCCGTGATCCGCAGCCTCGACCGGCCGCCGCGACAGCCCTTCCTGCTGTACCTGTCGGGGATCTCGACGGGACCGCCCTCCGGCGGTGCCGAGGATGTCGACGAGCTGATGGGGGAGCTGCGACGGCTGGTCGGCCCGGACCCGTGGATCAACGCGCTGGGCGCGATGGGCAGCGGCTCGGCGCTGATGTGGAGCGACCAACGGGACCGGGCCAGGGCCGCGCTGGCCACAGCGCTCGACGGCTTCCGCGGCACCGGGGATCGGTGGGGCACCATGATCACGCTCGGTGCGCTCGGCGAACTTGCCGCCTGGCAGGGCGATCCGGAGACCGCGGGCGCCCACATGGACGAGGCCATGGGACTGGTCGAGGCGCTCGGGTCGGCCGTCGACCAGGCCGACATGCTGCGTACCCGGGGCGAGATAAGGCTGCGCGCCAGTGACCTCGCGGGGGCGCACGACGACTTCGCCGGTGCGCTGTTCCTCGCGCAGCGCAGCGGCGCGCCCGAGTTCGTGGCCAGCGCCCGGCTCGGCCTCGCCCAGGTGGCCCGGGTGCGCGGGGACCTGGCCGCCGCGAGGCGGTTCTGCGAGGAGGCGCTGACCGGCGGGCTCACCGGCTGGTACGTCGGCGAGGCCGCCCGTGCCGAGATCATTCTCGTCCTGAAGGAGATCACCGAGGCGGAGAAGGCCGGTGCGCCGCCGTCAGCGGACGGTGCGTGACCGGTCAGCGCTTGGCCCCACCGTTGGGGGCATGACGACATTCGAGGTGGTCGCCGAGGGGCTGGGCAAGCGGTACGGCCCGACCCGCGCGCTCGACACGTTCGACCTGACCGTGCCGCCGGGCACGGTCCACGGACTGCTGGGACCGAACGGTGCGGGCAAGACGACGGCCGTACGGATCCTCACCACGCTGCTGCGCTTCGACACGGGAAGGGCCACCGTGGCCGGGTACGACGTGCTGCGCCGGCCGGACGAGGTGCGCGCCCGGATCGGGCTGACCGGGCAGTACGCCGCGGTCGACGAGATTCTCAGCGGCCGGCAGAACCTGGAGCTGTTCGGCCGGTTGTTCCGGCTCAGCCGACGGGAGGCTCGCCGACGCGCCGGTGAGCTGCTGGAACGGTTCGGGCTCGACGAGGCGGCGGGTCGGTCCGCCGGTGAGTACTCGGGTGGGATGCGTCGCCGGCTGGACCTCGCTGCCAGCCTGATCCGCAGGCCGCGCGTGCTCTTTCTGGACGAGCCGACGACCGGCCTGGACCCGCGCAGTCGCAACCAGGTGTGGGACCTGGTCCGCGGTCTCGTGGCGGACGGGACCACGGTGCTGCTCACCACGCAGTACCTGGAGGAGGCCGATCAGCTCGCCGACCGGATCTCGGTGATCGACGCCGGTCGGGTGGTGGCCGAGGGCTCACCGGACCAGCTGAAGGCGATGACCGGCGGCGACCGGATCGAGGTGGTGGTCCGTGACGCTGCCGAGCTGAGCCAGGCGGCCCGCCTCGTCGCGCCGATCTGCGGTGCGGACGCCGAACTCGACCCGGAGGTCCGACGGCTCAGCGTGCCGGTGGTCGATCGCGTCGCCGGCCTGGTCGACGTGGTTCGCGCGCTGGACGACGCCGGGATCGCGGTCGAGGACATCGGCCTGCGGCGCGCGACGTTGGACGAGGCGTTTCTGCACCTGACCGGGCACCGGCCGGACGAGGGCCGCGAGCCCGTGGCGGCGGGACGAAAGGCGGACGTGGCATGACCACTGTGATCGCTGACGGTTGGACGATGACCAGGCGGAACATGACCCATGTGGTCCGCGCGCCGGAGGAGCTGATCCTCTACTTCTCGCTGCCAATCATGTTCGTGCTGGTCTTCGGGTACGTGTTCGGCAGCGGCATGCAGGTAGCGGGCGGTGGCAGCTACCGCGAGTTCCTGCTGCCGGGGGTCTTCGTGATGACGATGCTGTACGGGCTGGGTGCCACCGCGACCGGCGTGGCGCTGGACCTCAGCCGGGGTGTGGTCGACCGGTTCCGGTCGATGCCGATGGCCCGGTCCGCCCTGATGACCGGTCGCAGCGCCGCCGACCTGCTGCGTGCCCTGCTGGAGATGTCCACCCTCCTGGTGTGTGGCCTGCTCGTCGGGTGGCAGTGGCGACAGGGTGTCGGCAAGGCGTTGCTCGCCGTCGGTCTCCTCCTGCTGCTGCGAATCGCGATCACCTGGGTCGGGATCTACCTGGCGTTGCTGGTCCGCAACCCGGACACGGTCGGTGTGATCGTCTTTCCAGCGGCGTTCCCGTTGAGCGCGATCTCCAACGTCTTCGTGTCGCCCGAGCTGATGCCTCCGGTCATCGGGACGATCTCGGAGTGGAACCCGTTGTCGGCCACCGTGGCGGCGATCCGCGAACTGTTCGGCAACCCGGGCCTGGGTGGCGACTCCTGGCCGGCCGAGCACGCGATGCTGTTGGCGGTGCTGTGGCCGGTGCTGCTGATCGCGACGTTCGCCCCGCTGGCCGTGCGCCGCTACCAGCGGTTGAGCCGCTGACTCCGGCCGTCGGCCGGGGTCAGCGACGAGCCCGCAGCGCGTAGAAGGCGGCACCGACGGCGAGCACACCGAAGCCGGCGAGAACGCTGCCCAGCGGCAGGTTGACCGCCAGCAGCAGACAACCGAAGAGCCCCAGACCGGCGAGCACCCGGACCGGCAACCGCCGGTCCGGGTCCCGGCCGAGGGTGAGCGCAGCCGCGTTGGTGATCGCGTAGTAGACGAGCACCGTGCAGCTGGAGAAGCCGATCGCGTCGCGTACGTCGCCGAGCAGCACCACCACGATCACCACGGCGGCGACCGCCAGTTCGGCGCGGTGAGGCACCTGCTGCACCGGGTGCACGGCGGCCAGCGCGCCGGGCAGGTCACGGCGGCGGGCCATGGCGAGGGTGGTCCGGCCGACCCCGGCGACCAGGGACAGCAGCACCCCGACGACCGCGATGGTGGCACCGGCGCGGACCACCCACGCCAGGCCGGGCAGCCCGGCGGCGGTCACCACGTCGGCCAGGGGCGCCGCGGAATCGGCCAGCCGGTCGGCGCCGAGCACGCCGAGGGCGACCACGGCCAGCACCAGGTAGATCACGAGCACCACTCCGAGTGCCAGCGGCACCGCGCGCGGGATGGTCCGCTGCGGGTCGCGGACCTCCTCGCCCAGGGTGGCGATCCGGGCGTACCCGGCGAAGGCGAAGAACAGCAACCCGGCGGCGGTGAGCACGCCCCGCGCCGAACCGCCGGGCTCGCCGAGCCGGTCCAGCTGCACCGGCCCACCCACCAGGCCGACGACCGTGACCACTGCCAGCACCACGAGCACCAGCGCGACCAAAGCCCTGGTCACCGTGGCGGTCTTGCCGATGCCACGCAGGTTCACCGCGGTGACCGCGAGCACCGCGCCGACGGCGACCAGCCGGGCCTGGCCCGGCCAGAGGTACGCCCCGACGGTCAACGCCATCGCCGCACAGCTCGCCGTCTTGCCGACCACGAAGCCCCAACCGGCCAGAAACCCGGCGAACGGCCCGAGCCGCTCCCGGCCGTAGACGTAGGTGCCGCCGGACTCCGGGTAACGGGCCGCGAGCCGCGCCGAGCTGGTCGCGTTGCAGAAGGCGACGAAGCCGGCCAGCGCCAGCGCGGGCAGCAGGCCGGCGCCGCCGGCCGCCGCCACCGCCGGGCCGAAGACCACGAAGACGCCCGCACCCAGCATCGAGCCCAACCCGATGACAACCGCATCGGGTACGCCCAGCCGCCGCGCCAGTCGATTCACGATCTAGAACCCTAGGGGTACGAGGTGAACGGTCGATCCCATCCGCGTAACCGGCCGGGGAGCGGAACGCCGTCCCAGGGTGCCCGGTGCAGCAGCCGGTCCAGGAGCAGGCCCAGCAGCAGCCCGGCCACCGAGTCGGTCAGCCAGTGCCAGCCGAGGTAGGTGGTGGTGGTGAGGACGACCAGCGGCGGCACGACGCGGATCACGGTGACGAGTCGGGCCGGCAATTGGCGGCCGAAGCTGCGGGCCAGCGGGGCGAGCAGCATCGCGATGACCCCGTACCAGACGATCGCATTGGCGACGTGCCCTGACGGGTAGGACTGGGCGAACCGCACCGGCAGGTCGTCGTGGAACAGCGGCAGGGTCTGCTCGGGCGTCAGGAACGGCTCCTTGACGCTGGCGCTCGGTGCCGCCCGCGCGGTCCAGATCTTGAGCGGGCCGATCGTCAGGTTGGTCAGCACGAACGCGATTACCGGAGGCAGGATCGGCCGCACCGACCGCAGCCGGACGGCCAGCAGGACGCCCAGCCCGGCGGCGATCAACGTCAGCGGAGTGCCCTGGCCGAGGAAGTTCAGCACCCGGGCGACCCAGTACGCGGCGGCCGGGCGGTGCCCGTCGGCCCAGTCGGCGACCGCCCGGTCCAATCCGAAGAGCTGGTCGGCGGCGAGCGCCACCGTCAACCCGACCAGACCGACCAGCAGGAGCGCGTCGAACCACCAGCCGGCCGGGCGGACGGGCCGTAGCCGCAGGTCACGTCGTACCGCTGTGGGTTTGAGCACGCGACCACGCTACCGGCCCGGCGCGATGCCGGGGTGTACGGCGCTGTGGGCCCAACCACGATGTGAGGCGATGCGGAGGGCGAGGCGTCATGCTTGTGCCCGTGCGGATCACGTCTGCCCTCGTGGACCCGGCGCTGCTCGACCTGCCCTGGTCGACACCGCTGGAGGAGTGGCCTGCCCAACACCTGGTGGCGCTGCCGCAGGGCATCTCCCGGCACATCGTCCGTTTCGTCCGCTTGGGCGACTACGTGTACGCGTTCAAGGAGACCCGCGAGCGGATCGCCGAGCGGGAGTACGACCTGCTCCGGGCCCTGGAACGGATCGACTTTCCCTCGGTCGAGGCGGTGGCGGTCGTCGCCGACCGGCAGACCGAGGACGGGGAGCCGCTCGAATCGGTGCTGATCACCCGGCATCTGCAGTTCTCGCTGCCGTACCGGGCGCTCTTCTCGCACACCCTCCGGCCGGAGACGATGAGCCGGCTGCTCGACGCGCTCGCCGCCCTGATCGTGCGGATGCACCTGACCGGCTTCTTCTGGGGCGACTGCTCGCTGTCGAACACGCTGTTCCGGCGGGACGCGGGCGCCTTCGCCGCCTACCTGGTGGACGCGGAGACGGGTGCCCTGCACAACTCGCTCTCCAACGGCCAGCGCGGCGAGGACCTGGAGATCGCCCGGGTGAACATCTTCGGTGAGGCGTTGGACCTGCAGGCCGCCGGCCTGCTGCACGAGTCCATCGACCCGGAGGTGGTCTGCGAGGAGGTCGTGCAGCGCTACGAGCGGCTCTGGCACGAGATCACCTATGAGCAGGCGATCGAGCGGGAGGCCCGGCACGACATCGAAGGCCGGATCCGCCGCCTCAACGAGCTGGGCTTCGACGTCGCCGAGGTGGCCATGTCGTCAATCGACGACGGGCGGTTCCTGGTTCGGCCGAAGGTCGTCGACGCCGGCTACCACACCCGGCGGCTGCTGCGGCTGACCGGGCTGGACGCCGAGGAGAACCAGGCCCGCAAGCTGCTCAACGACCTGGACGCCTACCGCGCGGAGAGCGACCTGATCGACGAGCAGCAGGCCGCGCACCGCTGGCTCACCGAGGTCTTCGAGCCGGTGGTCCGGGCCGTCCCCGCGAACCTGCGACGCAAGCTGGAGCCGCAGGAGCTGTTCGCCCAGATCATCGAGCACAAGTGGCTGCTCTCCGAGAAGGCCGGCCGGGACGTCGGGATGCGCCACGCCGTCCAGTCGTACCTGTCGGACGTGCTGGTGCACCGCCCCGACGAGCAGGCCGTCCTCGGCGTCGAGGTCCCCGCCGCCGGCTGAGCTGGGCCTCCGCCTGCTCCGACGGTCATTCGTCCGGAGCGCCGCCTTGCTGCGCGGAGGCGGATTTATCGTCGCAGCGTGCTGTGGGGATTGTGCGGTAGGTGCCTTTGGAGCTGATGTCGCAAACGAATCGGTGCTCGCCGCCGACGAAGCCGACGACCTGGCCGCCGCTCACGTCCGGTCGCCGAACCCGTCGGCGCGAGGCCGACGTTCGCCAAGAGGCTGATGTCGTAAACGATTCAGCTCCAAAGGCAATGCGGCGTACACATCGGAGCCGGCCGAGACGACCCGGCCGAGACGACCCGGGCGGATGCGAGCGGCGACGGGGACGCCCCCGTCACTCCACCCAGGAGCCTCCGCGCAGCACCCGTACCACGTTGAGGTCGTCGTCGAGCACCACCAGGTCGGCGCGGAGGCCCACCTGGAGGGACCCGACCCGGTCACCCAGGCCGATGGCCCGTGCCGGGGTCGTGGCCACCATCCGTGCGGCGTCGGCGATCGGGATTCCGGCGTTCACGGCGTGCCGCAGTGCGGCGTCCATGGTCAGCGTGCTGCCGGCGATCGCGCCGTCGCGGGCGAGTCGGGCCACCCCGTCGGCGACGGTGACGGCCTGGCCGCCCAACTCGTACTCGCCGTCGGGCATTCCGGCGGCGGCCATCGCGTCGGTGATCAGCGCGGCTCGGTCCGGGCCGGCGGTCGCGGTGACGAAGGTCAGCATTCCGTCGTGCAGGTGCACCCCGTCGGCGATCAGCTCGCAGATCACGGTGGGCGCGTCGAGCAGGGCCACCACCGGCCCGGGCTCACGGTGGTGCACCGGCCGCATCCCGTTGAACAGGTGGGTGCCGACACTCGCGCCGGCGGCGACCGCGGCGCGGGTCTGCTCGTACGTGGCGTCGGTGTGGCCCACCGCCGCGACCACCCGCTGCGCGGTGAGCAGCTTGATCGCCTCCAGCGCGCCGTCGCGCTCGGGCGCGAGGGTGACCATCCGGATCGCGCCCCGGCCCAGCTCGATCAGCTCGGTCAGCTCGTCGGTCGACGGGTCACGCAGGTGCTCCGGGTTCTGCGCGCCGCAGCGGGCGGACGACAGGTACGGCCCCTCGAAGTGGATTCCCGCCAACACGCCCTCGTCGACCAACGGGGCGAACGCCTCGGTGGCCGTGCGCATCAGCGGAAAGGGTGAGCTGACCAGGCTGGCCAGCAGCGTGGTGGTGCCGTGGGCGAGGTGGAAGTCGGCCGCCGCGCGGGCCTCGTCGGCGTCGCCGGTGGTGAAGGTGTGCCCGCCACCGCCGTGCGTGTGCATGTCGACGAAGCCGGGCACGATCCAGTGCCCGTCGCGCACCGACGGATACTCGGCCACGGCTGTGATCCGATCACCGTCCCACTCGACGCAGCCCTGTCGGACGACTCCGGTCGGGGTCACCACTCGGCCGTTCACCCGTACGGTCATCGCTTCTCCTGATGGTCACGGACACCCACGGCGTCCAGGGCGAGCAGGGCGGCACCGAGGCAACCGGCCTCGTCGCCGAGGGCTGCCGCGACCAGTTGCGGCTCCCGGTGGAAGGTCATCCGTTCATGCAGCGCCGCCCGCAGCGGAGTCAGCAGCCGGTCCCCGGCCTGGGCCAGGCCGCCGCCGAGCACTACCGTCGCCACGTCGAACAGCGCCTGCCCGCTGGCGAGGCCATCGGCGAGCGCCTCGATCGCCTCCTGCCAGACCTGGCCGGCGAGCGGTTCACCGGCCGCTGCCCGGTCGGCCACCTCGGCCGCGGTCACCGGGGCGTCAGCGGTGTCGCCAGCGAGTTCGGCGTAGCGGCGGCCGATCGCGGAGGCCGACGCGACCGCCTCCAGGCAGCCGGGGCGGCCGCAGCCGCAGCGCGGACCGTCGGGCCGGACCAGGATGTGGCCGATCTCCCCGGCGGCGCCGTGGGCCCCCACCGCGGCCGTGCCGTCGACGACGTGCGCGGCAGCGATGCCGGTGCCGATGGCCACGAACAGCACGTGCCCGGTGCCGCGTCCGGCGCCGAGCCGGGCTTCGGCGAGACCACCGACACGCACGTCGTGGCCGAGCGCCGTCGGCAGGCCGAGCCGCTGCACGGCCAGGTCCCGCAGGGGTACGTCCCGGAAGCCCACGTTCGCCGACCAGACCGCCACGCCGCGTGCCTCGTCCACCACCCCGGGCACGGCGATGCCGACCGCGATCGGGGTGAGCCCGTCGGCGCGGGCCTTGTCGGCCAGCCCACCGGCCACGTCCAGGATGGTGCCGAGCACGGCGTCCGGGCCCCGCGCGGCGTCGGTGGGGTGCCGTTCGGTGCGCACCACGACGCCGTCCGGTCGGACCAGGGCGCATTTCATGCCGGTGCCGCCGACGTCCAGCGCAACGACCACGCGGTCGTCGCTCACGGCAGCGCTCACGCCAACACCACGGACCGGGTCAGGTGGCGGGGCGCGTCCGGGTCGAGGCCCCGGCTGGTGGCCAGCGCGACCGCGAAGCGCTGGGCCAGGATCAGGTCGGCCATCGGATCGACCGGGGTACGGCCGGCAGACCAACTGCCCAGCACCGTGCGCCAGCCGTGCGTGCGGCTGTGCACGAAGGCCGCGCCGGTGGCCGCCACATCCTCGGGCAGCCCGTCGGGCAGCTCACCGAACGCCCAGACCAGCCGGCCCGGCGCGGCGACCGAGATGGGACCGTGCCGGTAGTCCATCGCCGGGTACGCCTCGGCCCAGAAGGTGGCCGCCTCGCGGCACTTCAGCGCCGCCTCCTGGGCCAGCCCGACCGTCCACCCCCGACCGAGGAAGGTGACCTGCTCGATGGTGGCAGGGTCGATCGGCAGCTGGGACCGCACCGCCACCTCGGCGTCGGCGGCGAGCGCTGTCACCGGGTCGCCGAGCTGGGCCCGGAGCAGGGCCAGTGCGGTGGTCGCGAAGCGGGTCTGCACCACCGACCGTTCGTCGGCGAAGGGCAGGGCGACGGTGGCGGTGGCCAGCTCGACCGCTGGGGACGCGGGGTCGCCGACGATCACTGTGGTGGGTGTCCGCCCGCGCAGCGCGGCGAGCAGCTCCAGCACCTCGGTGGTGGTGCCGGAACGGGTGATCGCGATCAGCCGGTCGTAGCGGCGGCCGGAGGGGAACTCGGACGCCTGGAACGCGTCGGTCTCACCGTGGCCGGCCTGCTCGCGGCGGGCCGCGTACGCCATCGCCATGAACCACGACGTGCCGCAACCGACGACGGCGACCCGCTCCCCGCGGCGCGGCAGGTCACCGCGTACGATCTCGGCCAGCCTGGCCGCCTCCCGCCAGCAGTCGGGTTGGCTCGCGATCTCCGCGTCCACGTACGCCATGGGAAACTCCTCGCAGGGCCGATCGGTGCGCAATACGGCTCGTTAGACCCGCATTTCGCGCGTTATTCTGCGCGAACGCGGGTGACCATGGCAACCGGCTGGCCGATCGCGCAGGTCAGTCTTTTGCGCCAGCCTAGTTTCGCGCACTACTGTGCACGCAATCAATCACCGTCCGTGCAGTTGCTGGGAGGGCCCCCGCAGTGGACCGGTACGCCAGATGGAACGCCCTGCTCGAAATGTTGACCGACAACGGCCGGGTCAGCGTCGAGGCGGCAGCCGAGCGGCTGGACGTCTCCCAGGCCACCATCCGGCGTGACTTCGACCAGCTCGCGCAGCAGCAAATGATCACGAGGACCCGGGGCGGCGCGGTCGCCAACGGCGTGTCGTACGACCTGCCGCTGCGCTACAAGACGGCCAAGCACTCGGCCGAGAAGCAGCGGATCGGGGCCGCCGCCGCCGCGCTCGTCACGCCGGGCACCGTGGTCGGCCTGAACGGCGGCACCACCAGCACCGAGGTGGCGAGGGCGCTCGCCGTGCGACCGGATCTGAACACCAGCGCCGAGGGTGCCCAGCTCACAGTGGTGACAAACGCGCTGAACATCGCCAACGAGCTGCTGGTCCGGTCCCGGATGAAGGTCGTGGTGGCCGGCGGCGTGGTGCGCCCGAAGTCGTTCGAGCTGGTCGGCCCGCTGGGCGGGGCGCTGCTGCGCGAGGTCACCCTGGACGTCGCCCTGCTCGGTGTGGACGCGATCGACCCGCAGCTCGGCGCCGCCGCCCACCACGAGGGGGAGGCGGCGATGAACAACCTGATGGTGGCCCGAGCCAAGCGCGTGGTGATCATCGCGGACTCGTCCAAGCTGGGCGGTCACGCCTTCGCCCGGATCTGCCCTGTCGAGCGGGTGGAGACGCTGGTGACCGACTCCGGTGCCGCGCCGGAGGTGGTGGACGCGTTCCGCGCTGCCGGCGTACAGGTCGTCTGCGCCTGAGAGGTCACGCTCCGTCGATGAACTAGCCTGATCGGCGCGTCGATGCATACCGCGTATTGCGCGCTCCTGCATACCGCGTATGGTGTCGGCTGTCACGCCCACCCATCGGGGGAGGTGCAGCTTGCCAGCTGTCCTGGAGATCGAAGGTCTACGTAAGACGTACAAGAGTCGTCGACGCGGCACCCGCAACGCGCTCGACGGCTTCGACATGCGGGTCGACGCGGGGCAGGTGCACGGCTTCCTGGGCCCCAACGGGTCCGGCAAGACCACTACGCTGCGTACCCTGCTCGGCCTGATCCGACCCGACGGTGGCCGGATGGCGCTGCTCGGGCACGAGGTTCCCGACGCGCTGCCCACGGTCGCCGGTCAGGTCGGCGCGATAGTGGAGAGCCCGCAGTTCTTCCCGCACTTCACAGCCCGGGACACGCTGTCCCTGCTCGCCGGTGCGGGCGAGGTGCCGGCCGTCCGGGTCGACGAGGTGCTGGAACTCGTCGGGCTGCGCGACCGGGCCGGCGAGCGGGTCAAGACGTACTCGTTGGGCATGAAGCAGCGGCTCGCCGTGGCCTCGGCCCTGCTGAAGAACCCGAAGCTGCTCATCCTCGACGAGCCGGCCAACGGCCTCGACCCGGGCGGCATCCGGGAGATGCGCACGCTGATGCGCACCCTCGCCGAGTCCGGAATGACAGTGGTGCTGTCCAGCCACATCCTCGGTGAGATCCAACTGATCTGCGACTCGGTCACCATCATCTCGCTGGGCCGACGGGTCGCGTTCGGTCCGGTCGACGAGGTGCTCGCGCAGCACTCGTCCGGTGCGGTCCGGATCCGGCTGGAGGCGGTCAGCGACCTGCCGGTGGCCACCGAGGCGCTGACCCAGGCGGGGATCCGGGTCACCGGTCACCCGGACCACCTGATGCTGACCGGTGTCGACAAGCCGGCTTCGGTGACCCGGCTGCTCGCCGAGAAGAACCTCTACGTCAGCGAGTTGGCGCCGATCGCCGTCGATCTGGAGAGCGTCTTCCTCGAACTGACCGCCACCGCACCGGTGCCCGGTCAGCACCGGCAGGTCGACGAGTCCACGAAGGTTGGCGGGACGGGTCAGCCCGGTCCCGCCGGGGGAGGGTGGGGCGCGTGAGCCTCTTTCGTACG
Organism: Micromonospora arida; assembly: GCF_003857035.1. Taxonomy (GTDB): domain Bacteria; phylum Actinomycetota; class Actinomycetes; order Mycobacteriales; family Micromonosporaceae; genus Micromonospora; species Micromonospora arida. The sequence goes on from NZ_QGSY01000084.1 coordinate 24,768, forward strand.
GAGCTGCGCCGGCTCACCAAGCGGCGCTTCACCCGCTACTCGACGCTGCTCGGCCTGCTGGTGCTGGTCGCGGTGGTGGTCGGGGTGTTCTTCACCAACCAGAAGATCGACGCCGGTCAGCTCGCTCGGGCCGAGCGTCAGGCCGACCAGCAGTACCAGGAGCAGGTGCGCTGGAGCGAGCAGGAGCGCGTGGAGTGCGAGAAGGCCAAGACGGCCGGTACGGCGACCGACGGTCGCTACCCGGACGACTGCTCGGTGATCACCGCCCCGTCCCGTGACCAGATCGAGGCCGAGTGGTTCCTGCCCTCGACGTTCAACTTCAAGGAGACGTTCGACGAGACGCTGATCCCGTTCGCGGCGATCCTCGCCCTGGTCGGGTTCGTCGTCGGCGCGTCCTTCGTCGGGGCCGAGTGGAGCACCGGCGGCATGATGAACCTGCTGCTCTGGCGGCCGAAGCGGCTCACCGTACTGCTCACCAAGCTGGCTGCGCTGCTCACCGGCATCCTGGCGGTGACGGTCCCGGCCGCGGTGCTGTGGTTCGCCGGGTTCTGGGCGGTCGCCACATTCCGGGGCAGCACCGAGAAGATGACCTCCGGGGTCTGGCAGTCGTTCCTGCTGACCAGTCTGCGCGGAGTGGCGCTGGTGTTGGTGCTCACCACCATCGGCTTCGCCCTCGCCTCGTTGGGTCGGCACACCGCGATGGCCCTCGGTGGCGTGGTGGCGGTGATGGTCGTCGGCCAGTTCGGTCTGGGCATCCTGCTGGAGATGGCGAGCGTGCGGTTCGCCGAGGCATGGCTGCTGCCCACGTACATCCTGGCCTGGATGACGAAGACGGTCACGTTGCAGGACTGGGACTCCTGCAACGCGACCTACTACGGGGAGTGCAAGCCGGCCACCATGGACATCACCTGGCAGCAGTCCTCCGTTCTGCTCTCGGTCTCGGTGCTGGTGATCCTCGGGGCGGCGCTGTGGACGATGCGCCGCCGCGACATCTCCTGACCTGACCGAAGTGACGCGGCGCGGCCGGCCCGGCCGTCGGGGTTCCCGGCGGTACGGACCGGCCGCGCCGCCTGCTGCGTCCCTGGTCGCCGCTGACTAGGCTGAACGACATGTCCGCCGACACCTCCCCGGCCGCCCCCGAGCCGTCCATCGGCGCTCGTCCGGGTGAGGCCGTGGGTGCTGCCGGGCCGACCGTCCCGAACCCCCGACCGGCGCCGTCCATCGAGACCGCCGACGCGCCACCCGCCGACGAGGCGGCGCAGCCCACTGATCCCGCTGATCCGGCGCCGGGGCTGACCGAGCGGGAGCGAGCCATCCTCGCCTTCGAGCAGCAGTGGTGGCGGCACGCCGGCGCCAAGGAGCAGGCCGTCCGGGACACCTTCGGAATCTCGTCGACCCGGTACTACCAGCTGCTCAACGGCCTGCTGGACAATCCGGCAGCCCTCGCTGCCGACCCGGTGCTGATCAGCCGACTCCGCCGCCTGCGCTCCTCACGAGCCCGCAACCGCCG
>NZ_QGSY01000133.1 GCF_003857035.1 Micromonospora arida
ACCAGGGGCTGCGACCCGAGGGACGACTACGCCGGGGGGCAACGGCGGTCGGTGGCCGCGCGTCCGCCGACCGCCGTTGCCCCCCGGCGTAGTCGTCCCTCGGGTCGCAGCCCCTGGTCCGTACCGTTGGCCGTGGTGTTGGTGTTGGCCGGGGTCTTCGCCACCGGGGCCGGGCTGGGCCGTTCGGTCGGCCCCTTCGACCTGGCCCCGACCGGCGGCGACCGGCCGGCCCGCAGCGAATCGGTCGGGTTGTCGGCCAGTCGCCCGGTGCGCCTCTCGGTGCCGGCGATCAAGGTGGCCGCGCCGGTGGCACCCGTCGGGCAGGCACGGGACGGCTCGATCGCCGTACCGCCGTTGGAGCGGCACAACGAGACCGGCTGGTACGACCGGGGGCCCACCCCCGGTGAGCCTGGCCCTGCGGTGATCGTCGGGCACGTGGACACGAAGACCGGCCCGTCGGTCTTCTACGACCTGGCCAAGCTGCACCCCGGCGACCTGATCGAGGTGGCCCGGGCGGACGAGTCGGTGGTGGTGTTCCGAATCGACACCGTCGAACACTTCCCGAAGGACCAGTTGCCCGCCGAGCGGATCTACGGCCACGACGGGCCACCCGGGCTGCGGTTGATCACCTGTGGTGGGCAGTTCATCGGGGGCCGTACCGGCTACGCCGACAATGTCATCGCCTTCGCCACCCTCCAGTCCTCCCGCAAGTCCTGAGGCCGACCCCGGCCAGGCCGGCGGGGCCGTCCGCTCGCCTGCTCGTCGGCCTGTCCGGTCGGCCGGTCCTCGGTCGCGGCCGTTGATCGACTCGGGATCATTGAAGTCGCGCTATCGGCCGACCAGGACACCCCGGTTTCATTGAACCCGAGTGGATCAAGTCGGCGGGGGCGCCGGGCCAGCTACCGCTCGGGCCGCCTCGACGCTATCAACGGAGACAGCCGGTCCGGCGCGATTCGGCCGTGGTGCGGGCCTGAGTGCATCTGAGGGTATGGCGGCGCGGTTCCGACGTCCCCGTGAACTCCGCCATCGGTCTCCCAACCTCCCGCTTGACTTCAACCAATATTTAAGTCCTAGCGTCGTTGACACGAGGTGTCGAGGCGGAACCGAACCGTCGGACCGTGCTGATCGGAGACATGCGTGCGGGCGATTCAGGTTTCTCGGTACGGGGGTCCGGAGGTTCTGATCCCGGTGGACCTACCCGATCCGCAAGCCGGGGAGGGGGAGGTCATCGTTCGGGCCGAGGCCGTGGACACGATCTACCTGGAAACTCAGATCCGCGGTGGCTGGGGTGAGATGTTCGGTGTTACCCCGCCGTACGTACCGGGCGGCGCAGCGGCGGGAACGGTTGTTTCCACCGGTCCGGGTGTCTCTGCGTCCTGGCTCGGCCGCCAGGTCGTTGCGGGTGCCGGAACGCGGGGTTCATACGCTGAACTGGTTCGGGCCGGCGTCGACCGACTGGTGCCGGTCCCCGACGGCCTGGGCCTGCGGGAAGCGGCTGGTCTCGCACACGACGGCGTGACCGCCATGGGCATCATCGACGGCGTCGGCGTCAAGCCGGGCGACCGGGTGCTGATCCTGGGGGCTGCGGGCGGCATGGGAACGCTGCTCGTTCAGCTCGCACACCGTCTCGGTGCGCAGGTCGTGGGAGCGGCCCGTGGCGCTGACAAGCTCACACTGGTACGACGGCTCGGCGCCGACGCTGTCGTCGACTACTCCGGTGATGGATGGACCGACGCGGTACGCGAAGCCCTTGGCGGTATGTCTGTCGATGTGCTGCTGGACGGCGTCGGGGGAGATCTGGGCAGCGACGCCTTTCCTCTGGTCGCCGACGGCGGGCGGGTCTCGGCCCATGGGGCGGCGAGTGGCGACTTCGCCAAGACCGACCTACAGAGTGCACAGGCGCGCGGCATCGATCTGTACGGCATCGCGGACGTTCAGTTCGAGGCACCGGAGATGGTGCAGCTCGCGAGCAGGGCCCTGACCGAGGCGGTGCAAGGGCGGATCCGCCCGGTGATCGCACGCGAGTACCCACTGTCCTCCGCGGCTGAAGCTCACCGCGCGATGGAGGCGCGCGCGATCCCGGGCAAGGCCCTCCTCATTCCGTGAGGCGGGTCGCGACCGCTGCGGTGAACCTCGGCGATCGCCGCCTGGCGTCACCGGCCGGTCGTCGCATGACCTCGACTGTCAAACCGGGCCGTTGCCCGCAGGTAGGTGGCTAGGGCTGGGGGACATGCAGCGCCACCTCGAACTCCAGCAGGCTGGCGCCGGTGGAGACCGGTGGACGGGGCTTGTCGCCGGGAGCGGTGGCGTGGGCGGCGCGCGAGGGGCCGGCGGCCCACGCCTGGAACGCTTCTTCGCTCTCCCACTTCGTGTAGACGAAGTAGCGGGTCTCGCCGGCCACCGGGCGGAGGAGTTCGAAGCCGAGGAAGCCGGGGGAGTTCTCCACCGCTCCGGCCCGCGCGGCGAACCGCTTCTCCAGCTCCGCGCCGCCACCGGGCGGGACGTCGATTGCGTTGATCTTCACGACTGCCATCTGCCCACCCTAGCCACTCAGAACGTCTCGACCGCGGGCACCAGGTCCGCGTCGACCACGATCGGCGCGTGGTCGGAGGGGCCCTTGCCCTTGCGGGCCTCTCGATCCACGTACGCGGAGCGGACCGCTCGGGCGAACGGCGCGGACGCGTACACCAGGTCGATTCTCATGCCCTTGTTCTGGTGGAACATGCCGGCCCGGTAGTCCCAGTAGGTGAAGGGGTGCGGGCCCTTCATCGGGGTGGGCACGACGTCACTGAGGCCCAGGTCGCGCAGCGCCGCGAGGGCTGCCCGCTCGGCCGGGGTGACGTGGGTGGAGTGGGTGAAGACCGCCGGGTCCCAGACGTCGGCGTCGGTCGGGGCGACGTTGAAGTCGCCGCAGACCGCCAGCGGCAACCCGCCGGCCAGCTCCGCGTCCAGCGCGTCGCGCAGCGCCGCGAACCAGGCCAACTTGTACGCGTAGTGCGGGTCGTCCGGCGTCCGGCCGTTGGGCACGTACACCGACCAGACCCGCACCCCGTCGCAGGTGGCGGAGATGGCCCGGGCCTCCGGTTCGGGAAAGCCGGGTTCACCGGCGAACCCGACCCGGACGTCGCCCAGCCCGACCCGGGACAGGATGGCCACCCCGTTCCACCGGCCGTCGCTGTGGCTGGCCACGGTGTAGCCCAGCGCGCCCACCTCGGTCACCGGGAAGGCGCCGTCCGGGCATTTGGTCTCCTGCAGGCAGACGACGTCCGGCCCGGTGTCGGCCAGCCACTCCAGCAGCCGGGGTAGGCGGGCCTTCACCGAGTTGACGTTCCAGGTCGCCAGGCGCATACCCCCAGCCTGCCGCATCCGCCGCCGCGACGCCGGGTCAGCTGCCCGGGGTGTCGCCGGGACGGGTCTGTTCGGCCAGGAACCGTTCCAGTTCGGCGCCGAGTTCGTCGGCCGTGGGCAGTGGGCCGGCATCCGGGGCGAGCAGGCTCTTCTCGCCCCGACCTCGGGCGAACGCGTCGTACTGCTCCTCCAGGGCCTGGACCAGGGCCGCGGCGTCCTCGGTCTGCGCGACCTGCCGGTCGATCTCCACCCGGACGACCTCGGCGGCCGAGCGCAGCCCGTCGCCGGGCAGCAGCAGCCCGGTGCTGCGCGACACCGAGGTGAGCAACACCTCGGCGGCTGCCGGGTATTCGGTCTGCGCCACGTAGTGCGGCACGTGGGCGGCGAAGCCCAGCGCGTCGCGGCCCTGCTCGCCGAGGCGGAACTCCAGCAGGTGACCGACGCTGCCGGGCACCTGGACGCGTTGCAGCCAGGGCTCGTAGCCGGCGATCAGTTCGGGGCGGGTGGCGTGTGCGGTCACCCCGGTCGGTCGGGTGTGCGGGACCGCCATCGGGATCGAGTTGAGCCCCACTGTGAGTCGGACGTCCAGCCGGGCGGCGAGCCCGGCCACGGCGGCCACGAAACGCTCCCACTGCAGGTCCGGTTCGGGGCCGGTGAGCAGCAGGAACGGGGTCTCGTCGTCGTCCTGCAGCAGGTGCAGCTCCAGCTTGGGCGCGTCGACGCTCTCCCAGTGGTCCTCGACGAATGTCATCACCGGTCGTCGCGATCGGTAGTCGAAGAGCTGGTCGACGTCGAACGTGGCGATCGGCCGACCCTCCAGCGAGGTGAGTAGCTGCTCACGCGCCAGTCGGCTGGCGTTTCCGGCGTCCACGAACCCGGTGAGGGCCTGGATCAGGACCGGCTGCCCGAGGTCGGGCAGATCGTCGGTGAGCTGGTAGAGCTCGTGTGGGTCGAGCACCGGTGCGGACCTCCCTGAAATGTGCCTGCGGGGTGCGCCTCGCGACGAAGGGCACCCGTTCGGGCAACGTACCCGCCATCCTGGTGCATTCCTGCGTCGGGCGATCCGTTGGCCGGGTGGTGGGCGTGACCGGACTAATCGGCTGTTTACGCCACCAGGCCGAGCCTCGTGGCCGATCGGCCGAGGGGCGGTTCGGCCCAAAGGCCGAGTTTGTCGATCATGTGAGGCTCGGGGGTGGAATGTTGGGTCCTGTCCGGGCCCGTGCCGGTCCGCGTGCGGCGCCAGCTTCATCCGGTACGCGAGGTCCGTTCCCCGGGCGGGTCACCCCGCCCAGGTCGTCCACCAGTACGCCTCCGATCTGTGTCGAGCGCCACGTGATCACCGTGCGTGATCAGGGTTTCCACCTGCCTAGCCTCGGTTGATGCGTGACGACGGCACCCTCGACGACCCGTACGCCCCGAGCAGGCCCACTGCCGATACGGAGGATGGCACCTCAACCGAACGGACAACCACCGCGAGTCGACTCCGGGCGTACGCCCGGGACCTGACCGGTCGACGCCGGGCACAGGTGGCGCTGGCCACCGGTGTGGTGTGCTGCCTCGGTCTGACCGCCGTCGTCCAGGTTCGGAACGAGGACGCCGACGCGGCGACCCGGAGCGGATCGCTCTCCAGCTCCGAGCTGGCGCAGCGGGCCGAGCAGCAGCGCGCCTCCCGTTCCCTCGACCGCACGGCTGCCCCGAGCGCCTCCGCCGCCGCCCAGTCCCCCGCGGCGAGCCCTGCCGACCCGGACACCAGCGCGCCGGCCCGTAAGGTCGCCCCGGCTCGCCCGACCGACCCGGCGCCCGTCGCCGGGCTGGACGAGGACCAGATGGAGAACGCCGAGGCGATCGTCAGTACCGGCCGCAAGATGGGTGTGCCGCGCCGGGGTCTGGTGATCGCGGTGGCCACCGCCATGCAGGAGAGCAATCTCTACAACGTGGCCAGCGGCGTGCTGCCCGAGTCGCAGGACTATCCGCACCAGGGCGTCGGCTGGGACCACGACTCGGTCGGGTTGTTCCAACAGCGCTCCAGCAGCGGCTGGGGCCCGGTGGGGCGGCTGATGGACCCCGAGTTCGCCACCCGGCAGTTCCTCAGCGCGCTGGAGCAGGTGCCCGGCTGGCAGCGGATGCGGCTCACCGACGCCGCCCAGGCGGTGCAGGTCTCCGCGTACCCCGAGCACTACCAGCAGCACGAGTGGCGGGCCACCAGGGTCGTTGACGCCATCGTTCCGGCGGGGCGGTAACCTACCGCCCACTATGGACGGTCAGGGTTGAGGCTGTCGCATCCCGGGTACATGTGTTGCGGGTTCGGGGTACACATGACTGCGGGACCATCGACAGGAGGACGCCATGTCACTGATGCAGCGGATCACCACATTCCTGAGATCGCCGAAGGGGCAGCAGTTGGTCGAGCGAGGTCGTCGAGAGATGGCCAAGCCGGGCAACCAGCAGAAGTTGAAGGGGTTGGCGGCTCGGCTGTCCAACCGCCGCCGCTGACCGCTCCATCGGCCGCCCTGTCCACCGTTTCCACCCCTGGGGAGACCTGGTGACCGACACCCCGCCCATCGGCGGCCAGCCCGCCGCCCCTACTCCGCAGCCGTCCGTCGACCTGCCGGCCGGGCCGGTGGACGCCCCCGAGGGCCCGCCGGCCCGGCTCTGGGACCGGATGCGGGACGACCCGCAGTACGCGCCGGAGCACCTTGCCCTGGAGGCGGTGCGCCGCCTCGGGCCGGAAGCCGTGCAGTGGGCCGCCCGTGCCCGGGCCGAACAGCCCGGGGTTTCCGCCGACGTCCTGGCCGACCAGGCGGCCCGCAAGTTCGTCAACCTGGCCCGACTGTCCGGCGCAGTCTCCGGCGCGGCCGGGCTGCCCGGCGCCGTGATCGACGTGGGCGTGCTGGCCTGGACCCAGGCGCGGATGGTGCTGCACATCGCCGCCGCGTACGACGTCGACCCCCTGCACAATGACCGGGCCACCGACCTGCTGGTGCTCCAGCGGGTGCACAAGGTCGCCGAGAGCGCCCGGCTGGCGCTCGGCGTGGCCGCCGGCCGGGAACGCGCCGACGCGCTCTTCGGCCTGGGCGGCCAGCGTCCGCTCGGTCGGGTCATGCTGCAACTCGGCATCCGGCTGGCCCAGATGGCCGGCGTCCGGGCCGCGAAGCGGATGGTCGCCAAGATCGTCCCCGGTGCGGCCATCGTGCTCGGCACCTGGGCCAACTCGTCGGCCACGAAGGACCTCGCCCAGCGGTCCCGGGCCCTCTACGGCTCCCGCGGCAACGCCGTCCCGGAGCCGCGCCAACCCTGACGGCCCGTCCGGGGTCGTTCAGCTGGCCAGGCCGGAGGAGCGCCAGGTCACCTCGGCGATGCGGCCCTGGCCGGTGGCGTTGGGGTGGAACCAGTCCAGCGGGTTGAGCAGGTCCAGGGTGAACCGGACCTTGTGCAACGCGCCGCCGTCGTGCCGGCACCGTGCTCCGTACGCCCGGCAGGCCGCCTTCAACTCGGCGTTGTACGCGTCGATCCGGTCCCGGACGGCGGCCCGGCGCGCCCGGTCGGCCGGTGCGGTCGAGGTCGCCTCGGCCAGCAGGGCCGGGCAGATGCCCCGCCGCCACGCGCGGGTCGCCCGGGCGTCGTCGTGCCCGACCTCCCAGAGCCGGTAGAGGTCCGGGATGCTCACCACCAGCACCCGGGCCTTCGGCCGGCCGGTCCGCAGAACCCGCAGCCCCCGGTCGACGTCGGCTCGGAACTGCGCCACCGGCGTCATCGCGTCCACCCCGCCCCGGCAGATGTCGTTGGCGCCGATCAGCACTGTGACGTAGTCGGCGCGGTCGCGTACCGCCGCCTGGGCCTGACCCTCCAGGGCGTCCGCGCGAGCGCCGGGACGGGCATGGTTGTACGTCCGGCCGCGGATCGTCGGGTTCTGTTCGAGCAACCGCCGGTAGTGGCTCTGCACCCGCAGCCCGTCCCCGGTCGACCAGGAGTTGCGCTCGCAGGAGGTGAGCACCAGGCAGGAGGCGAAGCCGGTGCTGATCGAGTCGCCGAGGGCGGCGATGCCGCCGGGCCCGCTCGACGGTCTGGCGCTCGTGGTGGGGCGGGGTGTCGCGGAGTTGCCGCCCTCGCAGGCCAGGGCGACCAGCGCCGCGAGACAGGCCAGTGCGGCGACCCAGCGTCGAGGCATGACGTCTCCCGTTCCCGCAGCACAGAGCGACAGCGCGGTAACTCTATGCGCAGGATGTGGTTTGCCGGGAAGTTGCTGTCGGGTATGCGGCAGAGTGCCGACGCGGAAGCCGTAGGGGTGCTATGCGTCCCGCCACGGTGCCCGCTGACCGTGCAGCCACCAGTGCAACGCCCGGGTGATCCGGGGCAGCACCAGATAGGTCATCAGCGGGGTCAGGCAGAGCGTCATCAGCAGCACCCGGGCCGCCAGCGGCACCGCATCGAGAAAGCGGCTCGTCAGCAGAGTGGCGGTCAGGCTCAGGGGGAAGAACGCCAGCCAGATCGTCACCGCCTGCTTCCAGCGGGGAGGCGATGCGGGCGGGGCCGGCTCCACCGGGTCCACCGAGTGCTCCAGCGGCCTGTCGAACCAACCCTCGATTCCGGTACGCCGCTCGACCCGCGTGTGCTCGACGATGCCCTGCGCCGAGCTGAGCCACCAGTGCCGCTGCGGCGACTCCTCCCACCGGCGCAGCGTCTCGGCGTCGGCGAAGCGGTAGAGCATGTGCCACTCCGGCGAACCGGGGCCGCTCTGCACCCAGCCGGCGCCGAGGAAGCCGGGGAACGCCTCGGCCAGCGCGGTGCCGGCCCGCATCCAGGCCACCATCTCGCTGGCCCGGCCGGGATCGACGCGGCGGGCGATGGAGACGGTCACCGGTACGGCGAGGGTCATTGACATGCGCCCATCCTGCGGTCGACGAGGCCGCGGCGCGAACGGATGTGCCGGAGCACACCGGCGGGTGCGGGTGTGCGGGCGCGCGCGGTACCGGTTAATCCGGCCGATCGGGGGTAGATCGGTGGGTATGACGAGATCGCAGCCCCGGCGCGCCCGTGGCACGGTCGGCCACGCGAACAGCGCGTTGAACCTTCGGCTCACCCTCGCCAGCTTCGGGCTGGTGATCATGGTGCTCTTCGCGGTGCTGGCGTTCTGGGCCGGCATCGCCTGGCTCGGCGTACTCTGCGGGATCTTCGCCGTGGTCGCCGTGGTCGACCTGGTCGTGATCCAGCGCCGCCGCGCCGCCCGCCGTCGCGAGGAGCCGGGCGTACGACACTCGTTGTTCGAGTGACAGGAGGACGGAATGCCCCACATCGCCACCACCAACCCCGCCACCGGACAGGTGCTCAAGACCTACGAGGCGATGTCCACCGAGCAACTCGACGACGCCATCGAGCGCACCGACCTCGCGTTCCACCAGCTGCGGGCGACGACCGTCGGCCAGCGCGCCCAGTGGATGAACGCCGCGGCCGACCTGCTGGACGCCGAGCGCGACGAGATCGCCCGGATCATGACCACGGAGATGGGCAAGACGTACGTCGCGGCGCAGGCCGAGGTGACCAAGTGCGCCAGCGCCGCCCGCTTCTACGCCGACAAGGCCCCCGCGTTCCTCGCCGACGAGCCCGCCGACGCCGACGCCGTGAAGGCCACCCGGGCGTTCATCCGCTACCAGCCGATCGGCGTGGTGCTCGCGGTGATGCCGTGGAACTTCCCGCTCTGGCAGGTGATGCGCTTCGCCGCCCCGGCGCTGATGGCCGGCAACACCGGCCTGCTCAAGCACGCCTCGAACGTGCCGCAGACCGCGCTGCTGCTGGAGGACGTGTTCCGGCGAGCAGGCTTCCCCGAGGGGGCCTTCACCACCGTGCTGGTCGACTCGGAGGCCGTCGACCACATCCTCAGCGACCCCCGGGTACGCGCCGCGACGCTCACCGGCAGCGAGCCCGCCGGCCGGTCCATCGCGCAGATCGCCGGGCGGGAGCTGAAGAAGACCGTCCTCGAACTCGGCGGCAGCGACCCCTTCGTGGTGATGCCCTCGGCCGACGTGGATCGGGCGGCCGAGGTCGCCACCACCGCCCGCTGCCAGAACAACGGCCAGTCCTGCATCGCGGCGAAGCGGTTCATCGTGCACACCGACGTGTTCGACGCCTTCGCCGAGAAGTTCGCCGCCAACATGGCCGCGCTGCGCGTCGGCGACCCGATGGACCCGAACACCGACGTCGGGCCGCTGGCCAGCGAGCGTGGCCGCGACGAGGTGCACGCCCAGGTCCGCGACGCGGTCGACAACGGCGCGACAGTGCTCTGCGGCGGCGAGCCGCCGAGCGGCGACGGCTGGTTCTACCCGCCGACCGTGGTCACCGACCTCACCCCGCAGATGCGGATGTGGTCCGAGGAGGTCTTCGGCCCGGTGGCCGGCCTGTTCCGGGTCTCGTCGTACGAGGAGGCCATCGAGGTCGCCAACGGCACCAGCTTCGGGCTCGGCTCGAACGCCTGGACCCGGGACCGGGCCGAGCAGGAGCGCTTCGCCACCGACCTGGACGCCGGCAACGTCTTCATCAACGGAATGACCACCTCGTACCCGGAACTGCCGTTCGGTGGTGTGAAGAACTCCGGGTACGGGCGGGAGCTGTCGGCGCTGGGCATGCGGGAGTTCTGCAACACCAAGACGGTCTGGGTGGGAGAGGGCGCCCCCTCGGCCGGCGCCGGCGCACACGCCGAGTAGTTCGGGTCGCGGCACGCGTCAGCCGGTGCCGTCGTGGGTAGGAAGTGTGCCCATGACGTCGTACGGATTTCACGCCTCGCATGAGCAGATCGGTCCACGCGCCCTGTTGGAGGCGGTGATCCACGCCGAGCGGGCCGGCTTCGACGCCGCCATGTGCTCCGACCACTTCTCGCCGTGGAGCGCCCGGCAGGGCGAGTCCGGCTTCGCCTGGTCCTGGCTCGGCTCGGCGTTGCAGGCCACCGGCATGCCGTTCGGCGTGGTCAACGCGCCCGGTCAGCGGTACCACCCGGCGATCATCGCGCAGGCGATCGGCACCCTCGGCGCGATGTACCCGGGCCGGTTCTGGGCGGCCCTGGGCACCGGCGAAGCCAGCAACGAGCACATCACCGGCGACCCGTGGCCGCGCAAGGACGTACGCACCGCCCGGCTGCGCGAGTGCGTGGACGTGATCCGGGCCCTGTTGGCCGGCGAGGAGGTCAGCCACGACGGCCTGGTCCGGGTGGATCGGGCCCGGCTGTGGACCCGCCCCGAGCAGCCGCCCGCGCTGGTCGGCGCCGCCGTCAGCGTGGCCACCGCCCGCTGGTGCGCCGAATGGGCGGACGGGCTGATCACCGTGAACGCCCCGGTGGCGCACCTGCGCGAGATGATCGACGCGTACCGGGACGCGGGCGGACGTGGGCCGCTGCACCTCCAGGTGCACGTCTCCTGGGCGCCGGAGCAGGCCCAGGCCGAGGCGCTCGCGTACGACCAGTGGCGCAGCAACGTCTTCGCCCCGCCGGTCTGCTGGGACCTGGAGACCGTCGAACACTTCGACGTGGTCTCCGCCGACGTGCCGGCGCAGCGGGTCGCCGAGGTGGTGAACGTGTCGGCCGACCTGGGGCGGCACGTCGGCTGGCTGGAGGAGTACGCGCAGCTCGGCTTCGACCAGGTCGCCCTGCACCACGTCGGGCAGGAGCAGCGCGGTTTCATCGACGCGTTCGGGGCGGAGGTGCTGCCGAAGCTGCGCCCGGGCGGCTGATCGAAGCCGAACAGGCGTACCCCTAGGCTCGTACCCCATGGAAAGCCTGTTTCCGGTCGTCGTCTTCCTGGCGATCGCCACGCTGGGCGCCGCGTTGGCCCGCCGGCTCGGTCTGCTCGCGCCGATCGTGCTGGTCGTCCTCGGCCTGGCGCTCTCGTTCGTGCCAGGCTTCCCGCAGATCGAACTCGACCCGGAGTTGGTGCTGGTCGGCATCCTGCCGCCGCTGCTCTACGTGGCCGCGCTGGAGACCTCGGTGCCGGCGTTCAAGAACAACATCCGGCCGATCCTGCTGCTCGCGGTCGGCCTGGTGTTGTTCACCGCGTTCGTGGTCGGGTTGGTGTTGCACCTGCTGTTGCCGCAGCTGCCGTTCGCTATCTGTCTTGCCCTCGGCGCGGTGGTCGCCCCACCGGACGCCGTGGCCGCCACCGCCGTCGCCCGTCGGGTCGGGCTGCCCCGCCGGGTCGTCACCATCCTGGAGGGCGAGAGCCTGGTCAACGACGCGACCGCGCTGGTGCTGCTGCGGGTCGCGACGATGGCCACCGTCGGCTCGACCGTCGGCGCCGACAAGATCGCCATCGAGGTGCTGCGGTCCACCGGCGGCGGCATCCTGATCGGGGCGCTCGGGGCGCTGGTGTTCGGCTTCCTGCACCGGCGGATCACCGACCCGCTGCTGGACAACGCGCTGTCGTTGATCATCCCGTTCGCGGTGGTGTTCACCGCCGAACACCTGCACGCCTCCGGGGTGGTCGCGGTGGTCGTCACCGGTCTGGTGCTCGGGCACAAGCTGCCCCAGCTGCTGTCGGCGGCGTCCCGGCTGCAGATCGGCGCGTTCTGGCGGCTGGTCCGTTTCCTGCTGGAGGGCCTGGTCTTCCTGCTGGTCGGGCTGCAACTGCGGGAGGTACTGCACGATCTCGACGAGCCGATCGGCTCGCTCGTCCTGATCACCTTCGCGGTGCTCGGCACCGTCTTCCTGACCCGGTTCCTCTGGCTCTTCCCGGCCACCTACCTGGCCCGGTTGGTCCCCCGGGTCCGCCGCCGGGACGCCCGGCCGTCACCGAAGATCCCGATCATCATCGGCTGGGCCGGCATGCGGGGCGTGGTGACCCTGGCCGCCGCGCTGGCCCTGCCGCTGACCCTGGCCGGCGACGAGTCGTACCCCAGGGCGTTGTTGATCTGGCTGGCCTTCGCCGTGATCGTTTTCACCCTGGTCGGCCAAGGCGCCACCCTGCCGCTGGTCGCCCGGCGGTTGAAGCTGCCGCAGGACGACCCGGTGCAGGACGCGCTCTCCGCCGCCGCCGTGCAGCAGCAGGCCAGCAAGGCCGCCCAGGACCGCCTCGGCGAGTTGGCCGACAGCGCACCGGATGCCGTGGTGGACCGGCTGCGCCGAGCGGTGGAGGACCGCACCAACATGGCGTGGGAACGACTCGGCGGCGACGAGCGGGAGACCCCGTCGCAGGCGTACGGTCGGCTGCGGCAGGAGATGATCGACGCCGAGCGGGATGTGTTCCGGGCGGCCCGGGACTCCGGCCGGATTCCTGAGGAAGTCCTGGTGCGGGCCTACCGTGACCTGGACCTGGAAGAGTCGTTGCTGCGAGAGGTTGAGAAGTGAGCTGTGAGCACCTGACCGAGGCCGGTGCCGTCGAGCCGCGTACCCCCGACGAGTGCGCGGACTGCGTCGCCATCGGCGACACGTACTGGGTGCACCTGCGCACCTGCCTGAGCTGCGGGCAGGTCGGCTGCTGTGACTCGTCGCCGAACCAGCACGCGAGCAAGCACTTCGCGTCCACCGGCCACCCGGTGATCCGCTCGGCGCAGCCGGGTGAGGCCTGGCGCTGGTGCTTCGTCGACGAGGAGATCGGCTGACGGTCAGCCCGGGTGCGGTGACCGGTCGGCGCGGTCGCTGCGGTCAGCGCGTTCGGCGTGGTTGGCCAGGGCCCGTCGGGTGAGGGGCGGCACGGCGAGGCCGGTGAGCGCGAGCAACCCCGCCAGCGCCACCCAGCCGACCGGGCCGCCGTCGATGATCAACCAGGTCAGCAGGGCCGGGCCGGCCGCGCGGACCAGCCCGGCGAGCAGTCCGTCGACCCCCTGGTAGGCGCCGAGGGCGTCCGGGGCGGCGAGGTCGTAGGCCAGCGCCGCCCCAGCCCCGGCGTGCCACAGGTCGCCCAGGGTGTAGATCACCGTCGCGGCCAGCAGCAGGCCGACCGCCGCTGCGGTGGGCACGACGGCGGTCGCGGCCCAGAGCAGCATCCCGGCCGCGAGCACCAACCCCGCCCGGCGCATCGTCGCCGCCGCCGGTGCCGCGTGCCGGGCGCTCCCGCTGAGTCGTACGGCGAGCAGCACGGTGAGCAGCGTGTTGATCAGCAGGAGGGCGGAGACCGTCACCGGAGGCGCATCGGTGTGCGCCACCACCCACAGCGGCAGCACCAGCGTCAACGCCACCTGGTGCACGGAGAGCACCGCCGAGGCGCCGGCGACCGCGAGGAACGGCCCGTCGCGCAACGCCCGGCCGGCTCTCTGCCTCAGGGGTCGCCGGGCCGGCGGGTACGCCGGGAGCCGCATGATCAGCGCCGCCGAGACGAGATAGGTGGCGACGTTGCCGAGCACCAACAGTCGGTACGCCCACCCGGTGTCCGCCACCAGCGCGAACGCGGCCAGCCCCGCACCGAGCGCCACACCCAGGTTGGCCACCGCGCGCAGGGTGGCGAAGGCGTGCACCCGGCCCTCGGGGCCGCCCACCGCCGCTACCAGCGCGGCGCGGACGGCGAGGTTGCCGGAGATCAGCAGAGCGTCCAGTGTGGCCACCAGCAGAAAGGCCGGGAAAGAACCGACCAACAGGTACGCGGCGGCGACAACCGCCTGCGCCAGTTGCAGGACGGCGCGCAGGCTCCGGGGGTCACGTCGGTCGGCGAGCCCGCCGAGCGGCACGCTGGCAGTGAGCCCGACCAGGCCGGCGAGAGTGAGCCCGAGCCCCACCTCGGTCGGGGTCAGCCCCACGGTGCGGGTGAGGAAGAGCGCCGCACCCGTCACCCACAGCCCGGTGCCGACCGTGTTGGCGAGGGTGGCCAGCGACAGGGTGCGCAGCCGACCGGGCGGTGGCAGCGGCGACAGCGACCGCCAGCGGCCGCGAACCTCCGCCGTGGTGCCCATTCACCGACCCTAGAGCTGGCGCCTGCTCATCGATGCCCCGCGCAGTGCGGTGCCCGTCACAGCCCGCCTCCGGGTCGCCTGCCGGTTCTTGATCTGCTCGCGCGCTGCGCCTGTTCGGCGGCGCAGGCTTGTTCGGTGGCGCAAACTTGTTCGCCGGGGTCGTCCCTTCCGGCGACGCACGTTGGCTCGGCGGCGTCGGCTTGTTTGCCGGGGTCGGCATTTCGGCGACGCAGGCTTGTTCGGCGGCGCAGGCCTGTTTGCCGGGGTCGGATCAATAATGGGTCACGTTCGCCGGTGGTAGTGGTTGCGGCGGGGGAGCCGGTCGGGATCGAGCCAGGCTGGCGGGACGAATTCGGGCCGACCGTCGCCACCGAGCCGGACGGTCCACTCGCCACGGTGGACATGTCGGTGATGGTGGGCGCAGAGCAGCACGGCGTTGGTCAGGCTGGTGCTGCCGCCGTCGGCCCAGTGGTGGATGTGGTGGGCGTCGCACCAGCGGGGCGGGCGGTCGCAGCCCGGGAACGCGCAGCCGCGGTCGCGCAGGACCAGGGCGCGGCGGAGAGGGCCGGTGACGAGCCGCCGCTGCCTGCCCACGTCGAGCGTCTGACCGGTGCCGCCGAGGACGGCGGGGAGGATCGCCGCGTCGCAGGCGAGCCGGCGAACCGTCTCCGGGGTGAGCCGAAGGTCGGTGTCGAGAGTGCCGGCGTCGAGCTGCCGGGCCAACGTCTCGAAGCTTGTGGTGACGACGAGCTGGGCGGGGTCGCCGCCGTGCTCGGGCAGCTCGCCGGTTCGCAGTGCAAGCCGGCAGAGGTCGGCGAGCGCGTCGTGCCGGCGTTGCCCGGGAGAACGCGGATCGTCCGGACCGGACGGCGCGGTCAGGGGGTCGATCGCGGCGCATAGCAGGCCGGCCGCCTCAGCGTCCAGGCTGCCGGACAGCCGCAGCCGGCCGTCCGACAGCTCGGACAGGGTGACATGGCGATCCCGGCTGGCTCGGCGGGCCTCGGCCTCCAGCGCCGCCCGGGCGGCGGATTCGGCGACCTCCGGGGCGACGTGATCGAGGATGCGGGTGCCCAGCTTGCGCAGCAAGGTCGGTTCGAACTGCCCGGCCCACTCGACCAGAACGGCGACCGCCTTCCCGGCCGCCTCGGCGCCGGCGGACGTGCGCACCGTGCTGACCGTGTCGCCGATGACCCGGGCCTGCTCCACGCTGATATCCCCGCCGGCAAGAGCAGCCCGCACGCCTGGCGCTCCCGCGTCCAACGCGCCGGCGAGATCGACCAGCCGGCGAGCGGCGGAGACGCTGAGCCGCAGCCGGTCCCGCAGCCACACCGCCGTCGAGGACGCGCCCTGCGCGGTCGCGGTGCCTCGACCGTCCAGCTCCCGCACGAGGGTCAGCTTGACCGCGGCCAGACGTTGCTCGAGTCGGTGAGCGGCGTCGAGTGCCGCGACGAGGTCGTGCTGCGGAAGAGCCCACGTCGACGCGTCGAGGCAGTCGACGACCGCCGCCTCCGCGTGCGCCAACCCCTCCAACATGGATCGAGAATAGAACAGGCGTACGACACTTTCGGGCTCGGTTGGCAGGCCACGTTCGGTTGCTTCCGGCAGCGGCGATGAGTGGCCACTCGGACGGTGGGCGAGGCGGTCGTCGTCAGGCCCGGTTCAGCGGCTGATGGAGTCGACGAGGCGTTCGGTGGCGAGGCAGGAGACGAGGCAGCGTTCCTTCGCGTCACCGCTCAGCCGGGCGGTCCAGTCGGTGAGGCCGCCGTCGCCGATCTCCAGGCTGCCGTCCAGGACGGTGATCCGCAGGGCGCAGCCCGTGTAGTAGCCGCGACCGCGAGACCGCTCCGGTTCGTCCAAGAGCGGCACCACACCTGCGGCGAGTGCCGGTCGGACGGTGTCGGCCAGCCGCTCCCGGACGGCCTCATCGTCGAAGGTGGTGACGTGCAGCTGAGGCGCGGCGGCCGGTGCCAGCTCGGCGAGAACGGTCCGCCAGTAGGTGAGGTGTCGGACCAGCAGCCGTGCCTGCGTGTCGCCCGAGCCGGTGTCCCGGACGCTGGACACCAGGGCGAAGAGCCGGAAGTGCGCCGACGCGTCGCCGCCGAAGTCCTGCGCCCGCAGCACCCGATGGGCAGCGGCCAGGTGGACCTCGCTCTGTCGGCGGCGACGTAGGGCCGCCTCGATGGCGAGGGCGTTGGTGGGATCGCTCAGCACCTCGCTGGCACGCATCGTGGTGACGATCCTGTTCTGGCTGACCGGTGCGACCGCCGCGCAGGTGCCGACCGGTACGACCGGCGACAGCTCCACCCCGGCGACGTCGGCGGGCAGCAGTTGCCACATCCGGGCCTCCACCCGCGCGAGCACGCGCGGATCGGCGCGGGCCGGGCGGACGAAGCGGTCCTCGCGCCACCGTCGTAGCACCTCGGATGGGCGCGCGGTCTCCGCCCGGTCGCGGGCCACGCTCAACAGCAGACTGCGTAGGTCTGCGTTGGACAGCCCCGACAATGCACTGCGGGACCCCGGCGGCATCGCCGCCCACACTCGACGCTCCGCGCCAGCCAGACCACCGCCAGCCAGATCGTCGCCATCCAGATCGTCGCCAGCCAGATCGTCGCCATCCATGGCGTCACGATGGCTCACTCGGCGCGTCCGATCCATCGGTTTTGCCGCGTGCCCGGTGATTCGTTCACGTCATCAGCTCGACAGCGCCAGCCGCAGGCACCCCGCCCGCGCCCCTGAACTGTCCTGCGGAGCGACACACCGCCGCCGGTGTTCCGGCCACCCACCAACAGCTGATCATGGAAGCCCGCCGGTCGTGCGTACCCCCGTCTATGCTTCACCGACGGATCGCGCGTCAACGGGGGACGGGCATGATTGACACGGTCATCTTCGATGTGGGTGGGACGATTCTCGACGAGTCCCACGAGTTCGCTGCCTGGGCCGACTGGCTCGGCGTGCCCCGGCACACCTTCTCGGCGGTCTTCGGTGCGGTGATCGCCCGGGGTCTGGACTATCAGGAGACGTTCCGGGTCTTCCGGCCCGACTTCGATCTCACCCTTGAGCTGGAGCGTCGGGCGGCTGCCGGCCAGCCGGAGTCGTTCGCCGAGGAGGATCTCTACCCGGACGCGCGGGAGTGCCTGGAGTCCTTGAAGGACCAGGGCCTGTTCGTGGGCCTGGCCGGTAACCAGCCAGCTCATGCCGAGGCGACCCTGCGCGCTCTCGACCTTCCGGTGGACGTGATCGGCACGTCGCACGGGTGGGGTGTAGCGAAGCCGTCGCCGGTGTTCTTCGAGCGGGTCGTCGCCGCGGGCGGTGGTGTCGCGTCGTCGATCCTGTACGTCGGCGACCGGCCTGACAACGACGTGCGCCCGGCCCTGGAGGCGGGCATGAAGACGTGCCTGATCCGACGCGGTCCGTGGGGGCACATCCTCGATCCCTCCACAGTGGCCGGGCGGTGCCTGTTCCGGATCGACTCGCTGGACGAACTCCCGAGCCTGGTGGCGAAGCACAACGCGGCCGGCGGTTGACCCGCCGGCCGCGCTGATCGTGCGGCCCCGGTGACCGCCTGCGGAAGGGCGGCCACCGGGACGTCGGTCAGGTCAGCGAGCAGGGCGCTCCGTTGACCGTGACCAGGCCGGGGCTCGGGTTGGCGCCGCCGCCTGTCGTCGCGTTGAAGCCGAACGTCACAGTGCCGCCGGGTGCGATCTTGGCGTTGTACGACTCGTTGCGCGCGGTCACCGTCGCGCCGGACTGGGCGACCTTCGCCAGCCACGCCTCGCGTACCCGCTGGTCACCGGTGAACGCGAAGCGCACGCTCCAGCCGTTGATGGCCGCGGTGCCCGTGTTCTGGATGGTCAGCTGCCCGGTGAACCCGGTGCCGCCCTGCCAGGCGCCGTAGTTGGTGTAGCGCGCCGTGCAGGTGGTGGCCGGCACCGCGCCGGCGTCACCCTGGTCGGCCAGGAACGAGGAGATCCAGGTCAGCGCCGAGTTCCAGTTGATCGCCACCTCGTTGGTCGAGTACGAGTTGATGTCGTCGACGTAGCAGAACATCGGCTCGCAACCGGCCAGCAGTTGCGCCACGAACGGATCCTGGAGGGCCGCGTTCGGGCCACCGGCGAGGGAACCGGCGGGCGGTCGGGGCAGGCTCGGGTCGAGCTGGTGGCCGAAGATCCGGCTGTGCTGGTTCTGCGCGGCGTGCTCGCCCCACCCGGTGACGTAGGAGATGTTCAGGGCGTTGCGACCGAGGATGTAGTCCATGGCCTGCACGGCGCCGTCGCGATAGACGGGGTTGCGGGTCAGGTCGAACGCGGTGGCCAGCACCACGGCGTTGTTGATGACGTTGCTGTTGCCGCCCCAGAAGTAGCTGTTGGCGTCGCCGGGCATCGGCAGCCCGTACGCCTGCCGGCGCAGCTCGGCGAGGTACGTGTCGGCGGCGGCGGTGACCGAGGCGCGAACCCGGGCCAGGTCGGCGGCGGGTAGCCCGTTCGGCACGGTGGCCAGGTCGAGGCGGCCCAGCGCGGCCACGCTCTGCCAGCCGAAGCCCCGTGCGTCGAACACGTTCCCGGTGTGGTGCGGCGAGGCGGTCAGGTCGGCCAGGTAGTTCTGCGCCCCGGTGGTCAGGTACAGCTCGGCCGCCGCCCAGTAGAACTCGTCGGTGACGTTGCTGTCGTCGTACGCGCCGCCGCCGGTGCCGTCGGTCGGGCTGGCGTACACCGCCGGGTGGGCCTTGGCCGCGGCGTAGGCGGTCTTCGCAGCGGTGCCGCAGCGGGTCGCGAACGCCGCGTCGTAGGGGGCGAAGAGCCGGGCGCACTGGGCGGCGGTGGCGGCCATGTTGAGGGTGGCCGCAGTCGACGGCGGGTGCAGCTCGCGAGGCTGCGGGTCGTCCTGCGGGGAGAGGGGCAGTCCGGTCCAGTTCTGATCGTGGATCTTGTGGTGGACCATGCCGGCGAGCGGCTTGCCGGCGGGCACCTGCATGCGCAGCAGGAACTCCAGCTCCCAACGGGCCTCGTCGAGGATGTCCGGCACGGCGTTGCCGCGCTCGGGCAACCGCAGCGTGCTGTCGGCGAGTTCGGCGCCGCCGTTGGCGGTGGCCGCCGTCTTGGTCCGCTCGAAGGTGTTCAGCAACTGGTAGGTGGCGATGCCGCCGTTGACCACGTACTTGCCGTGGTCGCCGGCGTCGTACCAACCGCCGCGCACGTCGAGGGAGTAGTCGCAGACACCCGGCTGGCAGGGCACGTTGGTGTCGCCCTGGTTGGGTGCGACGCCGAGGTGACCGGCGGGCCGGGCGTACTCGTCGCCGATCAGGTCACCGTCGATGGCGATGCCGCTGCGCTGGGCGTAGAAGAACTGCAACGAGTCGGAGCGCAGTTGGTCGTAGAGGGCACCGGAGATGTCGAACGGGTGGCTGGTCTCACCGTCGACGGTGAGCGTGAGCCCGGTGCCAGGGGTGCGGTAGCCGGAGAAGTCGACAGTCTGCACGTTCTGCCCGGAGGCGGCGTCGACACCGCGGGCGGTGGTGGTGCCACTGGCCACGACGGCGCCGGCGGCGCTGCGCAGCTGCCAGGGCAGCGCCGCGGTGGCCTCGGTGACGACAGTGGCGTTCTTCGGGCCACCGGGCAGGTAGCCGACCTGGTTGACGCGCACCCTCGGCCCGGTGTCCGGCACGTACGGCTCGGGCGGCTCGCCGCCGCGCAGCGAGACGTCGTCAAGGCAGATGGTCTGCGCCTGGGCGGAACCGCCGACCTGGAAGATCAGTTGGGCGTTGGGGTTGTCGTCCGGGACGGTGAAGGTCTGCTCGACCCGCTGGAGGGTGGCGGTGGCGGTGGCGTCCACGGCCGCGTACGTGGTGTACGGGGCGCTGCCGAGCTGCAACACGGCCTTGACCGCGGCGCCGGGAGTGGCGGAGACCGCGAAGCCGAGGGTGTATTCGGCGCCGGCGATCAGCGGCACGCCGTCCTGGCCGATGCCGGCGTCCCACGGGTTGGCCAGCCCGCCCGCGACGGTGGTGCAGAGCTGGCCGTCGGTCACGGCCAGCGCACCGGTGCCGAAGGAGAACCAGGGGCTCACCCCGGCGCTGAAGTCGCCGTTGTCGATCTGCTCGGGAGCGTCCGGTGGTGGGTCGGCGTGGGCCGCGCCGGCGCCCGCGCCGGTGAGGGCCAGAGTGGTCGCCGCAGCCAACAGGAGGCGGCGTCGGGATGGCGTCACGGGGAGTCCTTCCGGGACGGAAAGTGGGACGTTGGTGGTGGCACTGTGATGCGAAGGGGAAGCTGGGAGCGCTCCCAGGTATCGGCTCGATGTTTCCAGTGCCGGTACGCCATGTCAATTGATCTGGTTGGATGGGTTTCAGCATCCGACGAGGGCGGTCAGCCCGAGCGGCGCCCCCCGACGCGCCGCCACCCGGACGTGAGATTGGCCGCGCCACGCGCCGTCGTCCTGATCTCCTAGAGACAACTGCGCCCTTCGCCTGGCAGGCTGCCTCCCATGACCCTGAAGCTGCGTTCCGTCGGAACGAGCGACCGTGGGCTGATCCGCAGCGGAAACCAGGACGCCCTGCACGCCGGCACCTGGCTCGTCGCCGTCGCCGACGGCATGGGCGGAATGGCCGCCGGCGACCTGGCCAGCGCCCTCACCATCGACGCGGTCGCCCCGCTGGACGTGGAGACACCCGAGGACGCCCTGGTGGCTGCGCTCGAAGGTGGCATCGCACTGGCCACCTCCCGGATCCGACAGGCGGTCGCCGAGGATCCCGAGCGCCAGGGCATGGGCACCACACTGACCGCCCTGCTCTTCGCCCGTACCGGCAGCTGCCTGGCACTCGCGCACGTCGGCGACTCCCGGGCCTACCTGTTCCGCGAGGGCGTGCTCAAGCAGGTCACCCGGGACGACACGTTCGTCCAGATGCTGGTGGATCAGGGCGTGATCACCGCGGACCAGGCCAGCAGCCACCCGCGCCGAGCCGTGGTCACCCAGGCGTTGCAGGGTGACGAGGTCTCCCCGTCGTACGCGACCATGGTGCCCCGGGCCGGGGACCGGTGGCTGCTGTGCAGCGACGGCCTCTCCAACGTGGTCCGTCCGGACACCCTCACCGAGGTGCTCAGCGACTATCCGGACCGGGACGCCTGCGCAGCCAAGCTGATCGACCTGGCCCTGCACGCCGGCGCGCCGGACAACGTCACAGTCGTGGTGGCCGACGTCGTCGAGGAGTAGACCGGCGCTCAGCGCCGACGTGGCGTGGCGTGCCGGGTGGGTGTCGCCGTTCCCGGATCCTCCGGCCACGGGTGCCGGGGATAGCGCCCGCGCAGCTCGGAGCGGACCTGCGGATAGCCGGTACGCCAGAACGACGCCAGGTCGGCGGTGACCGCCACCGGGCGGCCGGCGGGGGAGAGCATGTGCAGCAGCACCGGCACCCGACCGTCGGCGATGCGGGGGGCCGCCGGCCAGCCGAACGTCTCCTGGAGCTTTACGGCGAGCACTGGCGCGGCCGGGTCGCCGTAGTCCAGCCGGATCCGAGAACCACTCGGCACCTCGATCCGCTCCGGGGCCAGCTCGTCGAGGCGGGCGGCCTGCGCCCAGGGCAGCAGCCGACGCAGCGCCGACGGCACGTCCACCCGCGCCAGGTCGGCCCGGCGTCGCGCGGCGGCCAGCTCCGGGCCCAGCCAGGTCGGCGCGGCGTCGAGCAACGAGTCGTCGTCGACCTCCGGCCACGGCTCGCCCAGGTGGTGCCGGAGGAACGCGAGCCGTTCGCGCAGCGCCCGAGCCGCCGGCGTCCAGGGCAACAGCCCCAGCCCGTCCTGGCGCAGGCCGGTCAGCAGCGCTGTGGCCACCTCCGCCCGGTCCGGCCGGTCCAGCCGCCGTTGGACCAGCTCGATCGCGCCCAGCCGGGTCACCTCCCGGGCCACCACGTCCCCGTCGGACCAGCCGACCTCGCGGCCCGTGCGTAGCAACGGGCCGGCCGCCTCCCGGGCCGTCGCCTCGTCCACCGGGGAGGCCCGGCGGATGCGGGCCGACGGCGCGCCGGGGGTGCGGTCCGCGACCGCCACCGCCAGCCAGTCGGACCCGGCCAGCCCTGAGCCGGCCGCAAGCTCCGCGGCGGTCCCGCCGGTCATCAGGTACGCCGAACCGCCCGGCCGCCGCACCCGTGCCAACCGTTCCGGGTACGCCAGACCGACGAGCAGCCCGGCGGCGAGATCGTCGCTCAGTCCACCCGAGCCGGTGCGGCCGGTGGCGTCGGCGCGGCCCTTCGGGGCACCGGCAGGCAGCGCGGCCCGCAGCCGGCGTACCTCGGTGCGCCAACGGGCGGTCGCGCCCGCGTCCACGCCGGTGCGCAGCCGACGCCAACCGGCCACCAGATCGTCACCGGGGCCGGCCGCGCTCTCCTCGGCGAGCAGGGCGACCACCTCGGCGGCCCGGTCGGCGCCGACCCGGCCGGCACCGTCGAGCAGCGCCCGGGCCAGCCGTGGGTGTGCCCCGGCGGCGGCGATCGACCGTCCCCGCGCCGTGATCCGACCGTCGATGTCGACCGCGCCCAGGGTCTCCAGGGTGTCCCGGGCCACCGTCATCGCGGCGGCCGGCGGCGCGTCGGGCAACGCGAGCCCGACGCCGTCCGGTCGGCCCCAGGCGGAAAGCTCCAACGCGAAGCCGGTCAGGTCGGCGGTGGCGATCTCCGGCTCGGCGCGGGCGGGCAGCCGCTCGTGGGTCGCCGCCGACCAGCAGCGGTAGACGTACCCGGGGGCCTCCCGGCCGGCCCGGCCGGCCCGCTGGGTGGCGGCGGCGCGGGAGACCGGCACCGTGACCAGCGCGCCCAGCCCGCGGGCCAGGTCGATCCGCGGCACCCGGGACAGCCCGGCGTCCACCACGATCCGCACACCCGGGACGGTCAGACTGGTCTCGGCCAGCGCGGTGGCCAGCACCACCCGCCGTCGGTCCGCGCGACGCAGTGCGGCGTCCTGCTCGGCGCCGCGTTGACGGCCGTGCAGCGGCAGCAGCGCGACCGCGTCTCGCAGGTCGGCCAGCCTGCCGGTGACCGCCGCGATCTCGCCGGCCCCGGGCAGGAAGACGAGCACGTCGCCGTCGTGCTCGCGCAGCGCCCGCCGGACGGTGGCGGCCACGTGGTCGAGCAGGGCCCGGTCAACCGGCCCGGCCCCGGGCGGGGCGATCGGGCGCGCCGGGGGCACCCAGATCCGCTCTACCGGGTGCAACGCCGAGTCGGCCCGTACCACCGGGGCCGGGGCGGGCCCACCCAGCAGCGCGGCGAACCGGTCGGTGTCCGGGGTCGCCGACATCGCCAGCAGCCACAGATCCGGCCGGAGGGTGGCGCGCGCCTCCACGGTGAAGGCCAGCGCGAGGTCGGCGTCGAGTTGACGTTCGTGGCACTCGTCGAGCAGCACGGCACCCGTGCCGGGAAGCTCCGGGTCGTGGTGCAGCCGGCGGACCAGCAGACCGGTGGTGACCACCTCGATCCGGGTGGCCGGGCCGACCCGGCGCTCGCCGCGTACCGCGTAGCCGACCCGCTCACCGACCCGCTCGCCGAGCAACTCGGCCATGCGTCGGGCAGCGGCACGCGCCGCCACCCGGCGGGGTTGGGCGATCACCACCCGACCGGTCACCCGGTCGGCCACGGCCAGCGGCGCGAGGGTGGTCTTGCCGGTGCCCGGCGGGGCCACCAGCACACCGGCGCCGGCCGCGTCGAGTGCGGCGACCAGCGCCGGCAGCACCGGACGGACCGGCAGGTCAAGGGTTACGTCGGAGAGCACGGCCCAGTCTCGCACCGGGACGGGTGCGTCAGGAGCGACGGACCTCGCCGACGCCGAGCACGAAGGCCCGCCAGGCCGCCGCACCGAAGGCGAGCACCGGGCCGGAGCGGTCCTTGCTGTCCCGGACGGCGACCTGACCGTCGGCTGTCGCGACCTCCACGCAGTTGCCGTTGCCGCTGCTGCGCGTGCTGGTGCGCCAGTCCGCTCGGGTCAGGTCGTACGCCGTCATCCGCGGTACCTCTCGTCTGCGTCGGCGTGCCGCAGAAGCGGTCACGCAAAGTTACGAGAAGCATGCTCAAGACGGGTCAACGACGCCGTCGGATCGAGCGCCATCCGGCACAGCTCCTCGTGCAGAAGGCTATACCCGAGCACATGATCGGCTTCCTCCAGAGCCAGTCCCATCGTGAGGTTATCCAGGTAAACCACGGACGCGTCGGCGGCGTCGGCGAAGTTGAGGATCACGTACGGGGTGCTCATGGCCGGATGCCCGCCAGCCGCGAATGGAAGTACCTGAATCGTCACGTTGGGTAGTTGCGCGATCCGGCTCATGTGGACCAGTTGTTCGGCCATCACCGCGGCGCCGCCGACCGGGCGCAGGAGCACCGCCTCGTTGAGGATCACTGACAGATCGACCGGGTCCTCACGGCGCAGCACCTCCTGCCGGCGCAGTCGGGCGGCGACCTTGCGCTCCAGACCGTCCTCGCCGGCGGTACGCCGGAATATCTCCCGGGCGTACGCCTCGGTCTGCAGCAGCCCGGGCACAGACTCGGCCTCGTACGTGCGCAGCGCCGCCGCCTCGGCCTCCAGCCCGACGTAGAACTCGAACCACTCGGGGAGTACGTCGCTGTAGTTCTGCCACCAGCCGCGCTGCTGTGCCCCCCGGGCGATCTCGATCAGCGCCTCGGCATCCGAACCGGTCACCTGGTACAGCGCGAGAGCGGCCCGGACATCGCGCGGTTTGATGCCGATCTGTGCGGTCTCGATCCGGGAGAGGTTGCTCTTCGACATGTCGAGCTGACGGGCGGCCACATCGAGGGTCATGCCCGCGCGTTCCCGCAGTTGACGGAGTTCCCGGGCGATGCGGCGTCGCCGCACGGTCGGGCTGGCGGCGGGTCGGATGGCGGGAGTGGCGGTCACCGTCCGAGTCTGCCACGACAAGATCCGCAGGTCGCATATGCACGGAGTGCAACTTTCAAATCTGGGAGTTGCGTTGCAGTAGCTGTCGGTGCATTCTTTCCCGGTCGCGATCACTGTGGACACATCTGTGCGGGAGGGCCGTTGCTCATCGCCGACGAGTTCTTCCTGATCGCACACAACGACAGTCGCGGCAAGGCCAAACTGCACCCGGCGGCGACCGGGCTCGGGCTGGCCGGCGGGCTCCTCGGCGAGCTGATCCTTTATGGACACATCACCGTCACGGCCGGGCAGATCTCCGTCATCGACCGGCGTCCGCCGGCCGATGCCCTGGCGCACACCGTGCTGGACCAGTTGGTCGGTGAGTCCCAGCACCGGGAGCTGCGCACCTGGCTGAGCTTCCTGGCGCAGAGCGCCACGACCTCGGTGGGGGAGCGGTTGGCCCGCGCCGGGGTGCTGCGCCGCCAGGAGAGTCGCCGGCTGCTTCGTACCACGGTCAGTTACCTGCCGATCGACCTCAACGCGGTGGCCTGGCCGGCCACCCGGCTACGGGCCCTGCT
Organism: Micromonospora arida; assembly: GCF_003857035.1. Classification (GTDB taxonomy): domain Bacteria; phylum Actinomycetota; class Actinomycetes; order Mycobacteriales; family Micromonosporaceae; genus Micromonospora; species Micromonospora arida. The sequence continues at coordinate 25,655 of NZ_QGSY01000133.1, forward strand.
GGACCGGCCGGATCCGCCGGGCGTGCCGGACGCCCTGCTGCTCGGCCTTGTCGTGGCCGCGGGGCTGACCCGCGAGGTGCTGTGGAGCGCCGGCCCCCGAGCGCACCACCGGTTGAACGTCCTCATCCCCGCGCTGCCGGCACCACTCAAGGAACTCGTCGCGTACACCGAGGCCGCCGTCGGCGCCGCCGTGCTCAGTTGGGTCCAGCAGGTGTTGGGTCGTGGGCCTAGC
>NZ_QGSY01000109.1 GCF_003857035.1 Micromonospora arida
GTGGGGAGGTTGCTGACGGTGGCTTCGCCGGTGCGGTCGACCGTGACATGCACCGGGGTGTCGGCCACGCGGAGCCCGTCGACCGCTACGGCACCGAACTCTGCTCCCGCCAGAGGGGCCAGTCGGACCGTGCCGCCCGGCACGTCCGGGTAGAGCCCGGTGGCGGCCTGGAGCAGCAGCACCGTGCCCGCCGCGGCCCACGCCTGCGGCCGGCACGAGGCCGGGTACGGCACCGGGCGGTTCACCTGTGCCCGGTCGTCGCCGCCGTACAGCTCCGGCATCCGGTAGTCGAACGCCTCGGCCGCGCTGAGCAGCCCGTCGGCCAGACCGAGCGCGGCCTCGCGGTGCCCGGCGCGGGCCAGCCCACCGAGCACGATCGCGGTGTCGTGGGTCCAGATCGAGCCACAGTGGTACGACAACGGGCTGAACCCGGCGTCGTCGCTGGACATGGTGCGTAGCCCGAAGCCGGCGGCCATCGTGTCGGTGGTGAGTAGGTGCGCGACCTGGGCCTCCTCGTCGCGGTCGAGCAGGCCGGTGCCGAGCAGGTGGCCGATGTTGCTGGTCAGCGAGTCGACCGGACGCTTGTCGCGGTCGAGGGCCAGCGCTGGTTGCGGTCCGTGGCGACCGTCGACCCAGAAGCTCTTGCGGAACCGGCCGACCAGCGCGGCGGCGTGCTCGCGCCAGCGGTCGGCGCCCGGTCGGCCGAAGGCGTCCAGCAGGGCGGCGCCGTTCACGGCGGCCTCGTGCGCGTACCCCTGCACCTCGGCCAGCACGATCGGCGCGGTGGCCAGGGACCCGTCGTGGAAGCGGACGGCGTCACCGGAGTCCTTCCAGCCCTGGTTGGACAGCCCGTGCCCGGTGGTGTCGACGTACTCGACCAGGCCGTCACCGTCCGGGTCGGCGTGCTCGCCGATCCAGCGCAGCGCCGCCTCCAGGTGCGGCAGCAGGGGCTCGACCTGCTCGGCGGGCATCCCCCAACGCCACGCGTCGTGCAGCAGGTTGACCCAGAGCATGGTGGCGTCGACGGTGCCGTAGTACGCCGGCGGAAGGCGCAGGCCGTTGTCGGGCAGAGCGAACGCGTGGCGGCGCAGCTCGTGCAGGATCTTGCCCGGGGCCTCGCCGGTCGTCGGGTCGATCCGCGTGCCCTGCCGCCGGGCGAGCACGCGCAGTGTGCCGGCGGCCAGGTCGGTGCCGAGCGGCAGCATCATCCGTGCGGCCCAGAGGCTGTCCCGGCCGAACAGGGTGAGGAACCAGGGCACTCCGGCGCCGAGGAACACGTCGCCGGGTGCGCCGGTCTCGGCCAGTCGGAGGCCGCGCAGGTCGTCCAGGCTGCGGTCGAGCAGCCGGATCAGCCGTCGGTCGTCGGCGGTCACCTCGGGTCGGGACCACTCGGGCTCGCCGGCCGGGCCGACGACGACGGCGCGAGGGTCGTCGACGGTCAACTGCCAGCGCAGCACCGTCTCTCCGGCGGGTGGCAGGTCGACCGCCCAGGCCAGTCGGGGTGCGGTGGCCCGCTCGCCGTCGGCGAGCACGTCGGCGCCCGGCGCGGTGACGGTGACGGTGATCCCGGAGCCCGCCCAGGTGAGCGTGCCGGGCTGACCGGTCGTGGCCGTCAGCGCGTCGGTGGCGCCACCGGACTTGACGACCTCGATGGGTGCCAGGTCGCAGCCGAGGTCGACGGAGACGGAGGCCCGTACGCCGATCGTGGCGGTGGAGACGATCCGCAGCTCCTCGGTGAGGCCGTTGCGGGTGGCCCGCCGGAGCCGGTCGACGCGGACGGTGGGGTCGGGGGCGGGGTCACCGAGCCAGCGGGCCAGGCCCACGAAGTGTGCGCCGTGCGGGCCGTCGTCGCCGCGGGCCAGCCCTTCGAGCTCCCGCTCGTCGACCCGCAGCTCGGCGCGGGAGAGCACCCGGGCATCGGCGTGGAAGACGCCCTGGACGCCGGACGGGCGGATCTGCCCGGTCGCGTCCCCCAGCGCGCTGGTCGGGGCGAAGACCACCCCGACCAGCTCGTGCAGGAGGGGTTGCAGCTGGCGTTCGATCACGGTGTGGCTCCAGATCCTCGGGGTGCGGGGCGGCCATCTTGACAACGCGCCCCTGGCGGTGCAAAGTGCGAAACATTCCAGAAACTTGAACGATCCAATCCTGCCTTATCCAAATTGGATCGTTCAAGATGGCGAGAGGGATTAAGTGGCCGAAAAGGTGACCATCGCGACGGTGGCCCGGCACGCCCGAGTCAGCCGGCAGACCGTGTCCAACGTCCTCAACAGCCCGCACATCGTGCGGCAGGAGACCCGTCAGCGGGTCCAGGACGTGATCAACGCGCTCGGCTACCGGGCCAACCAGGCCGCCCGCCAGATGCGCACCGGCCGGTCCCGCCTCATCGCCGCCCGCATCGACCCGACCCGCGACGGCATCAACGGCTCCGTGCTCGACCGCTTCCTGCACGGCCTCACCGAGACCGCCGACGCCGCCGGCTACCGGGTGCTGCTCTACACCGCCACCGACGACGAACGGGAGATCGCCACCTACGGCGACCTGCTCGGCACCTACGAGTTGGACGCGTTCGTGCTGGTGGGCACCAAGTACGGCGACCCGCGTACCGAATGGCTCGCCGACCGGGACGTGCCGTTCGTGACCTTCGGTCGTCCATGGGACGCGCTCGACGCGCACCCCTGGGTGGACGTGGACGGCGCGGCCGGCACCGCCCAGGCCACCCGGCGTCTGCTCGACGCCGGCCACCGGCGGATCGCCTTCATCGGCTGGCCGGTCGGCTCCGGCGTCGGCGACGACCGGCGGGCCGGCTGGCGCGACGCGCTGCGTGCGGCCAGCGTCGACCCGACCGGGCTGCACCGGGAGACCGAGGACGGCATCGCCGAGGGTGAACGCCTGATGCGTGACCTGCTCGTCACAGTGGCACCGAGCGCCGTGGTCTGCGCCAGCGACTCACTCGCCCTCGGCGCCCTCCAGGCGATCCGCGGCGTCGACCCGCCCGTGTCGGTGATCGGCTTCGACGACACGCCGGTGGCCGCTGCGGTCGGGCTGACCAGCGTCAGCCAACCGCTCGGCGAGGCCGCCGCCCGCTGCGTGGACCTGCTCACCGGGGTCCTCGACGGCGACCACGAGACCCCCACCCCCGTGCTGCTCCAGCCCTCGTTGGCACTGCGGCACACCGCGTAGTCCCACCCCCCACCAGGAGAAACCATGGCACCCCGAACAATCACCCGGGCAGCGGTGGCCGGCCTCGCCGCCGTCGCCCTCCTTGGCTCCGCCGCCTGCGGCAGCGGCTTCGACGACTCCTCCGGCGACGCCGCCCAGTCCAGCGGCCCGGCCAGCCTGCAGATCCTGATCGGCTCGTCCGGCGAGGCGGAGACCAAGGCCGTGCAGGACGCCGCCGCGAAGTGGGCCAGCAGCTCCGGCAACACCGCGACGGTCACCCCGGCGCAGGACCTCACCCAGCAGCTCGGTCAGGCCCTCGCCGGCGGCACCCCGCCGGACGTCTTCTATGTGGACGCGGCCCAGTTCGCCAACTACGCCAGCGTCGGCGCGCTGGAGCCGTACGGCGACAAAATCAGCAACTCTGGCGACTTCTACGAGAGCCTGCGCAGCGCCTTCACGTACGACGGCAAGGTCTACTGCGCGCCCAAGGACTTCTCGACCCTGGCCCTGCAGATCAACACCGACCTGTGGACCAGGGCCGGGTTGACCGACGCCGATGTGCCGACGACCTGGGAGCAGCTCACCGCCGTCGCCCAGAAGATCAAGGCCAAGGGGCAGGTCCCGCTGGCCCTCGGTGACACCCGGGACCGGATCGGCGCCTTCATGGTGCAGAACGGCGGCTGGCTGGTGAGCAAGGACGGCAAGCAGCCCACGGCCGACACCCCGGAGAACCTCGCCGCCCTCCAGTACGTCAAGACCATGCTCGGCACCGGCCTGGCCAAGTACCCGAAGCAGCTCGACGCCGGCTGGTCCGGTGAGGCGTTCGGCAAGGGCAAGGCCGTGATGACCATCGAGGGCAACTGGATCAAGGGTGCTCTGCAGAACGACTTCCCGAACGTGAAGTACAAGGTCGTGGCGCTGCCGGCCGGCCCCAAGGGGCAGGGCACCCTCTCCTTCACCCAGTGCTGGGGCATCGCAGCGAAGAGCAAGTACAAGGATCAGGCGATCAAGTTCGTCGAGGCGATGACCAGCGGCGAGCAGCAGATGACCTTCGCGAAGGCGTTCGGTGTCATGCCGTCCCGCCAGTCGGCCGGTGACCAGTACACCGCCGCCTTCCCGGCGGACAAGGTGTTCATCGACGGCGCCGCGTACGCCCAGGGCCCGGTGAACGCCCCGAAGATGGACAGCGTCCTCAAGGACCTCGACACCGGTCTACAGGGGCTGGCGAACGGCGACCCGAAGACCGTGCTGCAGAACTTCGACAAGAACGCCAAGGCGGCGCTCGGCGGCAGCTGAGGTGATGGCGGGGGCCCCGGCGACCACCGAGGCCCCCGTCGCACGTCGGCCGGAGAGAGGGAGGGAGGGAAGATGGCAACCGAGACACTGACCGCCGCGGCGACCGCGGGCCCGGCCGGCCCCCGCCGACGCAGGGGCGGCATCCGGAGCAACGAGAACCTTGCCGGCTGGCTCTTCGTCGCGCCGGTGATCGTCATCCTGGGGCTGTTCCTGCTGCTGCCCATCCTGATGGCGCTCTGGGTCAGCCTGACCGACTGGAACGGCCAGGGCAGCCCGTTCACCGGCGACGTCCCGTTCGTCGGCGCGCACAACTACACCCAGTTGTTCACCGAGGACGGGCTGGCCCGCCGCGACTTCATGACCAGCATCCGCAACAACATCTACTACGTGGCGATCGTGGTGCCGGCGCAGACCGTGCTCGCGCTCGGACTGGCGTTGGTCGTCAACAACCGGATGCTCAAGGGCAAGAGCTTCTTCCGCAGCGCCTTCTACTTCCCCTCGGTGACCAGCTCGGTCGCGATCAGCGTGGTGTTCCTGTTCCTCTTCGCCAACTCCGGCGCGGTGAACGCGCTGCTCGGTTTCCTCGGGATCGACGGTCCAGAGTGGTTCGCAGACTCCCGGGGCGTGCTGCACCTGCTGTTCGGCGCGGTCGGCGTCGACTCGCCACCGGCGGCACTGGCCGACGGCGGCCCGTTCGGGCTGACGTGGTGGGACTGGCTGGCCGGCCCGAGCGTGGCGATGATCTCGATCATCACGTTGGTCGTCTGGACCACCTCCGGCACCTTCATGCTGATGTTCCTGGCCGGGCTGCAGAACGTGCCGGTCACGCTGGACGAGGCGAGCACCCTCGACGGAGCGTCGCGGTGGCAGCGCTTCCGGCACGTCACCCTGCCGATGATCAGGCCCACCACCTTCCTGGTGCTCACCCTCGGCATGATCGGCTCCTGGCAGGTCTTCGACCAGGTGTACGTGATGAGCCAGGGCGACCCGGCCAAGACCACGCTCACCCCGGCGTACCTGTCATACCGGACCGCCTTCCGGGACTTCGACTACGGCTCCGGCGCGGCAATCTCCTTCGTCCTGTTTCTGATCATCATCATCCTCACCCTGATCCAGCGCCGGGCGCTGGCCGAGAGGGACACCGACCGGCCGCGCCGCGGCCTGTGGCGTCGGCGCGTACCGGAAAGGTCCTGAGATGGCCGTGCTCACCGACCGCCCGGCGGCGGCGCCCGCGCGGCGACACCAGCGCGCGGCCCGCACCCTGGCCACCCGCTTTCTGGGGTACGCCACGCTGGTCTTCTTCGGGCTGGTGTTCCTCTACCCGTTCGTCATCCAGATCGGCAACGCGCTCAAGACCGAGCCCGACGCGGCGGCGAACCCGCTGTCACCGTTTCCGGACCCGCTCACGCTGGCCGGCTTCGAACGGATCTTCGCCGGCACCAACTTCCCGCTGTGGCTGGGCAACTCGCTGCTGGTGACGGTGCTCGTCACCATCGGCCGGGTCTTCTTCGACTCGCTCGCCGGCTACGCGCTGGCCCGGCTGCGGTTCCGGGGCCGCGGCGGGCTGTTCGCCGCCGTCATCGCGGTGATGGCGGTGCCCGGGGTGGTGCTACTGATCCCGAAGTTCCTGGTGCTCAACCAGCTCGGCCTCTACAACAGCTACGCCGGGCTGGTGGTGCCGCTGCTGGCCGACGCGGCGGGCGTGTTCATCATGAAACAGTTCTTCGAGTCGATCCCGGTGAGTGTCGAGGAGGCCGCCCGGATAGACGGGGCGAGCATCTTCCGTACCTTCTGGTCGGTGGTGCTGCCAATGGCGAAACCGGCGCTGATCACCCTCACCATCCTGTCGTTCCAGGGGTCCTGGAACGAATTCCCGCACAGCCTGGTGTCGGTGCAGGACCCGGACCTGTTCACCCTGCCGCGCGGGTTGGCCGACCTGGTCAGCGGATCGCTCGGCAAGGGCACCCAGTACCCGCTCAAGCTCGGCGCCGCGCTACTGGCCACCATCCCGGTGGCGATCATCTTCGTGGTGTTCCAGCGGTACTTCGTCCGCGACGCCAACGACGGCGCCGACAAGGGCTGACCTGGGTCGGTGCGGCGGCCTCGACCCCGGGGCCGCCGCCCCTGTCACTCGACCTTCTCGGCCGGAACGGCCACGTGCAGGCGCACCTGGGGCACCAGCATGTCGTCGACGTCCAGCGCCCGCGCCGCGCCGTCGGGCTCCCACCCGGTGCTGGTCAGGAACTTGCGGGTCGCCTCGTCACCGTCGAACGCCCAGGCCACCGCCCGGCTCATCCCGTCCTCGCGCCACAGGTCGACGGCGGCCGCGAGCAGCCGACTGCCGTGCCCCCGCCGGCCCCACCGCGGCTCCACCAGCAGGTCGGTCACCGCCGCCACGTCCGGGCCGAGCGCGTCGGCCGGCTCACCCGGGGCCAACGCCTCGCCGTCGGCCGGGCCGGAGGCGGCGAACCCCACCAGATACGATTGCTCGGCCTGTTCGACGGCGACCAGCACCCGGTGCGCGCCCGAGGGCGGCTCCAGCACCGCGGCGCTCCACCGCCGGGCGAGGAACGCCTCGTCCAGGTTGTCGAGCACATGCCGAGGCAGGATCCGGCGGTACGCGACCCGCCAGGTCGCGAGCTGGATGCGTGCGATCTCGCCGGCGTCCTCGGGACGCGCCGGGCGGACGTACCCGAGAGCCATGGGACGGAAGCCTACGCAAGGCGAGGGAGACGACGGTGGCGCAGGGTGCCAACAGGACGACCGCGCAGGTCGTCGGGGTGGTGGTGCTCGCCGCGGCGGTCACCGGGTTCCTCGCCGTCGCCGCCGTCCGGCACGGGTTCTTCGACCTGAAGGTCTACTACGGCGCGTTGACCTGGTGGGTGCGCGACGGTGGGGAGATCTACGACTACCTCAAGCCGGGCACCCAGTACGGCTTCACCTATCCGCCGTTCGCCGCGCTGGTCATGCTGCCGATGGCGTACCTGCCGTGGACGGCCGCGATCGTGGTGAGCGTGCTCGCCAGCGTGGCCACCACCACGGTGCTGATCTGGTGGCTGGTCGACCCGATCGCCCGCCGTGCCGGCTGGACCCGGTGGTTCGCCCTCGCCGTGGCGCTCTGCCTGGCCGCCGCGTTCGAACCGATGCGGGAGACCGTCAACTTCGGCCAGGTCAACACGCTGCTGCTCTTCCTGGTGGCGGTGGACCTGCTGCGGCTGCTGCCAGCCGGCAACCGGTGGGCCGGGGTGGGCATCGGGCTCGCCACCGCGATCAAACTGACCCCTGGCGTGTTCATCGTCTACCTGCTGGTGACCGGGCGGTGGCGGGCGGCGCTCACCGCCAGCGGCACGGCCGCCGGGGTTTCACTGCTGGCCGCCGCGCTCTTCCCGGACGCGTCCCGGGAGTTCTGGACCGAGGCCCTGTGGAACACCGGGCGGGTGGGCGAACTGGCCTTCGTCTCCAACCAGTCGCTGCGCGGGGTGGTCGCCCGGCTCGACCCGGAGCACCCGAGCACCCTGCTGTGGCTGCTGCTGGTGCTGGGCACCCTGGCGCTCTGGGCCTGGCGCTCCCGGGCCGCCGTCGCGGTCGGCGACGAGGCGACCGGCCTGGCGCTGACCGGCGCGGTGATGTGCCTGGTCAGCCCGGTCACCTGGGTGCACCACCTTGTCTGGCTGCTGCCCGCGTTGATCCTGCTGGTCGACAACGCGATGGCCGCGCCGGCCGGCCGTCGACGGCAGGTCCTGCTGGTCGCCGCGACCATCGGGTACGCGCTGCTGATCAGCCGGACCGTCTGGCTCTGGGAGAAGGACTTCAGCGGCGTCGACGGCTTCCTGGGCAGTAACGCCTACGTGTGGGTCAGTCTGGCGCTGCTGGCTTTCCTGCCGATCCGCCGGTGGCTGACCCCGAACGGGTCAGCGGTCGAGGCGTCCGGTGTACCGCAGCTCGACCAGCCCGACCGGCGGGCCCCCACCGGCCAGCGGCACCTGGTAGGTCGACCGCTCACCGTCCGGTGACAGGCCGGCGCGCTCGCAGAACCGCCGGGCCCGCCGGTTGTCCGCCAGCACCCACGCCCGGTACCCGGCCCAGCCCCGCTCGGTGAGCCCCTTCCGGGCGGCGTCCAGCAGCGCCGCGGCGGTCCCGTCACCCCAGTGGGCCGGCTCCACGTAGAGCGCCACCACCTCGCCGACCGTCGGGTCCAGGTCGTCCCGGTCCTGGTTGCGGCGGTACGGCCCGAAGGTGGTGAAACCCACGACCAACCCGTCCATCTCGCCGAGCAGTGTGGTGAACGGGTGTTCCGGGTCGGCGGTGCCGACGTCGCGACGACGCTGTGCCCAGGCCACCACGTTGAGCCGCCCGAGCACCTCGTCCGGCATGAAGCCGGCGTAGCCCGCCTGCCAGCCGTGCACGTGTACCCGGGCGACCGCCTCGGCGTCGTCCGGTTCCTCCCGACGGATGGTCAGCATTGCACCGTTCTATGCCCCGTTGGTCGTCACGTCCAGCTTCCCGCACCGGCGTCGTACCGATGAATTAAGGTCGCCGACGATGACCGCACCGGAATCACTCTCGCTCGCCCAGGCCCGCCGCGTGGCGCTAGCCGCCCAGGGCTTCGCCGACCCGGCGCCGACGGGCGTGCCCACCCGCCGACACCTGAGTCGCGTGCTGGGCCGGGTCGGGCTGATCCAGATGGACTCGGTCAACGTGCTGCAACGGGCGCACTACCTGCCGCTCTACAGCCGGCTCGGGCCCTACCCGACCACGTTGCTCGACCAGGCCGCCTACCGGCGCCCCCGCGAGCTGTTCGAATACTGGGGCCATGAGGCGTCGCTGATCCCGGTGGAGCTGCACCCGATGCTGCGCTGGCGGATGGCCCGGGCGCACAGCGAATCGTGGGGCGGCATGCGGCGGATTGCCCAGGAGCAGCCGGAGCTGGTCGCCTGGGTCCGGGACGAAGTGGCCGCCCGGGGGCCGCTGACCGCTGCCGAGATCGAGCACGACGCGCCCCGGGAGACCGGCAACTGGGGGTGGAACTGGTCGGCGGTCAAGCGGGCGTTGGAGTTCCTGTTCTGGGCCGGGGAGGTGGCCGCCGCAGAGCGCAGCACCTCCTTCGCCCGCCGCTACGACCTGCCCGAGCGGGTACTGCCCGCGGCGGTGCTGGCCGCGCCCACCCCGACCGACGCCGAGGCGTACCGGACGCTGGTTGCCCTCGCCGCGCGGTCCCTCGGGGTGGCCGCCGAGCCGGAGCTGCGCGACTACTTCCGGTTGCCGCTGGCCGGCGCCCGGCAGGCCGTCGCAGAGCTGGCCGAGGCCGGTGAGCTGGTGCCGGTCACCGTGGCGGGCTGGCGACAGCCGGCCTGGCTGCACACGTCCGCCCGGCTGCCCCGCTGGGTGCGGGGCAACACACTGGTCAGCCCCTTCGATCCGCTGATCTGGGAACGTGCCCGCACCGAGCGACTGTTCGACTTCAGCTACCGGATCGAGATCTACGTCCCGGCGCCCCAGCGGGTCTACGGGTACTACGTGTTGCCGTTCCTGCAGGGCGACCGGTTCACCGCCCGGGTCGATCTGAAAGCCGATCGAAAGGCCGGGGTGCTGCTGGTGCCGGCCGCCTGGCTCGAACCCGGTGCCGACCCGGGGGAGACCGCCGTCGCACTCGCCGCCGAGCTGTACCGCCTCGCCGGCTGGCTCGGCCTGGACGCGGTGGCCCCGCCGACGGCCGGCGATCTGGCCGGTCCGCTCACCGCCGCGTTGGCCGGCGTGTCCGGTGTACCGTGAGCGCGTGACGAGCGCACCCGGACCGGTCGACCAGCCGCACCCCGCCCCGGGCGTGGTCCACACGGCGCCGGCCGACGGTGACACGGATCCAGGTGGCTTCAATTCCGGTGGCACGGCTCCTGGTGGCACGGCTCCTGGTGGCACGGCTCCCGGTGGTGTGGGTCCCGGCGGCTCGGGTCCGGGCGGCTTCGGTCCCGGTGGCGCGGGTCCCGCCGGCCTCGCACCCTCCGGCTTCGGTCCCGGCGGCTCGGGTCCGGAGGTTTGGCCGACGACCCCGCCGGGCGGCTACCCGGCGCCTGAGCCGGACCGGCTCACCCGGTTCGTGCTGCGGCTCTACGAACGTTCCCCGCGCTGGGCAGTGCCGCTGGCCGCGGTCGGCTGCGTCGCCGTCGGCATGAGCTACGCGCTGCTCAGCAACCCGACCTACGCCGACCCGGACGCCGCGCCCACCTGTCTGCTCAAGTTGACCACCGGGCTGGACTGCCCGGGCTGCGGTGGCACCCGCGCGCTCTGGTACGTGCTGCACGGCGACCTCCCGGCCGCCGCCCGGCACCACTTCCTGTTCGTCTTCGCGCTGCCGTTCCTCGCGTACCTCTTCGTTGCCTGGGCGGGGAACCAGGCGTTCGGTTGGCGACTGCCCGAGCTGCGGATCAGCTCGAAGGTCATCGGCGGTTTCCTGGCCGCGTGGCTGGCCTTCTCGGTGGTACGCAACCTGCCCTGGGCGCCGTTCACCTCGCTCTACGTCTGACCGCGCCGCCGCCCGACCGCGCCGCTGTCTGGCTCGTCGTTGTCGGACCGCGTCGTTGTCGGACCGCGTCGTTGTCTGGTGCGCCGCCGTCGGACCGCGCCGCCGTCGGACCGCGCCGCCGTCCGACCGCGCCGCCGTCTAACGCGCCGTCGCCCGACGCGCCGCTGTCTGGTGCGCTGCCGCCGCGCCGCCGCCGCGTCGGCCACGCGCCACCGCCGATGCGGATGCGGGGTTCGGCCAGAGTGCGCTGTTTGGCGTCCTTTGGAGCTGATTCGTTTACGACATCAGGGGCCCCTCCGGCACCCATGATCGACTCGGCATCCAGGAAACCGGGCCATCCACCCGACCCGGATGCCACGACTTTCAGGAACCCGAGTCGATCATCCAGTGGGCAGCCGCACACTCGCGTCCGCGGCGGACGGCGGACAGCGGACGGCGCATTTCGCCCCAAGATCGCGCTCGATCCTGGATGTAGTGGGGTCGGGCGCGACGGATGCCACTACATCCATGGTGTTGCGCGATCTTGCGAGCGAAAGCTGCGGCCGAGCCGCTCGGGCCGTTCGGGCTCGGGTCGCTTGGCCGCTCGGGCCCGGCTCGCTCGGGTCGCTTGGACCGTTCGGGCCGTTCGGGCTCGGGCCGTTCGGGCCGTTCGGGCCGTTCGGGCCGCTCGGGCCGCTCGGGCCGCTCGGGCCGTTCGGGTCGCTTGGGCCGGATCGGTTTGTTCGGGTCGCTTGGGCGCCCGAGCGGAGCTCGGGCCTTGGTCGTCGGCGTGGGTGAGCCCATCCGCTGGGGCTGATGTCGCCAACGATTCAGCTCCAAAGGACGCCAACGGAACTGTCCGCCCCGGCCTCGATGACGATGCCCGGACCTGGGCCCCGGACCTGGGCCCCGGACCTGGGCCCCGGACCTGGGCCCCGGACCTGGGCCCCGGACCTGGGCCCCGGACCTGGACCCCGGACCTGGACCCCGGACCCGGACCCGGCCAACGCCGTTGGGCGTCGGCGGGTCCGCGGCTGTCTGAGTGATCGACATTGCAGGGGGCGCGCCTGAGTTGGGCCGGGCGGCACCCCACCACTAAAGTCCCAGGAATGCCGGACATGGTGCAGCCCCAGGTCAAGTTGATCGCGTGGACCCAATTCGCGGCCCCGGACGACGTGCCGTGGTCGACCGACGCGGATGGCGGCCAGGCGCTCGCCGAGTTCGCCGGTCGGGCCTGCTACCAGTCGTGGAAGAAGCCGAACCCGGCGACCGCCACCAATGCCGGCTACCTGGCGCACATCCTCGAGGTGGGCCACCTGAGCGTGCTGGAGCACGGGTCGGTCACCTTCTACTTCACCGGGGTGTCCCGCTCCTTCACCCACGAGCTGATTCGGCACCGGCACTTTTCGTACTCCCAGCTCTCCCAGCGCTACGTCCCGGAGCGGGACGCGGCCATGGTCGAGCCGGCGGTCATCGCCGACGACCCGGAGCTGCACAAGAAGTTCGTGGAGGCCGCCGAGGCCAGCGTTCGGGCGTACACCGAGTTGCTGGAGGGCCTCGAGCAGCGCTTCTCCGACGAGCCGAACCCGACGCTGCGCCGCAAGCAGGCGCGGCAGGCGGCCCGGGCGGTGCTGCCCAACGCCACCGAGACCCGGATCGTGGTCTCCGGCAACTACCGGGCCTGGCGGCACTTCATCGCCATGCGGGCCACCGAGCACGCCGACGTGGAGATCCGTGAGCTGGCCGTGGAGTGCCTGCGCCAGCTCCAGGGGGTCGCCCCGAACGTGTTCGCCGACTTCGCGATCACCACGCTGCCGGACGGCACCGAAGTGGCGGCCAGCCCGCACGAGGCGTCCTGAGCCCTTCCCCGGCGGGCCTCGGCTGGTCGTCCGCTAGGTTGGAGGGTATGACGCACGACCACCTCGACGCCGCGGCCCGACCGGCGTCCCGCCCCTTCGGCCGGCTGCTCACCGCCATGGTGACCCCGCTCACCCCAGACGGTTCCCTCGATCTCGACGGCGCCGCCCGGCTGGCGAGTCACCTGGTCGACGAGCAGGGCAACGACGCGCTGGTGGTCAATGGCACCACCGGCGAGTCGCCGACCACCACCGAGGCGGAGAAGGAACACCTGATCCGGGCCGTGGTGGAGGCCGTCGGTGACCGCGCCAAGGTGGTCGCGGGCGTCGGCACCAACGACACCCGGCACACCATCGAGCTGGCCGCCGCCGCCGAGAAGGCGGGTGCGCACGGCCTGCTGGTGGTCACCCCGTACTACAACAAGCCGCCGCAGAGCGGGTTGCTGCGACACTTCACCGCGGTGGCCGACGCCACCGGGCTGCCAGTGATGCTGTACGACATTCCGCACCGCTCCGGCGTGCCGATCGACACCGAGACGTTGGTCCGGCTCGCCGAACACGGCCGGATCGTCGCGGTCAAGGACGCCAAGAGCGACCTGACCGCCACCAGCTGGGTCACCAGCCGGACCAGCCTCGCCTTCTACAGCGGCGAGGACGCCCTCACCCTGCCGGCGCTGGCCGTCGGATGCGTGGGCCTGGTCGGCACCTCGACGCACTTCACCGGGGCGCTGACCGCACAGATGATCGAGGCGTACGACGCGGGGGACATGCCGACCGCGCTGGCCCTGCACCGGCGGCTGCTGCCGCTGTTCACCGGCATCTTCCGCACCCAGGGCACCATCCTGGTGAAGGCGGGCCTGGCGTCGCTGGGCCTGCCGGCCGGCCCGGTGCGACCCCCGCTCGTGGACGCCACCGACGACGAGATCGCCCAGCTGCGCGCGGACTTCGCGGCAGCGGGCCTGGAGCTGCCCGAATGAACGAACGACACGATGGACGTCGAGTAACGGCGTCGCAGAATGAGGTGGACGCGTGACCGAGGCGCACATCGAGGCGGAACTGCCCCCGCCGCTGCCGGAAGGTGGCCTGCGGATCATCCCGCTCGGCGGGCTCGGCGCCATCGGTCGGAACATGACCGTCTTCGAGTACGACGGCAAGTTGCTGATCGTCGACTGCGGGGTGTTGTTCCCCGACGTCGAGCAGCCGGGTGTGGATTTGATCCTGCCCGACTTCGGTCCGATCCTGGACCGGCTGGCCGACGTCCAGGCGATCGTGCTGACGCACGGTCACGAGGACCACATCGGCGCGGTGCCGTACCTGCTCGCCCACAAGCCTGACATCCCGCTGGTCGGCTCACAGTTCACCCTCGCCCTGGTCGAGGCGAAGTTGGCCGAGCGGCGGATCCAGCCGTACACGCTGACCGTGCGGGAGGGCGGCCGTGAGCGGCTCGGCCCGTTCGAGTGTGAGTTCTTCGCGGTCAACCACTCGATCCCGGACGCCCTCGCGGTGGCCATCCGCACCCCCGCCGGCCTGGTGCTGCACACCGGCGACTTCAAGATGGACCAGCTGCCGCTGGACGGCCGGATCACCGACCTGGCCGGTTTCGCCCGGCTCGGCGCCGAAGGTGTCGACCTGCTGCTCTCCGACTCCACCAACGCGGAGATCCCCGGTTTCGTCACCCCGGAGCGGGAGATCGGCCCGGTGCTCGACTCGATCTTCGCGAAGGCCAAGGGTCGGATCATCGTGGCCTCGTTCGCCTCGCACGTGCACCGCGTGCAGCAGGTGTTCGACTCCGCCGCCGAGCACGGCCGCAAGGTCGCGCTGATCGGCCGGTCCATGGTCCGCAACATGGGCATCGCCCGGGACCTCGGCCTGCTCAACATCCCGGCCGGCCTGGTCATCGGGATCGAGGAGGCGACCACGCTGCCGCCGGAGCAGATCGTGTTGATGTCCACCGGTTCCCAGGGTGAGCCGATGAGCGCGCTGGGCCGGATGGCCAGCGGCGACCACCGGCACATCACCATCGCCCCCGGTGACACCGTCGTGCTGGCCTCCTCACTGGTGCCCGGCAACGAGACCTCGGTCTACCGGGTGATCAACCGGCTCGCGCGGGCCGGCGCGGTGGTCGTGCACAAGGACGTGGCCAAGGTGCACGTCTCCGGGCACGCGCCCGCCGGTGAACTGCTCTACCTGCTCAACGTGGTCCGGCCCAGCAACCTGATGCCCGTGCACGGCGAGTGGCGTCACCTGCGCGCCCACGCCCGCCTCGGCATCGAGTCCGGGGTGGCCGCCGACCGGGTGGTGATCTGCGAGGACGGCGACGTGGTCGACCTTGTCGAGGGCCGCGCCAGCCTGGTGGGGCACGTGAAGAGCCGGTACGTCTACGTGGACGGCCTCGCCGTCGGTGACGTCAGCGAGTCGCTCCTCACCGAACGGCGGATCCTCGGTGACGGCGGTTTCATCGCCACCACCGTGGTGGTCGACTCGGTCACCGGCAAGGTGGTCGCCGGCCCGACACTCTCCGCGAAGGGCTTCTCCGAGGACCCGGAGGCGTTCAACCCGGTGGTGCCGTTGGTCACCGAGGCGCTCAACCGGGCCGCGGCGGACGGCATCACCGACCCGCACCAGCTTCAGCAGATCGTCCGGCGGACCGTGGGGCGGTGGGTCAACGACAAGTACCGTCGTCGGCCGATGATCGTGCCCACCGTCGTCGAGGTCTGACCGCACGCGTCACGATGCCCGTCCGCACACGAGGTGCGGGCGGGCATCGCCGTTTTCACGATTGGGCTCGCCGTCGCGGGTCAGCCGCGCTGGAGCCTGCGTCGCAGGAGCAGCAGTCCGCCGCCGAGAGTCAGCAGCGACACGCCGATCAGGCCGTACACGATGGTGGTCGTGCCGGTGCGCGGCAGTTCCGTTGCCTCCGGGGCGGGCGTGGCCGGTGCCGTGGTCGCTGGCGTGGTCGGGTCGGTCGGTGGCGCGGTGGTGGCCGCGCCGCCGCCGGATCCGCCGCCGGTCAGGCGGAGCGTCACCGAGGTGTCCGGGTTGGTGTACCGGTTGGTGGGCGCGAGCCAGAGCCGAACGCTCTTCGTGCCGCCGGTGGCCGCCACCCGTACGTCGAAACTGTCCGTGGCACCGTCCGCGAGGCGGCGCTCGCGCAGGATCTCGCAACCCACACCGTTCGTCCGGCCGCTGTCGGAGCACCCCGGTTCGGTCACCCGCACCCCGTCCGGGGTGGCGACGTTCAACGAGTACCCGCCGATGTCGAACGTGCCGGTGTTCGTGACCCGGACCCGGATGGTCGCGGCACCGTCGACGATCGGGCCGGCGGTGGCCCGTAGCCGCAGCGTCGTGCGGTCTGGCCAGTTGATCCGGACGTCGGTCGGTCGGTCGGCGCGGCCAGTGGCGTCCTGACCGGCAACGGAACCCCACTCGGTCACGCCGAAGACCGGCTGTGCAGCCGATGAGGTCACCGTCAGGCGGTACGTCCGATCGCCGCCGGCGGGCAGTTCCGCGCCGCCGCAGACCCAGGTCCTGGGCGCACCGTCGCCGGCCCGGCAGTCGCCGCCCGCGGTCAGGTCCGCATTCGGTGGCAGGCGGAGCACGAAGAAGCCCTTCGCTGCTGTCCCACCCTCGTTGACGACTTTGACCTCCAGCGGACCCGACGGGTGCCACGGGTCGCCGCCGAGGAAGACGATGTCGGCCCGGGCCAGGATCGTCGGCGCGGCGCTCCCGGCCGTCGTGCTCGGCGAGACGGTCGGCTTTGCAGGGGCGGCACCGGCAATGGTTGGGGTGGCGAGGGCGGACAGGGCGAGCACGGCGGCACCGAGAATGCCGGACCGGAGCGGGCGGTTCATGACGACTCCCGAGGTGTTGCGGTGGGCTGACGGCGTTATCACCCCGGTGCCGTTCTCCCGGTTGCGAGCTGTCGGATGTCGTGCAGTCGCGCGGCAACCGCAACCGTTGGCGCCCCTGGCGAATCAGGGCAGCGCGGCGACGGCCTCGGCGTACGCGATGCCGGTGGCGATGGCGGCGTCCATCAGGACCCGTAGCTGCGCCGGGGCGACCCCGTGCGCCAGGTCGGTGGCCACGTCGCCGGCCAGCACCAACTCGTCGCCAAGGTCGTGCGCGTACGCCTTGGGCAGCAGCCGGTCGTGGTTCCACGCGTTGCAGAAGGCGTACGCCTCGGCGCGGCGGGCCGCCGGCAGCCGGCGGTTGGCCATGGCGCGGGCGTGCAGCACCTCGCCGCGCTCACCGGCCCGCCGGAACTGGATCACCGCCCCCTCCCAGTGGCCGACCACGGTCTCGCCCTCGTCCACCAGGTACCGGTCGCCGCGCCCGTCCAGGATCCCGGTGATCATGCCGAGGGAGAGCGCGGACAACTCGCGGTCGCCCAGCTCGGGATCGGCCTCGGTATCGGGCTCGGCCTGGGCGTCGGCCCGGTCGGCGTCGGGCTCGTCGGGCTCGTCAGGTTCGTCGTCTGTGGGCAGCGGAACCGGTGCCGCGAGCGGGCGTTCGGACAGCCAGGCGGCCATCCGGCCGGAGTGGTGCCCCGTGCCGTTGCGCGCGTCGAAGCTGCCGGCCAACTCGTTGGCCACCCCGAGCAGCAGCGCACCGAGCGTGGCGACGTCCAACTCGGTGGCGGTCCGCTCGCCGTACGCCGGCCGGGGCATCGTCCGCCCGCCCAGCCCTGTCTCCACGGCCAGCCCGCAGACCAGTGCCCCGGCGGCGGCGAACTCCATGGCGGCGAGATCGTCGGTCGGCCGGTCCAACCGGGGCAGCTGCTCGGCCAGGATGGCCAGCCCGCGTTCCAGGTGGCCGCCCAGCGCGCAGAACCGCAGGTGCGCGGCGAGGTGGGGGAACGCCGCGCGCTCCCGCCGGTGCCGGCGGTACGCCCGCACGTGCGCCGTCGCCGCCCGCGCCGGCTCGCCGGTGCGCAGTGCCGGCAGCAGACCGGCGACCAGGTCCCGCTCGGGCTGGTCGGTGCAGGACTGCGGGTCGCCGTCGGTCTCCCCGAGCTCGCTGACCGCGGCATGCCACTCGCCCCAGCCGGCCAGCAGCTCGGCACGCCGGGCCGAGGCGCAGCCCGGGCAGCCGCCGGCGGGGCCCGGCCGTTTTCCGGACCACCGCTCGTACCAGTGCCGGGCGGTGGGCTCGTCGCCCAGATGATCGGCGATCCGGCAGTGCAGCTCCGCGACTGTCGGTGTGTCCGGGCCATCCGCGCCGACGCGGTGGGCCAGGTCGTGCAGCAGGGACCGGGTCTGGTCCAGCCCGACCCGGGGGGTGCCGAGCAACGCCTCCACCGCGTACCGCTGGTAGCGCAGCAGCAGCCCGCTCTCCGTTTCGGTGAGCAGGTCGGGCCGGTGGTCGGCGGCGGCCCGGCAGCGCCGGACCGGCTCGACCAGACGCCACCGCTCCCCGTGCAGCAGATACGCCTCGATCAACGCGAACCGCGCGTCCACCCCGGACCGGACGTCGCCGGCCGCGTCGGCGCGCTCGGCGAGCCGCTCCAGGGCCACCTGCCGGGCCGGGCCGTCGGGGAGGTCCCGGGCCTCGGTGAGCGCGGCCTCCAGCGCCGGTACGCGGCCCCGCGCGAGGCTGTCGCCGGAGCCGGTCGGTGGTGTGCCGGTACGGCTGCCGGTGAACTCGTCCCGGCCGGTCACGACGGCACCGCGCCGGGTAGTCGACGGACCGCCACGGCCAGCTGGCAGCCGGTGGAGATGCCACAGTCGAGCAGTTGGTCGAGCTGGTGTGGGGTCACGCCGCGTTCCAGGTCGGTGATCACCTCGCCGTACACCCGGGCCCGACCGTCGTCGGCGACGTGGACGAACGCCTTCGGCCAGAGCCGGTCGTGGTTCCAGGAGTTGCAGAACGCGTACAGGTCGGGCACCCGTTCGATGCCGAAGGTCGGATCGACCATGGTGCGGATCTGGAGCAGCTCCCCGTCCCCGCCGACGCGGAGGAACCAGATCAGGTTGTCGTCGAAGTGGCCGACGAGGTCGCCGTCCGGGGTCGGGCCGACTGACCGGCCGCGGGCGGCGAGCACCGCAGCGACCAGTTCGCCGGTCAGCGGACGCAGTGCGCCAGGGTGCCCGGCCAGCGGATCGTCCGGATCGCCTTCGATTTCCGGCGACGCCATGGGGCATCCCTTCTGAGGCGGATATCACGACCGGCGGTGGGGTTCGTGTTACGACGCGCGGACACGACCCGGAAAAGCGGGGATCTGCCCGGCCCCACCGTTACCGTGACTCTATGGCGGGCCGTACCTCTCAGGCGAGCCGGCGGCGCGGCGCGTCGCCGCGCGGTGGCACCAACAGTCGTGCCCGTCAACCGGCGAAGAAGACCACCCGGGCACCGGTCCGACGTCGCACCACGCCGGCCCGGCCCGGCCCGGCGGTCTACGTCGGCCGTGCGGTAGGTGCATTGTGGATGGGGCTGGCGCACGGGATGGGCTGGGCGGTGCGCGCCGCCGGCCGGCAGGCCGCCTCGGCCCGCGACCTCGACCCGGAGCACCGCCGGGACGGCGCCGGGCTGCTCATGTTCGGGCTCGCCCTGCTCAGCGCCGTGGCGCTCTGGCTGTCCGGAGCGGGGCCGGTGGGGGCGCGACTGGCCGACACGGTCCGGCTGTTCCTGGGCGCGATCTCGGTGGTCGTACCGGTGCTGCTGATGATCGGGGCGTGGCGGCTGATGCGTCAGCCGGCCGATCCGGAGCACCGGGGCCGAGGGTTGATCGGCTGGGGTTCGCTGCTGGTGTCGACCGCCGCGCTGCTCCAGATCGGTCAGGACCCGGCCGACCCGCTGGAGCGTGACTTCGCCGGCGGTCTGGTCGGCGCGGGCGTCGGTGGGCTGCTGGAGCGGGCGGTCACCGCCTGGGTGGCGGTGCCGCTGCTCGTCCTGCTGCTGCTCTTCGGCCTGCTCGTGGTGACCGCGACGCCGATCAACAAGATCCCGGAGCGGCTGGGTCTGCTCGCCGGTGGGCTGGTCGGCGCACCGGAGGCGGATGAGGAGGCGGACGAGGTGGCCGCCAAGCCGGCGCGCAAGCGACCGGCGAAGCGGATGCCCGCACCACTGGACCCGGACGACTTCGAGGACCTGGACGGCGCGGACCTCCAGGAGACCATGGTGCTGCCGCGCAAGTCTCCGGGGAAGGTGCCGGCGAGCCGCAAGCCGCCGGTCGATCCGCCGGAGCACTCGCCCGCCCCGACCCGGGCCGAGCAGCTCGCGTTGACCGGGCTGTCCGGGGACTACACCCTGCCGCCGGCCAACATGCTCAGCGCCGGGGCCGCCGCGAAGACCCGCAGCAAGGCCAACGACGAGGTGATCGCCGCGCTGACCGGCGTGTTCGACCAGTTCGATGTGGACGCCGCGGTCACCGGCTTCACCCGTGGCCCGACCGTCACCCGCTACGAGGTGGAGCTGGGGCACGGCGTCAAGGTCGAGCGGATCACCCAGCTGTCGCGCAACATCGCGTACGCGGTGAAGTCACCGGACGTGCGGATCCTCAGCCCGATCCCGGGCAAGAGCGCCGTCGGCGTGGAGATCCCGAACACCGACCCGGAGAACGTCGCCCTCGGCGACGTGCTGCGCTCGCGCGCGGCGACCAGCGATCACCACCCGATGGTCGTGGCGCTGGGCAAGGACATCGAGGGCGGCTACGTGGTGGCCAACCTCGCCAAGATGCCGCACATCCTGATCGCCGGCGCCACCGGCGCGGGCAAGTCGAGCTGCCTCAACACCCTGCTGGTGTCCATCCTCACCCGGGCCACCCCGGACGAGGTGCGGCTGCTGTTGATCGACCCGAAGCGGGTCGAGATGACCGGCTACGAGGGCATTCCCCACCTGGTCACCCCGATCGTGACCAACGCGAAGAAGGCGGCGGACTCGCTGGACTGGGTGGTCCGCGAGATGGACATGCGCTACGACGACCTGGCCGCCAACGGGGTCCGGCACATCGACGACTTCAACCGCAAGGTCCGCAACGGCGAGATCAAGGCACCGCCGGGCAGCGAACGCGAGATGCGTCCGTACCCGTACCTGTTGGTGATCGTGGACGAGCTCGCCGACCTGATGATGGTCGCGCCGCGCGACGTGGAGGATTCGGTCGTCCGGATCACCCAGCTGGCCCGGGCCGCCGGCATCCACCTGGTGCTGGCCACCCAGCGCCCCTCGGTCGACGTGGTGACCGGTCTGATCAAGGCGAACGTGCCGTCCCGGCTGGCGTTCGCCACCTCCTCCCTCGCGGACTCCCGGGTCATCCTCGACCAACCGGGCGCGGAGAAGCTGCTCGGCCGTGGTGACGGGCTCTTCCTGCCGATGGGCGCCTCCAAGCCGGTCCGGATCCAGGGCGCCTGGGTCACCGAGCGCGAGATCGCCGACGTGGTGAAGTTCTGCAAGGACCAGCGTGAGCCGGAGTTCCGCAAGGACGTGCTGGCCCCGGCGCAGGAGAGCAAGAAGAAGATCGACGAGGACATCGGCGACGACCTGGACCTGCTGGTGCAGGCGGTGGAGCTGGTGGTCACCTCGCAGTTCGGCTCGACCTCGATGCTGCAACGCAAGCTGCGGGTCG
Organism: Micromonospora arida; assembly: GCF_003857035.1. Classification (GTDB taxonomy): domain Bacteria; phylum Actinomycetota; class Actinomycetes; order Mycobacteriales; family Micromonosporaceae; genus Micromonospora; species Micromonospora arida. The sequence goes on from NZ_QGSY01000109.1 coordinate 21,371, forward strand.
GTTTCGCCAAGGCGGGCCGCTTGATGGACCTGATGGAGACCCGGGGGGTGGTCGGGCCGTCCGAGGGGTCGAAGGCGCGCGACGTGCTGGTCAAGCCGGACGAGCTGGACGAGGTCCTGGCCGGCCTGCGCGGCGACGGGGACTGACCCCCGCCGACCCCGGACGCACGACGGGCCCGCCGGAATCCGGCGGGCCCGTGACGTGGGGGAGCGGTCAGTTGTTCATCAGCGCGGCGAAGACCACCAGACCGAGGATCGCGGCGACGACACTGGCCGCGGCGGCGTACCAACCCAGCGGCTTGTCACCGAGCACCGCGCCGACGACGCCCGCGATGACGCCGAGCACGCCGAAGATGATCGGGTTGAGCAGCAGGGCCAGGACCGCGAAGACGAAACCCACGATGGTGATGATGCGGGCGGCGTTGCTGCGGGGACGAACGGTGCTCGGCATGTCGGCCATGTCTTCCTCCTGTTGAGAGCCTGTCGTGACGGATCGATCAATACCCACTGTGGGCGCTGGCCACGCCCGGCGACGGGACACCTCAGTGGAAGATTTTGAGACCGATCACGCCGGCGACCACCAGCAGGAGGCAGAGGATCCGCGGCAGGCTCGCCGACTCGCCGAGCGCCAGCATTCCGACCAGCGCGGTGCCGACCGCGCCGATACCGACCCAGACCGCGTAGCCGGTGCCGACGGGGATGTCCCGCAGGGCGTACGACAGCCCGGCCATGCTCAGCAGCAGGGTCACCACGAACACCACGGACGGGATCAGCCGGCTGAAACCGGCGCTTCGGTCCAGGGCGATCGCCCAGGCCGTCTCCAGTAGTCCCGAGATCACCAGTACGAGCCAGGCCATCGTTCACCTCACCGGAAGCGCCCGGGGCTGCCGCGCCGGGACGAGTCGAGTCTGCACGTCACGCGGGGCGTCTTGGCCTGACCGGGTACGCCCACCACTCGTCCGGAGCGGCCACGAGCATCCGGCCACCGGTGCCGACGCTAGCACCGACCCCGGTGGCGTGGCGGTGACCACCGCCACGGTCCGTTGACCTCCACCTGACTTCAACTTGCAGTATCGCCAGCATGACCATGCTCTACGCCGACCCCGAGGTCGCCGCCGCGCTGGACGCCGCCACCACGGTCGACGCCATGCGCGCCGCCCTCCTGGCCGCGTACGAGGGACGCCTGATCGCGCCGCCCCGGGCCGCCGCACCGCTGAGCGGCGGGCGGATGGTGCTCACCGCCGGGCACCTGGTCGGCGAGTGGTACGGCTTCCGCTCGTACGACACCTTCGGTCACCCGCAGGGCGAGCAGTTGGTGGTGCTGCACGACGCCCGGACGGGGGCGATCCGGGCGGTCGCGGTCGGCGAGGAGTTGGGCTCCCGTCGTACCGGAGGGTTGGGGGGCCTCGCGGTCGACGCGCTGGCACGTCCCGACGCCGCCACCCTCGGGGTGATCGGCTCCGGCCGGCAGGCGTGGACCCAGGTCTGGGCCGCCGCCGCGGTCCGCCCGTTGCGCGAGGTGGTGGTGCACAGCCGCTCCTCCGCTCGCCGGGAGGCCTTCGCCGCCCGGGTCCGTGCCGAACTGGGCGTGCCGGCCCGTGCGGTGGCCGACCCGGGCTCGGCCGTCGCTCGGCGGGACCTGGTGGTGCTGGCGACCACCAGCCCGACCCCGGTGCTCTGCGCCGCCGACCTCAGCCCCGGAACGCACGTCAACGCGGTCGGTTTCAAGCAGCGCGACCGCAGCGAGTTCGGCACCGACCTGCTGGACACCGCCGATCTGCTGGTCACTGATTCACCGGCCCAGGCGGCGGACTACCAGCCGCCGATGCTCGCGGCCACACCCCCGTACGCCGGGCGGTTGCGCGACCTGGGCGGCGTCCTGGCCGGCGCGGTCCCCGGGCGGACCACCGCGGACCAGATCTCCGTCTTCTGCTCCACCGGCCTGGCCGGCACCGAGGTGTTCCTGCTCGACGCGCTGACCCGGGTGGCCGCCGCGGCGCGCTGACCGGCCGACGGGACGGGGCTGACCGAATGGTGTCGACCGTCTCCGCAGCCCGCGTGCGTGGGCTCACCCGGCCGGCCCGGTACCCTCGGATGGTGTCTGCCACCTCTCCTTCTCCCGCTGACCACGCCGAGGGCCGTCGCGTCGCCCTGCTGACCCTGGGCTGTGCCCGCAACGAGGTCGACTCGGAGGAGCTGGCCGCCCGCCTGCACGCCGACGGCTGGCAGGTCACCACCGACGGCGAGGGCGCCGACGTGGTGGTCGTCAACACCTGCGGTTTCGTGGAGAAGGCCAAGCAGGACTCGATCCAGACCCTGCTCGCCGCCGCCGGAACGGGCGCCAAGGTGGTCGCCGCAGGCTGCATGGCCGAGCGGTACGGCCGGGAGTTGGCCGACAGCCTGCCCGAGGCCCAGGCGGTGCTGAGCTTCGACGACTACCCCGACATCGCCGCCCGGCTGAACGCCGTCGTCGCCGGCGAGCAGATCACCGCGCACACCCCACGGGACCGGCGGGAGCTGCTGCCGCTGACCCCGGTGCAGCGCCGAGACAGTGGTGTGTCGCTGCCCGGCCACGGCACGGTGACGCGCACCGTCGTCGACACCGACGAGCACACCCCGGCGCACCTGCGCCAGGTGCTGCGCCGACGGCTCGACACCGGTCCGGTGGCCTCGCTGAAGCTGGCCAGCGGCTGCGACCGCCGCTGCGCGTTCTGTGCCATCCCGGCCTTCCGGGGGGCCTTCGTCTCGCGTACCCCGGACGAGCTGCTCGCCGAGGCGGAGTGGCTGGCCAAGAGCGGCGTACGGGAGCTGGTGCTGGTCAGCGAGAACTCCACCTCGTACGGCAAGGACCTGGGTGACCCGCGCGCCTTGGAGAAGCTGCTGCCGCAGCTCGCCGCGGTGACCGGCATCGTCCGGGTGCGGGCCAGTTACCTCCAGCCGGCCGAGACCCGGCCCGGGCTGGTCGAGGCGATCGCCACCACGCCGGGCGTCGCACCGTACTTCGACCTGTCGTTCCAGCACTCCAGCGAGCCGGTGCTGCGCCGGATGCGGCGTTTCGGCTCCACCGACCGGTTCCTTGAGCTGCTGGCCGGTGCCCGCGCCCTGGCTCCGGACGCGGGCGCCCGGAGCAACTTCATCGTCGGTTTCCCCGGCGAGACCCGCGCCGACGTCGACGAGCTGGTCCGGTTCCTGACCGAGGCCCGACTCGACGCGATCGGCATGTTCGACTACAGCGACGAGGACGGCACCGAGGCCGCCGGCCTGCCCGGCAAGGTCTCCGCCGCGACGATCAAGCGGCGCTACGACCGGCTCAGCGCCCTCGCCGACGAGCTCTGCTCGCAGCGGGCCGAAGACCGACTCGGCTCGACCGTCGAGGTGCTGGTCGACTCGATCGAGGACGGCGTGGTGGAGGGTCGGGCGGCCCACCAGGCGCCGGAGGTGGACGGTTCCACCACCCTGGTCGCCCCGGCCGAGGGCGGGGTCGACCTGGCCGCGCTGCGCCCGGGCGATCTGGTACGCGCAACGGTGACCGGCACCGAAGGGGTGGACCTGCTCGCCGTGCCGGATGAGATGATCTCGGCGGCGCCCGGCGCGGCACGGTGACGGCGGGCCCGAGCGGAGCGGGGGACCCAGGTGGTGCGGTGCCGGGAACGCCACGGCGGCCCGAGCGGAGTGCGGCGGTGACCGGGGCGACGGAGTCGACGCCGGGCCGGGTGGTGGCCGTGGTGCCCGTCGTCAACGCGGCAAACGCGTTGACCGCCCTGCGGCTGGTGCTGGTGCCGGTCTTCGCCGCCTCGGTGATCGTGTCCGGGATGACCCACTCCGGTTGGCGGATGGCGGCTTGCCTGATCTTCGCGGTGGCCTCGGCGACCGACCTGGTGGACGGCTGGATCGCCCGCCGCTTCGGCCTGGTCACCTCGGTGGGCAAGGTGGCCGACCCGATCGCCGACAAGGCGCTCACCGGCGCGGCGCTGGTGCTGCTCTCCTGGTACGACCAACTGCCCTGGTGGGTGACCGCGCTGATCCTCGTCCGCGAGCTGGGCATCACCGGGCTGCGGTTCTGGGTGATCCGGCACGGCGTCATCGCCGCCAGTCGAGGTGGCAAGGTCAAGACGGCGCTCCAGATCCTCGCCATCGCCTGGTACCTCTGGCCGATGCCGGCCGCGCTCGCCGCCGTCGGCCCCTGGATCATGGCCGCCGCCGTCCTGGTCACGGTCGCCACCGGTTTCGACTACATAGCCCAAGCCCTCCGCCTCCGCCGCCCCCGCTAAC
>NZ_QGSY01000081.1 GCF_003857035.1 Micromonospora arida
GTGCCGGGGCCCGCGCTGTTCAGCGCCTCGAGGGTGGCCGTGTAGGCGGCCTTCTTGTTGCCGTTGCACTCGAAGAGCAGCGGAGTACCGCTGGAGCGCCACGAGTCGCAGTCGCGCACACCCCACACGGTGAGGCCGTTGCAGCGAGCCACGGCGAGGCAGTCGTTGACCACACTGCGGTAGGTGTTGGCCTGCGTCGTGCCCGATCCCTCGATGTCCAACTCGGTGATCTGCACGTCCACCCCGAGGGCGGCGAAGCTGGACAGCGTGGTGCGGTAGTTGCTGTTGTACGGCGAGTTGGCGTTGAAGTGCGACTGGAAGCCGACGCAGTCGATCGGCACCCCACGAGACTTGAAGTCGCGCACCATGTTGTACACGGCCTGCGTCTTGGCCCAGGTCCAGTTGTCGGTGTTGTAGTCGTTGTAGCAGAGCTTCGCGTCCGGGTCGGCCGCGTCGGCGGCGCGGAACGCCGCCTCGATCCAGTCGTTGCCGGTGCGCTGCAGGTTCGAGTTACGACGGGCGCCGCTGTTGCCGTCCTCGAACGCCTCGTTCACCACGTCCCACGAGTAGATCTTGCCGCGGTAGTAGGTGGCCACCCGGGTGACGTGGTTCAGCATCGCGTTGCGAAGCGTCGTGCCCTCCATGCTCTGCATCCAGCCCGGCTGCTGCGAGTACCAGGCCAGGGTGTGGCCGCGGACCTTCCATCCCCGGGAGATGGCGTGGTTCACGATCCGGTCCGCGTTGCCGAAGGTGAAGTTGTTCTGCTGCGGCTCGGTCGCGTCGATCTTCATTTCGTTTTCGGGGGTGATGGCATTGAACTCGCGGTTCAGGATCGTCGTGTAGGCGCTGTCGTTGAGTTTGTTGGCGGCCACGGCGGCACCGAAGTACCGGCCGGACTGGGCTGCGGCGGCACCGAGGGTCGTCTCGGCGGCCTGGGCCAGGTTGGGCAGCAGCGACACGACCAGGGCCAGAATTATCGCGGCTGTTCCGGAAAGAGTGAGCGTTCGCAGGCGGGTGCGCCTGATGGGACGGGTCCGGGGAACCATGCTGATCCTCCTGTGGTGGGGGTAAAAGATTCCTGTTGCTGTTCCGTTGGGAGGCCCGCTCGGATGGCGGCGGGCACGATGTCGAGTCCGCCCGGGCGGGCCGGGGCTCACGTCAGGGCACCAGCCCGGATGCGAGTCGTTCGGGCTACCTGGCCAGCGGGTGAAGGGCGGTGACAGGTAGGCCCGGTCGCCCGTCGGGGGGTGGTTGCGGGCGTTGGGCGTTTTCGGTGGTGGACGTGGTCACCTGGCAGGTGGGTGGGCCCGACGGTCGCGTGGAGCGCCTCCAGTGCTAACGGATCTTGTTAACGTTCACACTTGTCGATGGCTCTCAGGCTGGCAGAAAATTCCAGAGTTTTCAACCGGTAGTTTCGGACCTGTTACGGATCCGGGCGCAAGGGTGGGAGTCCTCGCGAGGTGGCTGGTCGACCCGCGTAACGCGGTGGACCAGACCGGAAGCGACAAGCTGGACGTACGCATCGGCGGGCTCCACGTGCTGTGGCGAATCGCGGAACCTTCTGCGTACGCCGCGCAGAGCGCGAGTCGACGAACCGTTGGGCCTGCGGCCGCTCGTCGGCCTCGGGGGTGAACTGCCGCATCAGCACCGCGAACCCTTGCCCCGACTGGATGAAACACGTTGGTCAGGCGGATCCGGAGCATGTCGTCCGCTGCTCCCATGTCGACGACCTAACCTCCTAGGATGCTCTGCGGGTTGTGCCTCAACGCACTGTGTCGCCCCTGCGGCAGGGGCCGGGACCGCCAGCAGCTTCAGCTGCTCGAACCGCCCGCAGCAACGCACCTGGCATAGGGGAGCGTGACGCTACGGAGGTGGCCGCACACCTAGCGAAAACACCGGGTTCCGACGACGCGGGTGCTGAAAATTCGCGCCGAAATTCGGTAACCAAATCGGCCGGTCAACCCGTCAGGTCAGTGACGGATCGCCACTACGGGCGGTCGGCCGAGGAGGAACAAGGGACATGGGCGACGTGCGTGGGCGTTTCAGGGACGACCTGGCCCGATACCCCGCCCCGCCATTGGGTGACCTGGTCCAGCAGTCTGTGGTGCAGGGCCGCCGACTTCGTCGCCAGCGTCGCCTGGCGCAGTTCGGTGCCGGCGGATCGGCGTTGGCGATGCTGCTCGTGATCGGCTTGGCCGCCGGGCCGCTCGGCGTCGGTGCGGATGACACAGGTCAGCCTGGCGGGCTGAACGTCGGTTCGTCGGGTGGGTCGGTCGACACCGCCACGCCGTCCCCGGCCGGGTCCTCCGATGGTGCCCCGGGCGGGTTGAAGTCGGGCACCGGCGAGGAGCAGCGCGGGGACCCCCGTCCGCCGGTTCCCTCGACCACGGTGATCGACACCCTGAGGATGGGGGCGGGCCCGGACGGTGAATTGCTGACCACCACACCGCAGGGCGCCCTGGAACTGCTGACCCGGCTGCTGCCCAAGGGGGAGACCAGCGGTTATGCGAGTCTGCACAGCAGCGGGGCGGGCCCCGGTATGCCGTACGTCCAGCTCTACCTGGACCGAGGCGATGGGCCGGGCATGGTGCGGCTCTCCATCTACCGGGACAACCTCGGTGGAAACCCGGTCCCGGGGACGGTGGAGCTCACCGAAATGCCCGGCAACTGCGTGCAGAACGAGATGGTCACCGTGCACCACAGCGGCGGCCTCCAGGTCAATTTGATGATCTCCACCTGTCTGGTCTGGGACCCCAAGGGAACCGTCCCGGCACCGGCCGTCCTCTCCGTGAAGGAGGCGACCGAGATCGCCGGCAACCCGATCTGGGGGACGCAACTGCCGGCCGAGTACGTCATCAACGGTGCCAAGAGGTTCCCCAAGTTGGCCCGGTCGAATGGCTGACGAAGACTTCGTGGAGTTCGCGCAGGCGGCCGCTGGCCGGCTGCGCGACGCCGCGTTCCTGATGTGCCACGACTGGCATCTCGCCCAGGACCTCACCCAGACGACGCTGGCCAAGGTGTACGCCAACTGGAGGCGGGTCCGCCGGGCCGACGATCCCCACGCGTACGCCCGCAAGATACTTCTGCGCTGCATGATCGACCAGCAGCGACGTCGTTCCAGCCGCGAGTTGGCGATGTCGGCGCCTCCGGAGCGGGGCGAGGAACATCCGGCCGAGCTGCGCATGACGTTGCTGGACGCAGTCGCCACCTTGCCGTTGCGGGACCGGGCGATCATCGTCCTGCGTTACTGGGACGACCTGAGCGTGGAGGCGACCGCCGAGGTTGTGGGCGTCTCCATCGCCGTCGTCAAGAGCCAGAGCATGCGCTCCCTCAGCCGCCTGCGCGAGTTGCTCGGCGAGACCCGTTCCGAGCTGTTCGCCGAGGAACGCCATTGACGGCTCCCGTCTGCGGCCGGGGTGTGACGGGTCCCGATGGTGTCGGACGTCGGCCGGCAACCGCCGCGTCGGTGCTGCGGCGGCGACGAAGGTGCCGCCACGCGTCGTCGGCCGAAGCGCCACGTGTGGCGGCAAGTATCTGCGTTTGGGGAGGTTTTCGGTGTCCGTGTCGAGCAGCAGGACGAGCCGAGGCCGGATTCGCGGCAGAGGCCGAGGTTCGGTCGCCGTCGTGCCGGCGGTCCTGTCGGCGTTGTTGGTGATGGCCGCAGGGTGCCATCGGGGGGAGTCCGGTGTCGGCCCCGGCGAGCGACACACCGCGAACGCGGAACGGGGCGATCCGAGCCCGCTGCTGGGGGCGGGCGATCTGGGAGGGGACTGGCAGGAGGACGATGCGCGAACTGGTCTGGCGTCCTGGCCGTGGGAGCAGGACAGCTGCCCCAACTACAAGAGCAGCGACTACCCGGCCAAGTCGCATCGGCGCGCTGCCGTGGAGCGCTACTACCGGCTGTCTGACGGCTCGTCGCGGGCCCACCACGTCGTGGAGACGTACGAAAGTGGATGGGCCGAGCGGAACGTCGATGACGTCCGTCGGGTCCTCCTGCGGTGTGCGAGCTACCCGGTCCTCGGATCGCAGGTCTCCTTCGACGTCGTCGATCCGCATTATCTGGAGGGCACCGGGATGCTCATTCGAGGTCGTATCGCGCATGCGGACACCCCGAACACCGTCACGTACTTCGTGATGGTGAAACGAGGCGAGACGGTCTCGACGGTCCGCCTGCCCGATCCGGGCAGCCAGGCCGTGGTGGACTCGGTCGCGGCGAGGGCGGTGGCCCGCCTTGGCTGAGCGGAAAGGGCGGCAGCTGCCGCGACGCTGGGTCCTCTCCGCGGCCACCATGTCGCTGGCCGGCGTTGCGACGGCCGCTTTCGGTGCCACGCGCGGCCGCGACGGCGACGGAGCCGGATCATCGCACGGTTCCTCTCCTGCCAGCCCGATCCCCACGACGCCGGCCATCGACTGGATCGGCCAGGCGAGAACGCGTATCGAGGCCTACGTGGAGCGGTACGACGGCCACCTGGCGGTCGCGGCACTGGATCGACAAGGAACGGCTTCGGTGACGGTCGGCGCCAAACGGTTCGAGACCGCCAGCATCGTCAAGGTCAACATCCTCGCGGCTCTTCTGCTGCGTCAGAACCCACCGGGCAAGGTCCTGGGTTCTGACACCCGACGGTTGGCCGAGGCCATGATCGTGTCCAGTGACAACGATGCCGCGGTGGCCCTGTGGCAGCGGATCGGGGGCTCGCGCGGCCTCACCGCCGCGAACCGCGCGCTCGGTCTGCGTGAGACGAAGCCCAACTCGCACTGGGGACTCACCACGACCACGGTCGCCGACCAGCTTCGTCTGCTGACCGCGCTGACGTCACCGACGGGACCGCTGACCCCGCAGGACCGTACCTTCATCATGGGCCTGATGAAGAAGGTGATCCCCGAGCAGCGATGGGGTGTCACCGCCGCGGGGGAGCCGGGCAGTCGTTCCGAGTACGTCAAGAACGGCTGGGACACCGCTGATGTCGACGGCGGCCGCTGGTTGGTCAACAGCATCGGACGGATCGTCGAGGCCCGTCATGACTGGCTGATCGCCGTGCTCTCCGACCATCACGTGAGCCAGAAAGAGGGCGTCCGCGTCGTCGAAAAGGCCGCCACGTACGTGCTCAAGGAGCTGCGTGCCGCCACTGCGGGCGACGGTCCTCCGCAGGGGTAGGGCCCAGCGCCAGCGAGGCTACGGGTGGTGGGCGGTCGAGGTGCAGGCCACGGGCGAGTTCATCGGCTTCGCGGGCTTGGATGACGTGGACGACGACATGCCGTTCACAGGAGTGGAGATCGGCTGGCGGCTCGCCCGCTCCTCGCTGTCACAGCGGCCACCAACCTTCGTTCCCAGGCGGTGATGCGCCGGATCGGCATGACCCGGAACCCGGCCGACGACTTCGACGATCCCACCGAACCCGAAGGGGCCCTGCGTTCGAACGTGCTCTATCGCATCTCCCGCAGCGCGCGGACTTGAGGGTCTCCGATTCGGCGCCCCCATTCGTCGAGCATCTGCCAGAGTGGTTCATGCCCTTGAGTACGTACCATCTCAGAGCCTCGGTCGCCGTGTCCGACATTCAGAAGGCCGTCGCCTTCTACGAAGGGGTGCTCGGTCTGCGGGCGCTGCGGTCCGGCCCCAGCGCCACCATCGCCGACGGCAGCCGCGTCTATGGCTCCGGTGGCGGTCCGGCGCTGAACGTCTACCAGTCGGTCACCGCCGGGAAGACCTCGGCGACGTTGGCGACGTGGTACGTCGAGGACCTCGACCAGGTCGTCGACGAGCTCACCTCGTCCGGCGTCGAGTTCGTTCGCTACGAGCAGTTCGAGCACGACGACAAGGGGATCACCGCGCGGGCCGGAGGTGGACGTATCGCATGGTTCCAGGACCCGGACGGCAACACCTTCGCTCTTGAAGCCGACGTGTGACCTCCAACGGAAGGACTGATCCGGCTCAGGGCGTCCACGCCCTGGGCCGGATCAGCGTCGCAGTTGTTGGAACTGTCGATCAGGTGACGTTGATGTCGCTGCACCACATGTAGGTCTGGTCCAGGTGCGACGCCCTCCAGAGCACGAACAGGATGTGGTTCCCGCTGCGTGACGGGAGCGAGACGTTGAACGAGATGTTCTGCGCCGGCGCGTAGCGCCCGGTCGTCGTGATCAGGTCGAGGTTGCCCCACCCGAGCTTCTGGGTGGATGGGTTGAACCCCTGCTTGGTGACGTAGACCTGGAAGTAGTCAGCGCCGTGGCTGGCCTGGTCGTACAGCTGGACCGTGAGGTTGCGGCTGACGGTGGTCGTCTTCCACGCCCCGGGCTGGTTCACGCTGTCGTTCCTGGACAGGGCGTTGCTGCACAGCTGCCCGTCCGGGGTGCGAGCCTGGTACTGGCCGCCGAGGCCGTCCCGCAACTGGCTCATCCAGTTCCACATGGTGTCGGGGTTTGCCTGGAACGCCTGCCAACACATGGGGTCCTGCTGCTGCATGGCGGGGTTCATGTGCTGGTTGCCCCAGGTCTTCCAGCACTGGTAGGCGCGACTCATCGGGTTGATGATCGTGCCGTGGGCCTGGGCTGCCCCGGTGAAGGGCAGCATGCCGGCCACGATGGCGAACACCATGACGAACGCTCGCAGGGACCGACGGACTGGTGACCGGGATCGTCCGCCGGATCGATCGGACTTGAGTGAACGCACTGTTCATCCTCCGCTCTTCGGGACTGCAACTCAGAATGGGAACGCTCCCAAGCCAACTGTTGCATCTATCCACTCAGATATCAACGCTTATCTATCTATGGTCGGATGTGGATCGAGCTGACCGGGGTGTCCGCAGCCGCCCGGTTCGGAGCCGGGTGCGGGTAACGACCACGCCACCGGCCGCCCAGTGCGGTCACAGGCCGGCTGCGGCGTCGTACCGACGCCGAAGGTCGGCCATCTCCGACTCGGTCAGCGCTTCCCTGGTCGCCGGCTCGGCGTACTTGGGCGGGAACATCTGCCGCAGTCGGTCGATGAACCTGACCTCGGCGGTCGCCTCGACCACCTGGATACCCGGAGGTGCGGTGGACACGTCCATGATCACCGGACCGGCCAGTTTGACCGCCACGTCCCAGGGGCGCTGCTTCTCGGCCACCCCGCAGAGGTGGAAGCCGTAGACCGTCTGCACGTCGGCGAGCGCGGTGGCCTCGGTCGGCTCGTAACCGTAGACGCGGACCCCGCAGATCACTGCCGGCTTCTCCGTGGTGGCCGCCTGCTGGGCCGCGTGGCCGGCGTGGTTGTGCTGCCCCGGGTCCGCCTGTTCGAGCGTGGTCCGCATCCGGGCAATGATCTGCGATTGCAGATCCGCCGGCTTCGCCTGCGGGTCGGTCCGGTTGACCAGTACGACCGCGCCGGCCGACACCACCAGCAGGATCACCGCTACCCACACGAAGCGGTTCCGGTACCAACCCGCGAAGTTCTCTCGGGAAATCATGATTGCTTCTCACCTCGTCGCCGGTTCTGGTGCTGGCAGGCCGAATCGGATGCCCCCGGCGGGTCAGGCGTCGAGGGCGTCAGCCGTTGGGGGGACACGTGCCGGGGTTACCTACGGCGGGCGAGGACGATTGCCCGGCAAAGCGCCCGTCGTCGTAGAGGTGGCCCGGCGATCCGCCAGGCGAGCGTCCGCCAAGGCGGCGTGCTGCCGGCGCTGCGATGCTCCCGTGCTGGCCGTTCCCAGCGCGGTTGCCCCCGCGCTGCGGCGATATGAGCCATTCCAACACGTCTGGATCGGCTTTGGCAACATCGACGAGCATCAGCGTGAATTCGGCCCGGTCACCCGCTCCGGTGGTTGAGGATCACCGCCTGCGCAATGCCGCCTCTGTGGCTGCGACGAAGCCGTCGGGGTTGTCCAGCATGATGTTGTGGCCAGCCTCTGGTACGGCGACCACCCGCACGCCGGCGTCGGTCAGCGCGCGCGCACCTCTCGGCTCGTTGTCGGCCGGATGGAGGTATGTGCGCGGCACGGGCAGTTCGACCAGTAGCTCACGCATGGTGGGGGTTGTGCCGCGGCCGAGGTGTGCCGCAGTGCGGTAAAGCGCCTCCGGGCCGGTAAGCCGCATCGTCGCCGCCCAGGCCGTGCCGACCCGGGTGAGCGTCTCGGACCGGCCGCCGCCATGGACGAACTGCTCCTCTGTGTAGCGGGCGCCGAGGCCTTCGCCCGGTGGCTGCGGGTCGAGGGTGGCGTCGACAAGGACCAGTGCGGAGACAAGGTGCGGATGGCGGGACGCCAGGACGATGGCGACGGCGCCGCCCATGCTGTGTGCGATCACCTGCGCGGCGCTGACCCCGGCTGCCGACAGGGCGATGGCGAGGAGGTCGGCGTGCTCCTCCAGTGTGTACGAGGCGTCGGTCGGCCGGTCGCTGATGCCGTGTCCGAGCAGGTCCATCAGCAGGCTGCGCTGTCCGCTGAGGGTGGGGTTGGTGGCCACCGCCGCGTAGTACGCCGGCGAGGAGGCACCGAGCCCGTGCAGGTAGATCCGAGTGGGTTCGGTGCCGGGGAGTTCCACCCAGCGGATCGTCGTGCCATCTGGTCGAACCTGGGCGCCGCGCATCACATACCTCCTGACTAGTACCTCGTGTTCGAGGTATCTCTCGGCCGAGGTAAGCTAACACGGTGTTGGAGTTCGCGATAATGGGCTTCCTGGCCGACGCCCCGCTGCACGGCTACGAGCTGCGCAGGCGCGTGGCCGCACTCACCGGCCACGTCCGGCCGATCGCGGACGGGACGCTGTATCCGACGATCAAGCGGATGGAACGTGCGGGCTTGCTGCGCCGCGACGTACAGGCTGGCCAGATGGCGGCACCACGGCACGTGCTGACCCTGAGCCCGGCCGGGCAGGCGGAGTTGCTGCGTCAGCTCCGCGCACCCGACGAGCTGTTCATCACCGACGAAAACCGCTGGTTCACGCTGCTGGCCTTCCTGCGCCACCTCGACGACGCGGCGGCCCAGGGTGCCGTGCTGCGTCGGAGGCTGAGTTTCCTCACCGAGCCAGCGAGCTTCTTCTGGGACGGCGACCGGCCACTGCGCGCCGACGACTTCCCCGACGACCCCTTTCGCCGGGGGCTGTTCCGCATCGCCACCGCCACTAGCCGCACGGAGATTGCCTGGCTGCGGGAAATGCTGACATCGCTCGCGCGATGACCACCGCCATCGGGGTCCTACCAGCGGTATCCGAACGGATCGGCGGCGGGCGCAGCGGGGATCGGGATATGGTCCGTGGCACCCGATTTGCCGCTTCCAAGGGGAAACATGAGCCGCTTGCCGTACGTGAACCCGGCCGATGCCCCTGCGCCGGTCCGCGAGGCGCTGCAGGCCGCGCTTCCCCTGAGCTTCTTCCGTGTCATGGCCCACGCCGAGACGGCGTTTCCGGACTGGATGCGCTGGGGCGGCACGCTGCTCAAGGACCTGGCCCTCGACCCACTGCTCCGCGAAATCGCGATCCTGCGAGTTGCCCAGTTGAGCGACGTGACATATGAGTGGGCTCAGCACGAGCCCATCGCCCGCTCCGTCGGCGCCACGGACGAGATGATCCACGCGCTCGGGCGCGACGAGATCGGGGACGACTGTTTCGCGTCAGACCAGCGGATCGTCCTGCGGTTCACGACCGAAGTCGTCCGCGACGTCCGCCCGCCCGACGAGACCACCGCCGCACTGAGCGGGCTGCTCTCCCCGCGCGAGGTGGTCGAACTCCTGATGGTGATCGGGCAGTACATGATGATCGCCCGGGTCGCCGCGGTAACGGACCTGGAAGTCGACAAGCCGATGGGCGCCGCCGTTTACGGTGCGCGGCCCTGACTAGTGTCATGTGTACCTGTGCACCCCACATCGAACGTCGTGACTAGGCGCACTGGAGCCCACCACGTCCCGTCGATGAGACTCGATTCAACGCCGGCACACAGCCGGTCGAGTTCGAGGTGCCCGGGCCGCCAGCGGAAAGTTCGTCACTGTCTATCCGTTGGGGACAGCCACCTGGGTCGGTCGACCCGCCTCAGCGGGCGTGGCCGGACGTTCCGACCCAAGCGGGATGACCGGCGCAGACCGGCAGGCATGGAGGGCTGTTGCGGGTCGGGCACTTGACGACATCGTCGAAGATGGATGATCCAGGGCAGTGGCGCCCAGGAACATGGGTTCGCGTTCCTGATGGTCAGCGGGAGGGCGCCTTGACCGCACAGATTTCGGCCGTGGTGGCGATCGTTGCTGCGTTGATCTCGTGTGTTCAGTTGTTGGTCGGCCGGTCCGTCTCACGCGGGGGCATTCTGTCCGGTGCGATGACGAATCACTGGTCGGCCGAGAACGTGGCGCTGCGAGACGTGGTCTACGGACTGGAGAACAAGGAATACGCACAGTGGTCTGAGGAGGAGCGCGCTGCGGCTACTGCTGTGGGCATACAGATCTCGCAAATCGGCTTCCTGCTCCGCAATTCCTACGCTGACCGCAGGGCGTTCCTGGACTTCTGGTCGAACTGGTGCGTCCGACTCTTCGTCATCCTGTCGCCGATGATCGCCGACCTGCGCACGCGTCAAAACAGCCCAGATCAGTGGATCTACTTCGAATGGCTGGCGCGGAAGGCGTATCGGCACACGTTGCGTAGGCCCTGGTGGCAGCGGCATTCCTGGGCGTCACTGAAACGACAGACGCACCAACTTCCCGATCCCGATGCCCTGAGGTCGGCCGGGCAGTCCCGTACAAGGGCCACTGACGGGGACTCCACGACTCGACCCGAGGCGGGCGAGGAGGGCTGACCCCGTGGGCCGGGGCGCTCGTCTCCGCGGTGGCTCCGGTCGCGAATCTGCCGAAAACGCCCTCGCTCCACCGCGTCGAGTGGCGGTAGTCGATGGCGGCAGTCGTTCTCTGCCTCCGTTCCGGGGTCTTGGCGTGGCTCGACGAGGTGGTCGCCCGAGATCTCATGGTGCGAGGTGACGTCGTTCGGTAGCGGACAGACCTTCGATGGCCCTATTGTGCTAGGCAACTAGTGGAATGGGGTGGCGAGGTGATCGAGTTTCACCTGGACGCACGGTCCGGGGTCGCGCCGTACATGCAGCTCATCCGACAGGTACGGCACGCGCTCCGGCTCGGAGTCCTGAACGAAGGCGACAAGTTGCCCACCGTGAAGGAGGTGGTGGCCCGGGTCGCGATCAACCCGAACACGGTGTCCAAGGCGTATCGCGAGTTGGAGTACGAGGGCCTGGTCACCGCCCGGCCAGGACTGGGCACGTTCGTCACCCGCACGCTCGGCGGCGACTCGCTGAGCAAGCACGAACCGCTGCGGCAGGGCCTGGCCCGCTGGCTGACCGAGGCACGGGAGGCGGGCCTGGACGACGAGAGCATCGAGGCGCTCTTCCTCAGCAGCTTTCGGGCATTTTCGGAGGCCCGAGGATGACTAGCGCCCTGATCGCGGACGCTCTGACCAAGCGGTACGGGCGGCGTTCCGCACTGAAGGACTGCACACTGGACATTCCGGCCGGTCACGTCGTGGGCCTGGTCGGGCCGAACGGCGCCGGTAAGTCCACGCTGCTGCAACTGGCCTGTGGGCTGCTCGATCCGACCGCGGGGCGGATCGAGGTGCTCGGCGCGCGGCCGGTCAGCGGGTCGCCGCGGGTCGGGTTCGTCGCGCAGGACACCCCGGTCTACGCCGGTCTGACCGTTGCCGACCACCTGCGGATGGGCGCGCACCTCAACCCGTCCTGGGACGCTGTGCTCGCCGAGCGGCGCATCGCCCAGGTCGGCCTGGATCCGGCACAGAAGGCGGGCAAGCTCTCCGGTGGCCAGCGCGCCCAACTGGCCCTGACCGTCGCCGCGGCGAAGCGTCCCCATCTGCTGCTGCTCGACGAGCCGGTGGCGGCACTCGACCCGCTCGCCCGGCGCAACTTCCTGCAGGGGTTGATGGAGCTGACCGCAGAGCAGGGCATGAGCATCGTGATGTCCTCGCATCTGGTCGCCGACCTGGAACGGGTCTGCGACCACCTGATCGTGCTGGTCGCCTCTCGGGTGCGGGTGGCCGGCGACGTGGACGACCTGCTCGCCACCCACCACCGTCTGGTCGGGCGGCGGCGCGACACCGCCGACCTGGGCGCCGGGCGAGCCCTGGTCGAGCAGAGTCACACCGAGGTGCAGTCGACCCTGGTGGTGCGCAGCACCGCGCCGATCGTCGACCCGTCCTGGCAGGTCGACCGGCTGGACCTGGAGGACATCGTGCTGGCGTACATGAGCGGTGCCACCGGCGACGGGCCGGACCGGGTTCTGGAGGGACAGCGATGATCTGGATGACCTGGCGGCAGTTCCGGACTCCGGCCCTGGCCACCGGCGCCCTGTTGCTGGTGCTCCTGGGCGGTCTGGCGCTGACCTGGTCGGAGGTGACGGAGCTGGCCACGCAGACCGGATACACCGGCTGCCAGGGCGATGCCTGTCGTGCCGCCGGCGAGGCGTTCCTGCAGGCGTTGCAACGGGGATGGGCGAGTGAGTTCCACATCGCCGCCATCGGGGCCCTGTACCTGCTGCCCGCCCTGGTGGGCATCTTCTGGGGTGCACCGCTGGTGGCCCGGGAGTTGGAGTCCGGCACGTACCGCATGGTCTTCAGCCAGTCCGTCAGCCGCGGCCGCTGGCTGCTGGTCAAACTGGCGGCCGGCTGCGGTGCCGCCGCGCTCGGTGCCGGCCTGCTCAGCCTGGTGCTGACCGAGTGGGCGCAGCCGATCGACGGGGCCTCGGCGGACCGGATGAACCCGTTGGTGTTCGCGGCCCGGGGGATTGTGCCGATTGGCTACGCGACGCTGGCCTTCGTGGTGGGTGTCGCCACCGGGCTGCTGCTGCGGCGGACTCTCGCCGCGATGGCGGTGACCCTGCTGGTGGTGATCAGCCTGCAGATCGCCGCGCCGTTCGTGGTGCGACCCTGGCTGGCTCAGCCGGTCACCACGGTCAGCCCTCTGCAGTTCGACGGTGATTACGGGATCTCGATGAGCCCTGACACAGGGCGGATGACGGTCCATTTCGAGCCCGACCGCAGGGGTGACTGGATCGTGTCGAGCACCACGATCACCTCGACCGGAGCGGAGTTCAATGGTCCGGCCGATATGACCCAGTGCGGGCCGAGGGCGTCCGGTGGGCGCGAGGCGTGCCAGAGTTGGCTGGGGAAGCAGAACCTCAGCCTGAAGGTGAGCTATGTGCCCGGCTCGAAGTTCTGGGACCTGCAATGGCGGGAGTTCGGCGTGCTGTTCGCGTTGACCGTCGCGCTGTCCCTGTTCTCCCTCTGGTGGGTCCGCCGCCGACTGGTCTGACGGCACAGCCAGTGGCCGGGATCGAGGACGTGCAGCGTCATCACCACGGCGGTGGCTGCCACCGGCACCCGGGCCACGATCGTGACCAGGAGCAAGGGCCGCAACCCCGGCAGCGCGAGCGGGTCCCGGTACGGCTTCACATCCAGGGCGGTCCGCGCCTCCCGACCGCCCTGGCCTGGGACGAGTGGCGCCGTCGGGTGAGAGCAGGGTCGGCTCCACCGTGGGCGGTGATCGGATGCTGGCAGGCCGTAGTGCCATCCGATTGATACCACCCTGAAACGACCTCAATCGTCATCAGACTCAGGTGGACGCCAGCTTCCGAGTGACCCGCCCGGACTATGTCGTTTCAGGTGCTTGACCTGTCAATTTTCCGCCGGTAGTTTAAACTTGCATCTACCGATATCAATGAAAGCAGGTGAAGCGTGCTGTTGAAATCCATCGCCATCGCCGCATCCGTCGCAGGCGTGCTGGCCACCGCCCCCGCCGCCTCGGCGGCAGCACCCGGAGTGTCGATACAAGGCTGGGGGGCCGGGAACTGCCCGCAGGGCATGCTCTGCATCTGGCCCAACTGGAATCACCCGCCGCAGGGTCCCGTGGAGACGCCGTCTCTGACGACCAACAGCGAGTGGACCGGCAGCATCCAGGGGTTCAGCTTCTACAACGGCACAGGCCGCGACGCCGTAATATCCGGGTTCACTTTCGGCTCGTCGATTCCCTTCAAGAACTGCGCTCCTGCCGGCGGGACCGGGGGCGACCTGTATATACCGGTCAACGTGACGAAGGTGACTTGGCAGCTGACCCCCTGCTGATCCTCCACTGGTGGCGCGCAGGTGGGTTGAAGCGGGGCATTAGATGTTCGGTGCCGCCAGGGAGAGCGTGCGCCGACTCAGTCTGCCGGTACCGGAGCGACACCCACCGCAGCCCGCGTGCCGGAGCCGCGGTTTCTGGTCGACGCTGTGCGGCGTCGTTCGCGCCCAGCACAGCCAGCCGATCCGATGCGCGCTTCCACGAACCCGTTGGCTCCGGCCGCGGTGCAGTTGCAGGCGTTGACCGATCCGACAACGGCGCGATTGCCGTTGGTTATCGCAGTACATCCGAATCAGCCGCCCCAGCGGCTTGATCCGGTGGTGGTTGGCGGCGGATGACCAGCAGGGCGATGTCGTCGTTGGGGTGCTCGTCCGCGGTGGTGACCATGATGTGGTCGCACAACGCCTCGGCTGGCCCGGACCGCACGGCGTCAGCGAGGCGCTCGATGCCGGTGTCGATCACTTCGCTGCGGCGTTCGATCAGTCCGTCGGTGTAGAAGACGAGCGCCGCGCCCGGCGGCAGGTCCAGGACGGTGGTGCGGCGACTGGTTGATGGTCGGCCTACACCCAGTGGCCGGTCCACCGGCAGGTCGACGGGCTGGGTGGGCTGGCCGGGGACCGCCAGCAGCGGTGGCAGGTGGCCTGCGGAGGAGAGGTGCACCTTCGTGCGGTCGGGTGCGATCAGGGCGTAGACGGCGGTGGTGAGGGTGCCCGCTTCGAAGTGGTGGATCTTGCGGTCGAGGGAGGTCAGCGCCGTAGCGGGATCGTCGGAATCGAGCGCGTAGGCGCGTAGCGCGCTGCGGATTCGTCCCATGACGACGGCGGAGGGCAGACCGTGGCCGGAGACATCACCGATGACGGCGCCCAGCCAGCCTGAGGGCAAGGTGAAGACGTCGTACCAGTCGCCGCCGATGCCCAGGTCGTGGCCGGGCACGTACCGGGCGGCCAGGTCCAGGCCGGGGATGTCGGGTAGCCGGCCGGGCAGCAGGCTGTGTTGCAGGGCCAGCGCCGCCTGCCGGTCGAGGACCTGCGCTCGAGCCTGACCGGCCAAGCTGGCACGATCGGCAACCAGCTGCAACAGCTGCACGTCGTCGGGGCCGAACCGCCGCATGGCCAGGGAGCCGACGTGCAGCACGCCGACGAGGTTGCCGTTGGCGAGCATCGGCACGCCCAGCAGGGCACGTACGCCCGTGGCGAGCAGGATGGGGTTGACTACGTCATCAGGCGTAACGTTATCGATCGTGACCGGCGCGCGTGTCGCCGCCACTCGTCCGGCGAAGCCGCGTCCGACCCGGATGCGGAAACCGCGGCGCACTTCCTCCTCCAGACCCTTGGCCGCTGTCGCGACGAGCTCGCCGGTGTGGTCGTCCAGCAGGAGGATGGTGGCGGTGTCGACCTTGAGCAGGTCCCGGACCCGTTCAAGTAGCTCGTCGAGCAACTCGGCGACGTTCAGCCCCGACAGGGCAGCATCGGTGATCGCCTCGATACGTCGCAGCCGCTCCTCGTTCGTCACCACCTCGGCATCAGCCACCCACGCAGCCTAGACGCCGGCACGACGCCGACGGGACGTCAGGACCGAGATCAACAGTGTCGTGCCTCCGACGTGGGGTACCTTCCCATGTCACATTGATGCAATGGTCGCCTGGTGAACCGTTCCGGGACGCTGTCCACGCCCAACGCCACCGGCTTCACGTCCGACAGGGAGGGGAATCAGTGGTGAACCCGCCGCTCGACCACGATGCCCCCACCGTCAGGAAACCCCTGCTCACGATGTCATTCACCCTCGCCGACCTCAACCGCGTCCGACGCGAGGTTGAGGCCGCCAGTCGCCGGTGCGGCCTCGACCACGACGAAATCGAGAACTGGGTCATCGCGGTCAACGAACTGATGATCAACGTGGTTCGGCACGGGGGCGGCAGAGGTGACTTACGCCTGCTCATGGACCGCCGGCTGACCTGTGAAGTCAGCGACCAGGGGCGGGGGTTCAACACCGCTCGCTACGTTCCGCCCACCGAGCGACCGCCCCTGTCCGACACGGGAGGAATGGGCCTGTGGGTGGTCGGTCAGATGGCCGACTACCTCCTCGTCGACAGCGGACCCGCAGGCACCACCATCCGCATCGCGGCACGCGCCCGCGGCAGTCTCGGATAGCCGTCACCCGCGCGGCCCGAGGAACTGCTCGTAATTGTCTCGTCGGTGCTGGCGCGGCGCGCCGGTGACCGGCCGGCGTAGCCACGCGTTGGCCCACCGCCGGGCGACGGTTAACGGCAGAGCTGCGGCGCCACGTCGCCGCGGAGGGCAAGGCGCCAAGTCGCACCGTTCCGACGATCCAACGTGGAGGAAGCCCGGGTGTACCGTCGCCGCATGACGGTGCTGCAGGAGTTTGTCGCCGCTCTTTCCAGCGGCCGGATCCAGGTTGTCGACCTCACCGCTCCGCTGTCGGACCAGACCCCGATCCTTGGTCTGCCCGAGCAGTTCGGCCAGACCTGGCCGTTCCGGCTCAGCGAGATCAGCCGGTACGACGACCGTGGTCCGGCCTGGTACTGGAACAACTTCTCCACCGGCGAGCACACCGGCACCCACTTCGACGCCCCGGTGCACTGGGTCACCGGTCAACAGGGCGCCGACGTGTCGCAGGTCCCGGTGAGCCAGTTGATCGCCCCGGCAGTGGTGATCGACCACGCCGCCGACGCCGCCGACGACCCTGACTTCCTGCTGGAGATCGAGCACGTCAAGGCGTGGGAGGCGGAACACGGCGCCCTGCCCGCCGGTGGCTGGCTGCTCCACCGCACCGGTTGGGACGCGTACGGCGACGACCCGGAGCGGTACGCCAACGCCGGGCGCACCCCGGGCATCTCCGTGGAGTGCGCCCGCTGGCTGGCCGAGGAGTCGCCGATCCAGGGTGTCGGGGTGGAGACGGTAGGGACCGACGCGGGGGCCGCGCACTCGTTCGACCCGCCGTTCCCGTGCCACTCGTTCCTGCTCGGCCAGGACAAGTACGGCCTGACCCAGCTCCGTAACCTGGCGCAGTTGCCGGCGACCGGCGCGGTGGTGATCGCCGGGCCGCTGCCCATCGTCTCCGGGTCGGGCAGCCCGTGCCGGGTCCTCGCGCTTGTCGAACGGTAGGCCGGGCCACCGATGCGGGTAGCCGAGGTGGTCGGGCGGGTCCTGTACGGACACGGCGCACGGCACGTCTTCGGGGTGGTCGGCAGTGGCAACTTCCATGTCACGAACGCGCTCGTCGCGGCCGGCGCCCGGTTCGTGGCGGCGGCCCACGAGGGCGGCGCGGCGAGCATGGCCGACGGGTACGCTCGCACCGCCGCGACGGTGGGACTGCTCTCGGTGCACCAAGGCCCCGGCATCACCAACGCGCTGACCGGCCTCACCGAGGCCGCTAAGAGCCGTACCCCGATGGTTGTTCTGGCCCCGGAGGCGACCGCGCCGCGGTCGAACTTCTTCATCGACCTGCCGGCACTCGCCGCCGCGGTCGGGGCCGACTTCCACCGGGTACGCGCGACGCACGCGGCCGAGGACACGGGCGCGGCGTACCGGGCCGCGGCCCGGGGCGCGACGGTGGTGCTGGGCCTCCCGTTGGAGGTGCAGCAAGCGGTGACCGAACCGTGGTCCGGCCCGGTCCCGGCGGCCGCGCCGACCCCGGTCACCGCTCCGCAGATCGAGCCGTTGCTGGCCGCACTTCAGGCCGCACGTCAACCGGTCTTCATCGCCGGTCGGGGCGCCCGGTCGGCCCGGGAACCGCTGACCCGGCTCGCCGACGCGTGCGGTGCGCTGCTCGCGGTCTCGGCCGCCGCGAAGGGTCTGTTCGCCGGGAACCCGTGGAACCTCGACGTCGCCGGCGGCTTCGCCACCCCGTTCGCCGCCGAGCTGATCGGCACGGCGGACCTGGTCGTCGCCTGGGGCAGCACGCTGAACATGTGGACCACCCGGCACGGCGAACTGATCCCACCCTCCGCCGTCGTCGTCCAGGTGGACCACGACCCGGCCGCCTTCGGGGTCAACCGCCCGGTCGACCTGGCGGTGGCCGGCGAGGTGACGGCGGTCGCCGAGGCGTTGCTCGCCCGGCTGGGCGTCGGCATCAGCGGGCCCGGGGGCGCAACCATCGGCGGGTGGCGTACGCCGGAGCTGGCACAACGGATTCGCGACCATGGCCGGTGGCGGACCGTTCCGTACCAGGATGAGGGCGGCGGTGCGCCGGCAACGATCGACCCGAGGACTATCTCGGCCGCCCTGGACGACCTGCTGCCGGCCGACCGGACGGTGGTGGTCGACTCCGGCAACTTCATGGGCTACCCGTCGATGTGGCTCGACGTGCCGGACGTGGCCGGGTTCTGTTTCACCCAGGCGTTCCAGTCGGTCGGGCTCGGGCTGGCCAGTGCGCTCGGCGCGGCGGTCGCCCGGCCGGACCGGCTCACCGTGGCCGCAGTCGGCGACGGGGGCTTCGTCATGTCCGCCACCGAACTGGTCACCGCCGTCCGGCTGGCGCTACCCCTGCTCGTGGTGATCTACGACGACGCGGCGTACGGGGCGGAGGTGCACCACTTCGGCCCGGACGGGCATCCGCTGGAGACCGTCACCTTCCCCGAGACCGACCTGGCCGCGATCGCCCGCGGTTACGGCTGCGACGGGTTGACCGTCCGGACCGTCGACGACCTCGAACCGGTACGCCACTGGCTCGCTGGTCCCCGTACCCGACCGCTGGTGATCGACGCCAAGGTCAGCGCCGCGCGCGGCTCGTGGTGGTTGGAGGAGGCGTTCCGTGGCCACTGAGCCACCGTCGTACCTCACGTAGGTCAGGCGTAGGCGACCCGGTCCCGTCGGGGCGCGCACACGAGGGTCGTCCGGCGGCAGGTGGCAGACTCATCGGCGTGGACGACGTGGCCGCATCGACGGTGGATGGTGAGCTGGAGAGCGTCAGCCTGGTGGACCTCGCCGTCTCTCGGCTGACCCGGGAAATCCTCAGCGGCAAGAGCGACCCGGGCGAGCGCCTGGTGGAGGAGCAGTTGACCCGGAGGCTGGGGATCAGCCGGGCTCCGTTGCGGGAGGCGCTGCGGCTGCTGGCCCAGCAGGGGCTGGTCGAGCACGTGCCCCGGCGCGGTGTTCGGGTCGCCACCCTTTCGGACCGCGACGTGCGGGAGCTGTACGAGCTGCGTGACGTGCTGGAACGCTTCTCGGTACGGGCGGGGATCCCGGTCGCCAGGGAGAGTGACCTCGCCGGACTGCGGGCGACGCTGGACCAGTTGAGGGAGGCGACCCGGGCCGGCGACCGGATGGCGGTCGCCGAGTCGCACCGGGAGTTCCACGTCGCGCTTGTGGCGCTCGCCGGTAACCGTCAGCTTTCCGCTGTGTACGGCTCGATCCTGGTGAAGCTTCAGCTCTACATGGCGATCAACCTGCGCCGGGAGGCGGAGCTGGCGCAGCCGCTGGACGGTGTCCACCGGCACGAGCGGTTGTTCGAGGCGGTCGCCGGGGGAGACCCGGAAGAGGTGCTCACCGTGCTCTCCGGGCACGGCGCTCGCTCGTATCTGGGCTAGCCGAGGTCGGCCGTGGCCCGGCGGAGTCAGGGCCACGCGCCGTCATGTTGTCGTTACGTGACGCGCGGGTTCCCGTAACAGAACAGTCGACAATCGACAGTATGCCAGAGCGAGTAGGGTCGATTTCGGAGCTTCGTTCGGCGTACCGTGAGGGCAGCCTGACCCCGGCGGACCAGGCCGAGCGAGTCCTGGACGGGCTCGCCGGGCACGACGACGGACCGGTCTGGATCAGCACCGTCCCGGCCGATCGTCTGCGTGAGCGCGCCGAGTCGCTGAGCCGCCACGGCGATCCCGCGCTGCCGCTGTACGGGATCCCGTTCGCGGTGAAGGACAACATCGACGTGGCCGGCATGGTCACCACGGCGGGCTGCCCCGACTTCGGGTACGAGGCCGTCGAGGACGCGCCCGTGGTGCGGCGACTCCTCGACGCCGGCGCGCTGCTTGTCGGCAAGACCAACCTCGACCAGTTCGCCACCGGTCTGACCGGTGCCCGCTCGCCGTACGGCAGTTGCCAGAGCGTGTTCGGCGGCGGCCTCATCTCCGGGGGTTCCAGCTCCGGCTCAGCGGTCGCCGTAGCTGCGGGCCAGGTCAGCTTCGCCCTGGGTACGGACACCGCCGGCTCCGGTCGGGTGCCGGCGGCGCTCAACGGGATTGTCGGTCTCAAACCCACCCGGGGTCTGCTCAGTACGGCCGGCGTGGTGCCCGCCTGCCGCTCACTGGACTGCGTGTCGGTCTTCACCCCCGACGTGGCTGGCGCCCTCGACGTGCTGCACGCCGCCCGGGCGGTCACTTCGGCCGACCCCTGGGGACGTCCATTCCCGGCCGAGCGGGTGGTTCCCCGCCTGCCGGGGACGCTCCGCCTCGGGGTGCCCCGGGTGGAGGACCTGGAGTTTTTCGGCGACAGCGGGCAGCAGGCCCGGTTCGCGGCGGGCGTGGAACGGCTGCACACCTTCGTCGGGTCCCGTCGGTCGGTGCCGCTCGGTGCCTTCTTCGAGGCGGGCGACCTGCTCTACCGGGGGCCCTGGGTGGCCGAGCGGCTCGTCGCCCTGGACGGCTTCCTGCGGTCGCACCCCGAGTCGGTCTTCGAGGTGACCCGTGCCGTACTGGAAACCGGGCGTCGCTACGACGCGATCGACGCCTTCCGCGGTCAGCACCGCCTGCGCGAACTGCGAGCCCAGGTCGACCAGCTCTGGCAGGACGTCGACGTGCTGGTGGTGCCCACCGTCGGCACCACCTTCACGCTCGACGAGATCGCCGAGGATCCGATCGGGCGTAACGCGATGCTCGGCCGTTACACCCAGTTCGCGAATCTGCTCGACCTGGCTGCGGTGACCGTACCCAACGGGTTCACCAGCTCCGGCCGCCCGGCGAGCCTGACCCTGGTCGGCCCGGCGTTCAGCGACACCACCCTGGCCCGGCTGGCCGCCGCGGTCACCGAGGGCGGGGCGTCGACCCAGATGGTCGAGGCGAGCCCGCCGCCGCCCCAGCGCTCGGCTGAACTGCTTGTCGCCGTGGTCGGCCGGCACCTGACCGGCGAATCCCGCAACGGCGAGCTGCTCGGGCGCGGCGCGGTCCTCGCCGGTACCGCCCGCACCGCGCCGCTCTACCGGCTGTACCGGATGGACACGCCCGATGGCGAAGGGCTGCCAGGCCTGGTCCGGATCGGCCGAGACGGGGCGAACGGTCACCCGATCGAGGTCGAGCTGTGGCGGCTGCCCAGCGCGGCTCTCGGGGGGTTGCTGGCCGGAGTGCCAGCACCTCTCTCGCTCGGCTGGGTCCAGCTGCACGACGGACGTGACGTGCTCGGTTTCCTCTGCGAAGCGTACGCGGCGGGCCCGCCGGCCGAGGACATCAGCGCCAGCGGCGGGTGGCGGGCCTACCGGCGATCCGCCGCCCGGCGCTGACGCGCCAGCATCAGCGATCACGACAGGAGGCGAGAGGATGGGCAGCATCGGGCCGGTATCGGCCAACCCCTACCCGTGGCCCTACGACGGCGCGGCGGACACCACGCGTACCGCACTGCTCTGCATCGACTGGCAGACCGACTTCTGCGGACCGGGCGGCTACGTCGACGCGATGGGTTACGACATCGGCCTCACCCGGGCCGGCCTGCCGGCCACTGCCCGGCTGCTCGAGCACGCGCGATCGCTCGGGATGCTTGTCGTGCACACCCGGGAGGGACACGACCCGCAGTTGTCCGACCTGCCGGCGAACAAGCTGTGGCGTTCGGCGCGCATCGGCGCCGAGATCGGCGCGCCCGGCCCGGCCGGCCGGATCCTGGTCAGGGGCGAGCCGGGCTGGGAGATCGTGCCGGAAGTGGCCCCGGTGGCCGGCGAAGTGATCATCGACAAGCCCGGCAAGGGTGCCTTCTACGCGACAAACCTCGACCTGGTGCTCCGCAGCAGGGGCATCACCCACCTGATCCTCACCGGCATCACCACCGACGTCTGCGTGCACACCACGATGCGCGAGGCGAACGACCGGGGGTACGAGTGCCTGATCCTCTCCGACTGCACCGGCGCCACCGACAAGGCCAACCACGACGCGGCACTGCACATGGTCACCATGCAGGGCGGCGTCTTCGGCTGCGTCACCACATCCGACGACGTCATCGCCGCCACGGCCAAGTGAGGTGCGACCATGGTGACCATCGCAGCGGCGCGGCCCGGCCCGTACGCCTTCGACATCTCGACCACGGCGCTGCTCGTCATCGACATGCAGCGCGACTTTCTGGAGCCCGGCGGGTTCGGTGAGAGCCTCGGCAACGACGTCGGCCAGTTGCGCCGCACCATCGCACCGCTCGCGGCGCTGCTGGCCGCCGCCCGCGCCGTCGGCCTGAGTGTCGTTCACACCCGTGAGGGGCACCTGCCCGACCTGTCCGACTGTCCGCCGGCCAAGCTCAGCCGCGGTGCGCCGAGCAGGCGGATCGGTGATCCCGGACCCAAGGGTCGCATCCTCGTCCGCGGCGAGTACGGCCACGACATCATCGACGAGCTGAGGCCGCTGCCCGACGAGCCGGTCATCGACAAGCCCGGCAAGGGTGCCTTCCACGCCACCAACCTGGACGTCCTACTCGCCGAGCGGGGTATCCGTAGCCTCCTGGTCACCGGGGTCACCACCGAGGTCTGCGTGCACACCACCGTCCGGGAAGCGAACGACCGCGGGTACGAGTGCCTCGTGCTCGCCGACTGCGTCGGGTCCTACTTCCCGGAATTCCACCGGGTCGGGCTCGACATGATCGCCGCCCAGGGCGGCATCTTCGGCTGGGTCGCCGACTCGGCGCAGGTACGCGCCGCGCTACCCACCACCCCCGTGTTGCAGCCCTCCTCCTGACCGGGAGCAGTCATGGTCTCGACCAAACCCACAAGCGTCGCGCTGCCGTACTGGGTCCGCGGCGACACCAACGCGTTCTTCGGATTCGGCGTCAACGTCCTGGTCAACGTGCTCACCCTGACCGGGCTCTGCCTCGCCGTGGTGAACCTCCCCGAGGGGGAGGTGTTCGGCACCATCCTGCCGGCACTGGGCATCGCCCTGGTCGCCGGAAACATCTACTACACCTACCTGGCCCGCCGGCTGGCTCGACGGGAGAACCGCACCGACGTGACGGCCCTGCCGTACGGGCCGAGCGTGCCGCACATGTTCATCGTCATCTTCGTCATCATGCTCCCCATCTACCTGCGCACCCAGGATCCCGTGCGGGCCTGGGAGGCCGGGCTGGCGTGGGCCTTCATCATCGGCGTGATCGTGCTGATCGGCGCGTTCGTCGGGCCCTACGTCCGCCGGTACGCGCCCCGGGCCGCGCTGCTCGGCACCCTTGCGGGAATCTCCATCACGTTCATCTCGATGAACCCCGCCGGGCAGATGTGGCGGATGGCCTGGGTCGCCCTGCCGGTCCTCGCGCTGCTGCTGATCGGGTTGTTGACCGACGTGAAGTTGCCGTTCAACTTCCCGATCGGACTCGCCGCACTGCTGCTCGGTACCGCGATCGGCTGGGCCGGCGGTGCGATGTCGGTGCCGGACGTCACGGCCGCCGCCCGGGACGTCGCGATCGCCGTACCCTCGTTCAAGCTGGACCTGCTCTTCGCCGGGCTGGCCGACATGGCACCTCTGCTGGCGACGGCGATCCCGCTCGGTGTCTACAACTTCACCGAGGGAATGACGAACGTGGAGAGCGCGGCCACCGCGGGGGACAACTACAACCTGCGCAGCGTGCTGCTCGCCGATGGCGCGGGTGCGGTGATCGGGGCCGCGCTCGGGTCGCCGTTCCCACCGGCCGTCTATGTCGGTCACCCGGGTTGGAAGGCCGCGGGTGGACGCAGCGGTTACTCGATGGCGACCGGTGTGGTGATCGCGTTGCTCTGCTTCCTCGGCATGTTCGGGCTGCTCGGCGCGATCTTCCCGACGGCGGCGATCGTGCCGATTCTGCTCTACATCGGGTTGCTGATCGGGGCGCAGGCGTTCCAGGCGACCCCCAGGGCGCACGCCGCCGCAGTGGTCGCCGCGCTGATTCCGAACATCGCCGCCTGGGCGACCGGGCAGATCGACAACGCTCTGGCGGCGGCGGGCACTACCGCCGCGGCGGTCGGCGACGATGCGCTCAACGGCGCTGGCGTGATCTACGACGGGCTTCTGGTGCTGGGTCAGGGTGCGATCCTCGCCGGCCTGGTGCTCGGCGCGGTGGTGGTCTTCATCATCGACAAGCGGTTCGTTCGGGCCGCGATCTTCGCCGGCTCCGGTGCACTGTTGTCGTTCATCGGGTTGATCCACGGCGAACGGATCGAGTGGAACGCCAACGGCCAGGTCGCGCTCGGCTACCTCTTCGTCGCGGTGATCTGTGTGGTCTTCGCGCTGGGCCGCCCCACGCCCCGCGATCCCGGCCCGGAGGAGGTCGAGCCGGACGTGGAACCGGGTCGGACCGGGCCGGTCACCGATCGGTCAGCGGAAGAGCAGCGGACGTCGCCCCTGAGCGGGTGAGCCTGCCGGCCCGGTCGGGGGCGTCACGGCTCTCGACCGGCCCGGGAAGTTCCTGACCGAACGGATCGAAGGGACGTACCGCATGGAGATCGACCGGACGGACGTGGCCGCCGAGGTGGCGGCGGCCTTCACCGCCTATGAACAGGCGCTGGCAGCTGGCGACGCCGACCTGATCTGCGGGTACTTCTGGGATTCCGAGCGGACCGTTCGGTTCGGCCTCGCCGACCATCAGTACGGGCTGGACGAGCAGCGCAAGTGGCGCGCGACGCAGCCACCGTTGCCGGCCGGTCGCCGGCTGGTCGACCCGATCATCACCACGTTCGGCCCGGACCTGGCGGTCGTGACAACCCGGTTCGGGTACGACGGCACCGCCACGACCGGGCGGCAGACCCAGACCTGGGTACGCCTGCCCGTCGGCTGGCGGATCGTCACCGCGCACGTTTCAGTCTCGGCCGCGGCCACCGGCTGACGGAGTACGCGCCGTCCGGGACCGGACCCGGGCGGCGCGTACTCCGACATGGCGCGCGGTACTAGTTGCGCCTGCTCCACTGCTGGTTGGCGCCGCCGTGGCAGGCCCAGAGGTGAAGTTGCGTCCCGTTGGCCGTGCCGGATGCGACGGCGTCGAGGCACAGCCCCGACTGGGCGCCGGTGATGGTGCCGTTGGAGTTCAGGTTCCACTGTTGGTTGGCTTGGCCGTTGCAGTCCCAGATGATGACCGCGGTGCCGTTGCTGCTGCCCGCTCCGCTGGCGTCCAGGCACTTGTTGCCGTACACGGTCAGCGTGCGGTTGGCGGTGTAGGTCCAACGCTGGTTGGTGCCACCGTGACAGTCCCACAGTTGCGGACGAGCACCGTTCGTCGTGCTCGAGTTGGGAATGTCGATGCACCGGTTGGCCGGGCTGCTTGCGATCAGCACGTTCTGCTGGCCGGGCGGCGGGGTCGACGGCGGGGGAG
>NZ_QGSY01000250.1 GCF_003857035.1 Micromonospora arida
CGCCCGCGCCCCGCGCCCGCGCCCGCGCCCGCGCCCGCGCCCGCCGATCTTGCAGTTCCGGTTGTCGATACGCGTGGAATGACCCCTATGTCAGGACAGAAAGTGCAAGATCGCGGCACGAGGGCGGGTCGTCCTGGTGGATCATGAAGTTGTGGTGCCTGAGTTATTGCCATTCAGGGCTCTTGTTGACCACCACAACTCCATGATCGACGACGTGGGGCGGGGTTGACGCCCTGGTGTTGCTGTCAGACTGCCCGGGTGTTCGTCAGACTCGCCGAAGAGCAGGACTTCAACGGCTTCCTTGGCCTGGCGGCCCAGGTCGAGTGCTGGTTCGGCCCGATGGTCGAGGATCGTGGCTTCCATGACGCGGCGCGCAAGCACATTCGTCGGTCCACAGCGATCGTTGCTGTCTCCTCGGGGTCCGATCTCCTGGGTGGGTTGTTGTTCACGGCGAAGGCTCCGACCCACCACGTCCACTGCCTTGTCGTTACTGAGCAGTCACGGGGGAAGGGTGTTGGTCGTGCCCTGATGACAGCGGCGATGCGCAGGTTTGTGCCGGGTTCAGGCTCCGTCGAAGTGGTCACCTTTGGCGCCGATCACCCGGGCGCCTGTGTCAGCGGTGCGCGTGCCTTCTACGAACGCCTTGGTTTCACCCCTGCCGAGGTCGTCGATCCCGGTCCGGACGGCGGTTCCCGGCAGGTCTTCCGCCTGGCCGTCGCCTGATCCATCCGACGCTGGTCCAGACGACGAAGCGGTTCAGGAGGATCTGACCGGGCACGGCGGCGGGGAGGATGCGGGCGTCACCCTGCCGGGCCGCGGCTCAGCGCGGAGTGGTCTCCTGGTCGGCCAGGACAATCAGGTCGTCGGGGCGGGCCGACAGCGGCGCCGTCGCCCCGTCGAGCCACACGAGATAGCCCACCGGCGGACCGGACGAACCCCACCGGGCACCGATGATCGTGGCCGACCGCGCGTCGTGCGGCTGCGTGAGCAGGCGTACCCGGGTGCCCGGCGCGTGTCCGTCGTCGGCGACGATGAGCAGCGCGTCGAGGATCTGCCGGGCACCGGCGACGGGCAACCCCGGAACGTACGGCTCGCCCGCGTATCCCAGACGCGGCGTCATCATCGTGCTCAACAGCGCGGCCTGCCGGATCGCCTCCTGGCGGACCTGCCCGTCCACGATGCGTTCGGCCACGGTCAGCGCCTTCTGGATGCTCGACCAGAGGGCCAGTGGATCCTGGTCGAGCAGGCGGCGGGCCTCGCGGTCGATTTCGGCGCAGGCCGTGTCGAGCGCGGTGTCCTCGCCGAGTTCCGCGATCCAGGCGAGGTCCCCCACCTCGGGCAGCAACCCTGGCGACTCGACCACGATCACGATGTACAGCATCGCGAGCAGTTCCTCGCGGCCCTCGCCGTGATAGAGCGAGCCCACCCCGCTGCCGGTACGCCCCCGGCTGGGCGGGAACCGCTCGACGAGGTGCTGCGCGCGGCCGTGAGGCAGGGCAGCGGCCCGCCTGGTGTCCGACACCCGCTCCTCGAACGACCGCCGCTCACGGCGTTCGACGAGCAGCTGGCGATGCGGGTCGAACCCGATCGGATAGATCGTCCGCCCGTACCTGGAGAGGGTTTCGCCGGGCCGTAGGCCGACCGACTCGAGTTGCCGGGCCGCCACCGAGTAGGCAACGCCAGCCCGGGCGGCATGTTCTCGGATGGCGCGCTTGCGGGCGCGTCCCGGGGCCGGGATCCGCCGGGGAATGGGATCAGACATGACGCCTCCGGTGCAGCCCCACGCACTCCACCGAACGGGCGGCGTGACCGGCACGCCGAGAGTCGACAGATCGGCGCGGAGTCGGAGACTCTTGGCCCCAAGCATGTGGTCAGGCGTGGGCCACCACATCGGGCGCTGGCAGGCGCTCTGCCGTGGCCAGCATATCGTGACGCCGACCACCGGTGGGAGGTGCACACCCTGGCCGCCCTCCCTCTCGGCCCCGGTTTCAGGCCGTGTCAGCCCGTGTCGGTCGCGTGTCGGGGCGGTGTCAGCGGGCCCGCGCAGACTCGGCGCATGACAGCTGACCTGGTGATCGAGGCCGAGGGCCTCGTGAAGACGTTTGGGAAGACGAGGGCGCTTCAGGGCGTGGACCTCGCCGTACCCCGTGGGACGGTGCTCGGGGTGCTCGGGCCCAACGGCGCCGGCAAGACCACCGCCGTGCGCATCCTCTCCACCCTGCTCACCCCGGACGGCGGGACCGCCCGAATCAGCGGTTTCGACGTGGTACGGGACGCCGAACGAGTTCGGCAGAGTATCGGTCTCACCGGCCAGTACGCCTCGGTCGACGAGGACCTGACCGGGCGGCAGAACCTGGAGCTGTTCGGCACCCTGCTGGACCTGGGGCGCGCCGGCGCCCGGCGACGGGCCGCCGAACTGCTCGACTGGTTCGACCTGACCGATGCGGCGAACCGTCCGGCCAAGACCTACTCCGGCGGCATGCGGCGACGGCTGGACCTGGCCGCCAGCCTCGTCGGCTCCCCCGACGTGATCTTCCTGGACGAGCCGACGACCGGGCTCGACCCGGCCAAGCGCGAGGACATGTGGGACGTGGTCCGAACGCTTGTCAACAACGGCTCGACGGTGCTGCTCACCACCCAGTACCTGGAGGAGGCCGACGCGCTCGCCGACGCGATCACGGTGATCGACCACGGCCGGGTCATCGCGCACGACACCCCCGAAGGGCTCAAGCGGGTGGTCGGCGGGCAGACCCTGGAGGTCCGACCGTCCGATCCGGCCCAACTGCCCCGCACCGCGGAGATCCTGACCCAGGTCGGTTCCGGCGCGCAGGCCGACGAGATCCGCAAGGGCGTGCTCGCGGTGCCCGTCACCGACGACGCGGCCCTGACCGAGAGCGTCGCGCGGTTCGCCACGGCCGGCATCGCGGTCACCGAACTCTCCCTGCACCTGCCGAGCCTCGACGAGGTGTTCTTCACCCTCACCGGGCGTACGGCATCAGAAGACGACACCACCCGCCCCACGGAGGTCGCGGCATGAGCACTCTGACCGACACAGCGCCCACGAGAAGCGGCGTGTTGTCGAACTCCGCGCCGAACCCTCGGCCGTTCCGGCTGGTCCGGCACTCGTTGGCGCTCGCCAAGCGCAGCCTCATCAAGACCTGGCGTACGCCCGAGGCGCTCATCGACGTCACCCTGCAACCGGTGCTGTTCCTCATCATCTTCGTGTACGTCTTCGGCGGGGCAGTCGCCGGATCGACCCACGACTACCTGCAGTTCCTGCTGCCCGGGATCCTGGCGCAGACGATCGCGACCGGCGCCATCGCGATCGGCGTCAACCTCAACACCGACATCGCCAAGGGCATCTTCGACAGGTTCCGGTCGTTGCCGATCCCCCGCTCCGCACCACTTGTCGGCGCGGTCCTCGGCGATGTCGTCCGGTACGTCATCGTCACCGTGTCGACGCTCGCGATCGGCTACGTGATGGGTTTCCGGATCGACACCGACCCGTTCCGGGCGATCGCCGGGTGTCTGCTCGCGGTGCTGTTCGCGCTCTGCCTGAGCTGGCTGCCGGTGCTGGTGTCGATGAAGGTGCGGACCGCGGGTGCCGTGCAGGGTGTGATGTTCGCGTTGATCATGCCGCTGAGCTTCGCGTCCAACGTGTTCGTCGGCGCCGACACCCTGCCGGGCTGGATGCAGGCGTTCGTGGACGTCAACCCGATGACCCATCTGGTGGCGTCGGTACGCGGGCTGTTCCTCGGCACCCCACTGGGCAACCACGTGTGGTGGACGCTCGCCTGGTGCGCCGGCTTCGTTGCGGTGTTCATGCCGCTGGCGCTGCGGGCGTACCGCAAGAAGATCTGAGTCAGGCGAGCAGGTCGTCCATCAGCTCGCGGATCCGGCTGACGGCCGCGGCGGGTGGCCGCTCACGCCAGGCGGCCACCAACGGCTCACGCTGCTCCTCGTTCCCGAGGATGGCGTTGAGCCGTTCGCCGTTCTCGAAGGGGAAGAACATCTCGATCTGGGTGCCGATCCGCTTCGCGAGTACGGCCAGTTCGCGGGCGCTGTCGACGTCACCCCGGTACGCCGCGAACTCCGCGCCGCCCGACGCCCACGCCCCGATCACCGGCAGGTCCCGTGAGGTCAGCGCATCCTCACGGGCGAGCGACAGCATCGCGGCCGCCTGGATGGTGGCGTCGGTGCCCGACACCCGCCCCACCTGGGCCACCCGCAAATAGATGATCGCCGCCGTGGCCCGGAGCATCACGCGCGGCTGTGGCGGCGGCCCGACCCAGCCGGCGAGGACACGGGTCACCTCGTCGGCGTGGGCGAGCGCCTCGTCGTACCGCTCACGCTGCCAGGCGAGGTGCGCCAGGCCGAGCAGCGCCTGCGCGGCGTCGATCTGCTCGGCCTGGCCCAGCGCGGCCGTCTCGCCCAGTCGCTGCTCCGCCTCCGCGTCGCCGGTCAGGGCGAGCTGCACGTCCAGCCGTACCCGGATCGACCGTGCGTCCTGGGTGGCGCCGACCAGCTCCATGTGCCGCACGCTGCGGGTCAGCCACTCGGCCGACCGGGCATCCCCGCCCGGGACCAGGAACTGCCCGACCGCACCCGCCGCCATCGCCATGCCCCAGTGGTCGCCGGCGGCCTCGAAGCGGTGGTAAGCCTGCTCGGAGTCGCTGATCGACGCTTCCGGCAGGCCGCCGTTCTCCCGTACGGCCGCGCGTGCGAACAGCCCCAGCCCCTGCACGTACGGGTCCGGGTGCGCGACCATCTCGGTCGCGCTCTTCAGGCTCTGCTCCAGATCGGACGCGTCGAAGCCGGGCAGCGCCGACGCGAGAGCGGCCATCCGGGACGATACCTCGCCGGGACGTTCGGTCTGGAGCGTCCGCAGCGCCCGCCGGGCGAGCACGGCGGGCCGCAGATCGGCGCTGACGCCGGCGTTCACGCTGATCACCACGCACGTCCATGCCAGCCGGTCGGCGTTGGGCAGTGGCCGGCCGCTGGCCGCGCCGCGCAGGATCGCCGACCGCAGCCGCCGCTGCGGGTCGTCGATGTGCAGCAGCCCGCGCGCCCAGGCGAGGACCTCCAGGTGCAGGCCCCGCACCGACCAGAGGTGGAACAAAGCGGTGGCGACGTCGACGGCGGCGGGCTCGTCGTCCGCTCCCATCGCCCACCGCAGGCCCGCGACCAGGTTGTCCTGCTCGGCGGCGCAACGGTGCAGCGCCTCGACCTGGCCGGGGCCGATGAAGCGGCCGGCCAGGGCGACGGCCTGCTCCCGCGCCCACCTGACCAGGCCGGCCATGGCCTGGTCCCGGACACCGGCCGCGTCCAGCCGGGCCTCGCCGTACTCGCGGACCGTTTCGAGCATGCGGTAGCGCGGCGGACCGTCCCCCTCGACCAGGGTCAACAGGGACTGTTCGACGAGGGTCGCCAGGCCGCGACGCACGTCCGGGGCCTGCGCGACGGCGGCGGCGAGGTCCGCGGTGAACGGCGCGGGGATGACCGCGACCCGCTGGAGCAGGTCACGGTCGGCCTCGGCGAGCAGTTCCCTGCTCCAGTCGACGAGCGCCCACAGGCTCGCGTGCCGCTCGGGCAGGCCGCGCAGGGCGTCGTCGAGCAGCGCGAACCGGTCGGTCAGCCCGGCGAGCACGTCGTCGATCGGCATGTGCCGCAGTCGCGCGGCGGCAAGTTCGAGGGCCAACGGCAGGTTGTCGAGCCGGTGGCACAGGGCGAGCGCCCGCTCGGTGTCCCAGGTCGGTACGGCACCACCGGCCCGTGCCCGGGACTCGACCAGCGCGAGCGCGTCGGCGTCCGGCAACGCGGTCAGCCGGTGTACCAACTCGCCGACCAGGCCCAGTGGGGCGCGGCTCGTCGCGAGCACCGCGACCTCCGGCGAGGCCGCCGCGACCAGGTCCGCGACGACGACGGCCACCGCGTCGAGCACGTGCTCGCAGTTGTCCAGCACCACCAGCCCATCCAGGTCCGGCGCCACGGCGCGCAGCCGCTCCTCGGGGCTGAGGACCCGCCGCTCCAGACCCAGGTTGCCGCCGGTCGCCGTGGTGTCCGCACCGCCGAGCGCGGCGAGTACCGTGGGCAGCACCTCGTCGGGCGAGCGCAGACCAGCGAGTTCGATCACGCGGACCGCCCGCCCGCCCGCTGCCGTACGCCTGGCCACCTCGGCGGCGAGCCGGGTCTTGCCCGCCCCACCGGTCGCCACGATCGTCACGACGGGTGTCTCGGCGAGCGCGTCGG
The DNA here is from genome assembly GCF_003857035.1 of Micromonospora arida. GTDB lineage: Bacteria > Actinomycetota > Actinomycetes > Mycobacteriales > Micromonosporaceae > Micromonospora > Micromonospora arida. Next base: position 6,250 of record NZ_QGSY01000250.1, read on the forward strand.
TGACGGCCTTGACGTCGCGCTCCCGTCCGACGAGGGCGGCCATGGGGCGGCGCCACGCGGCGGGCAGCGTGATCCGCGCCTGTTGCCGGGGCGGTGCCGCGACGGGCGGCGCGGTGAGTTCACCACGCAACAACGCCAGGTGGACGCTCGTGATCACCGGCGACGGGTCGGTGCCGTAGCGGTCGGCCAGGTCGGCGCGCAGTCGCTCGACCACCTCCAGCGCCTCCGCCTCCCGTCCCTGCGCGGCAAGCACGCGCACGAGCAGGGCGGCAGACGGCTCGTCCGGCGGTGTCCGCGCGACGAGTCGGCCCAGGTCGACCTCGTCGAACCGGCCCACGCCGGCGAGCGCCGCCTGCGCGCGCAGCGCGGCGACCTCCGCGAACAGGCGGGTGTCCTCGGCGCTGACCAACTCGGGCACCTCGGGGAACAGGGCCCGCGCCTGATCGGCCAGGCCGCGGGCGGCACGGACGTCACCGCACCGGAGCATGGTGCCCGCCTGGTCGACGAGGGCGCGCGCCTCGAGCGCATCGACGGTGATCTCCTCGGCGGGCAGCCGGTATCCGCCCGGCACCGCGACCACGGGCAGCCCGAGACGGCGCACCCGGGACACGAGCGCCTGGACGGCGCCGGTCGCGTCGTCGGGCGGCACGCCGTCCCAGACGGCGTCCACGAACAGGCTCACGGAGACCGCCCGCCCCCGCGCGTCGACGAGCGCGCGGAGCACCGCCGCGAGCCGTTCACCCCGAACGGGCTTGCCGTCGACGGCGAGTGGGCCGAGGGTCGCGATGTGCACGGACCCAGCATCCCCCACGCGCGCACGGACCCGACGACCACCGGTCCGCCAGGCCGGTCACGGACCCGCGACCGGCTTGACAGGCCGTCATTCGGTTAGGTTAGCCTAACCTCATGCAGAACGAGTTGGCGTCGGTCAACGGGGAGCGCAGCCTGTCCGGCGTCGACCTCCGTCTGGGCTATCACGGTGTGCCGGTGGTGCACGGTGCCGTGATCAACCTCCGCGCGGGTGCCGTCACCGCACTGGTGGGGCCCAACGGCAGCGGCAAGTCCACACTGTTGCGGGCCCTGGCCCGGCTGCACCCGATCGAGGCCGGAATCGTGCACCTCGCCGACGGCGTCACGGCCGCCAGCCTCGCGTCCCGGGAGTTCGCCCGGCGGGTCACCCTGCTCGCCCAGAGCCGGCCGGTGCCCAGCGGCGTCACCGTCCGCGACGTCGTCGGCTACGGCCGCCACCCCTACCGGGGGCGCTGGCGCACCGAGGACCCGGACGGTCCCGCCGCCATCGCACGCGCCATGGACGTCACCGGCGTCGCCACGATGGCCGACCGTCCCGTCGACGAACTCTCCGGAGGCGAGTTGCAGCGGGTCTGGTTGGCCACCTGCCTCGCCCAGGACACCCCGGTTCTGCTCCTCGACGAACCCACCACGTTTCTCGACCTGCGCTACCAGGTGGAGATCCTCGACCTGGTCCGTGACCTCGCGGACGATCACGGCGTCGCCGTCGGCGTCGTGCTGCACGACCTCAACCAGGCAGCCGCCGTGGCGGACGAGGTGGTCCTGTTGCAGCAGGGCCGGGTCCGCGCCACCGGCACCCCGGCAACGGTGTTCACCGAGAACGCCCTCACCGAGACCTACGGGATCCGCATCGAGGTGACCACCGATCCGCTCAGCGGACTGGTCACCACCCGCCCGGTCGGGCGGCACCAGATCCGCGCCCTGGTCTGAACACCCCCATCCACAGCAGAGAAAGACCGTCATGACCCGTACCCGTTTCACCGCCCTCATCGCCGTCGTGGCCGCGCTGACGCTCGGCGCCTGCGGCACCACCGAAAACGCCGCAGCCCCCGACACCTCCGCCTCGGCGGCCGGCGGCCCGGTCACCGTCACCGACAGCCGGGGCAAGGAGATCACCCTCAAGGCGCCGGCGACCAAGGTCGTCGGGCTTGAGTGGGGCGAGGTCGAGCTCCTGGTCAGCCTGGGCGTCATGCCCGTCGGTGTCGCCGACCCCAAGGGCTACGGCACCTGGGTCACCTCCGCGAAGCTCGACCCGGGCGTCAAGGACGTCGGGGTCCGCGGGGAGCCCAGCGTCGACGCGATCGTCGCCCTCCAACCCGACCTCGTCGTGATGGAGGACGACCGGGGCGCCAACATCGTCAGTCAGCTGGAGAAGTTCGTGCCCGTGGTGGTCGCCAAGGGCAGTGACGCCACCGACAACCTCGGCCGGATGCGCACCGACCTCAACATGATCGCGAAGGCGGTCGGCAAGACCACCGAGGCGGAGAAGCTGCTCGCCGACTTCGACACGGCCATCGCCGACGGCAAGAAGAAGATCGCCGACGCGGGTGCCGCCGGCCGGCCGTTCGCCATCGCCGACGGCTGGAAGGAGGGCAGCACCGTCAGCATCCGGATGTTCGGCAAGGGCGCGCTGGTCTCCCAGATCGGCATCCAACTCGGCCTCACCAACGCCTGGACCGGCAAGACCGATGAGGTGTGGGGCCTGGGCCAGACCGACGTCGAGGGCATGACGGTCCTCAAGGACCCGAACATGCACCTCTTCTACAACGCCTCCGACGGCGACGACGTGTTCGCCGACGGTCTCGCCGGCAACGCCATCTGGAAGTCGCTGCCCTTCGTGCAGAAGGGCAACCTGCACAAGATGCCCAACGGCATCTGGACCTTCGGCGGTCCGCTCTCCGGCAAGCAGTACATCGACGAACTCGTCAAGACGTACACGGTGTGAGCGTGCTGAACGCGCCCCCACGCCCGGGGCCGGCCACCCGGCCGGCTCCGGGCGGACGCCGGGCCGTGCCCCGCGTCGCCGTCGTCTTCGTCGCCGCGATCCTGCTGCTGCTCGTGGTCGGCGCGGTGCACCTCACCCAGGGCACCTCGAACGTCGGCGCCCTCGACCTGCTGCGGCTCGCGACCGGCGCGGACGACGAGGCGGCCCGCGTCCTGATCGCGTCCCGGCTGCCCCGGCTGCTCGCCGGGCTCGCCATCGGCGTGGCGCTCGGGTTCGCCGGGGCGGCGTTGCAGTCGATCGCCCGCAACCCGCTCGCGTCCCCCGACACCCTCGCGGTCAACGCGGGCGCCCACCTGGCGATCGTCGCCGTCGCCGCGTTCGGCGTCTCGCTGCCCGCGCTGCCCGCCGGCGGCCTCGCCTTCTGCGGCGGGCTGGCCGCCGCCGGCCTGGTGATGGCGATGTCCTCCGGTGGGCAGGCCGGCACCACCCGGCTGATCCTCGCCGGCTCGGCGACCGCACTGGCGCTCGGGTCGGTGACCACCCTGCTGCTGCTCCTGTTCGAGCAGGCCACCATCGGGCTGTTCGCCTGGGGGAACGGCTCCCTGGTGCAGAGCGACCTGACCGCGCTGACCCAACTCGCCCCGGTGATCGTCGGCGCCGCCATCGTGCTCGTGCTGCTCGGGCACCGCCTCGACATCCTCGCCCTCGGCGACGACACCGCCACAGTGCTCGGCCTCGACGTGCGGCGCACCCGGCTCACCGTCATGGTGCTGGCCGTGCTGCTCTCCGCCGCAGCCGTCACCCTCACCGGCCCGGTCGGCTTCGTCGGCCTGTGCGCACCGGTGATCGTCCGGCTGCTCGCCCCCGTGGTGCCGGGCGTGCACCGGCACCGCATCCTGCTGCCGTTGTCCGGCATCGCCGGGGTCGTCATCGTGCTCGGCTCCGACGTGCTGCTGCGGGCCGTGATGGGCGGGCAGGCCGGGGTCGACATCCCCACCGGCGTGGTCACCACCCTGTTCGGCGCGGCGATCCTCATCTGGCTGGCCCGCCGGCACCGCGACGCCGGCCCCACCCGTCGTCCGCCCGGAGGGCACGCGGCCGTCCGCTCCGCCGCCTTCCACCGCGGCGTCGTCGCCGTCACCGCCGTCCTGACCGTCTGCGCCGTGGCGGTCGGCATGCTCGCCGGTGACACCTGGGTGCTGCTCGGTGACGTCGTCAACTGGGTCAACGGCACGACCGGGCCCGCGTACACCTTTGTGCTGGACCAGCGGTGGCCGCGCGTCGCCGCGGCGGTCCTGGCCGGCGCGGCGCTCGCGGTCGCCGGCACCACAGTGCAGGCGGTCTGCCGCAATCCGCTGGCCGAACCCGGCATCCTCGGCATCACCGCCGGCGCCGGGCTCGGCGCCGTCTCCCTGCTCACCTTCGTGCCGCTGGCCGGGGTGTGGGCCGTCTCCGGTGTCGCCGGGCTCGGTGCGATGCTGGCGTTCGCCCTGGTCTACGGCCTGGCCTGGCGCGGCGGACTGAGCTCCGACCGACTGGTGCTGATCGGTTTCGGCGCCTGGCAGGGCGGCATGGCGGTCATCACCTACCTGGTCGTGGCCTTCGACCCGTGGAACACCGGGAAGGCGTTGACCTGGCTGTCCGGCTCCACCTACGGCCGCATGCCCACCCAGGTGCTGCCGGTGCTGATCGCCCTGCTGGTGCTCACCCCGGCCGTGGTCGCCGCCCGCCGGGAACTCGACCTGATGGCGCTGGACGACGACACCCCCCGGGTGCTGGGCGTCCGGCTGGAACGCACCCGGTTGATCGCGCTCGGCGCGGCGGCGCTGCTCACCTCCACCGCCGTCTCGGCCGTCGGGGTCATCGGTTTCGTCGGTCTGGTCGCCCCGCACGCCGCGCGGGCGCTCGTCGGCGGCCGGCACTCCCGGGTGCTCCCGGTGGCCGCCCTGCTCGGCGCGGCGCTGGTCAGCATCGCCGACACCTTCGGTCGGACGGTCATCGCGCCGGCCCAGATCCCCGCCGGCCTGGTCACCGCCATGATCGGCACCCCGTACTTCGTCTGGCTGCTGTGGCGCTCCCGCGCCGTGGCGAGCACCACCCGGTAGACGCCGGCCCGAGTCGAGAGAGGGACCATGACCGAGACCCTGCCCATCGCCCCGTGGCGCGTGTTCGCCGTCACCGTGAGCGCGGTACGCCGCCTGAGCCCGTCCTTCACCCGGGTGACCTTCACCGGGGCGAACCTGGACCGCTTCGCCGACAACGGTTACGACCAGCGGATCAAGCTGGCGCTGCCGCTGCCCGGTCAGGACCGGGCGACCCTGCCGGACGGCGCGGACTGGTACGCGACGTGGCGCGCCCTGCCCGAGCACCTGCGCAACCCGATACGCACCTACACGGTGCGGGCGGTCCGCCCGCACCTGGCCGAGGTCGACGTCGACCTGGTGCTGCACGGCGACAGTGGCCCGGCGACGCGCTGGGCTCGGCGGGCCGGCGTCGGCGACGAGATCGCCCTGGTCGGGCCGGATGCCGGCTTCGACGGCAACCACGGCGGGGTCGAGTTTCGACCGTCCGCCGGCGGCACGTTGTTGCTGGCCGGGGACGAGACCGCCGTGCCGGCGATCAGCAGCATCTGCGAGCGGCTCCCCCTCGACGCCCGGGGCACTGTCGTGCTGGAGGTGCCCGACGAAGCCGACGTGCTGCCGCTGCTCGCGCCGCCTGGCGTCGAGGTCCGCTGGCTGGCCCGGGGTGCCGGCGGGTGCGGCAGCCGGCTGGTGCCCGCCGTCGTCGCGGCGGCCGGGGAACTGCTGGCCCCCGGCGCGTCGACGGCCGCCCAACCCGTGCCGGACGTCGACGTGGACACCGAGATCCTGTGGGAGGTGCCCGAGCAGGTGACCTCGGCGCCGCTCTACGCGTGGCTGGCCGGGGAGGCCGGCGTCATCCGTCACCTGCGCCGGCACCTGGTCGCCGAGCGGGGCCTGGACCGGCGGGCGGTGGCCTTCATGGGCTACTGGCGTCTCGGCCACGCCGACTGACAGCGCCGCGAGGCGCACCACGCCGAGCGGGCGCGAGGTGCGTCGGAGGCCGTGAGGCGCGTACCGTTTCGGGTCGGACTTGGGGCGGGTCGGCTGGAGCCGGCACGGGATACGGGACGAGACAACGACGCATGACGGTGGACAACGTTACCGAAAACGGTCAAGAGGGTATTGACCGAAGCCGGCTGGAGGCCTGCCTCAGCGTCTTCAAGGCGTTGGAGGCGCTGCCCTCCGACCACCCTGACGTGGTGCAGGTGCAGCGGGCCACCGCCCGGCTCTACAAGGTGATCAAGCAGCGGCGGCGGGAGGAGCGGCGGGACGCCATCCTCGCCGCCGACCGTGCCGTGACGGAGGCCACCGCCACCGGCGCTCCGGGACGGATCGACGACGAGACACAGGGCATTCCGCTCGCGTCCTCCGTCGCGGGCGAGACCGCCGGCGTCCTGCACAACCCGCGCGGCTGCTACGTCTGCAAGCAGCGCTACCGCGAGGTGGACGCCTTCTACCACCAGCTCTGCCCGTCCTGCGCCGCGCTGAACCGGGAGCGCCGCGACGCCCGCACCGACCTGACCGGCCGGCGTGCGCTGCTCACCGGCGGCCGGGCCAAGATCGGCATGTACATCGCGCTGCGGCTGCTGCGCGACGGCGCGCACACGACGGTGACGACCCGGTTCCCGCACGACGCGGTCCGCCGCTTCGCCGCGATGCCCGACAGCGCGGACTGGCTGCACCGGCTGCGCATCGTCGGGATCGACCTGCGCGACCCCGCCCAGGTGATCGCGCTCGCCGACGACGTCAGCAGCCAGGGCCCCCTGGACATCCTGATCAACAACGCGGCGCAGACCGTCCGCCGGTCCCCCGGGGCGTACGCGCAGCTCATCGCCGCCGAGGCCGCGGCCCTGCCGGACGGCCCGCTGCCGGAGCTGATCACGTTCGCCAAGCCGGACGGGCAGGGCGGCCCGGTGGGCAGCCTGACCGCCGGGCCACAGTCGACGGCGCTCACCCCGCACGCGCTCACCGCGCTGGCACTGACCAGCGGCTCGGCCTCGCCGGAACGGATCGCGGCGTCCACGGCCATCGACGCCGGAGGTCTCGTGCCCGACCTCGACTCGGTCAACAGCTGGGTCCAGCGGGTCGAGGAGGTGGACCCGGTCGAGCTGCTCGAAGTGCAACTGTGCAACGTCACCGCGCCGTTCGTGCTGGTCAGCCGGTTGCGCCCGGTGATGGCCGCCGCGTCGGCCCGCCGCAAGTACGTGGTGAACGTGTCGGCGATGGAGGGCCAGTTCGGCCGCGGTTACAAGGGGCCGGGGCACCCGCACACCAACATGGCCAAGGCGGCGCTGAACATGCTGACCCGCACCAGCGCCGAGGAGATGTTGACCGACGGCATCCTGATGACCAGCGTCGACACCGGCTGGATCACCGACGAACGCCCTCACCCGACGAAGATGCGGCTGGCCGACGAGGGCTTCCACGCCCCACTGGACCTGGTCGACGGCGCTGCCCGGGTGTACGACCCGATCGTCCGCGGCGAGCAGGGCGAGGATCTGTACGGCTGTTTCCTGAAGGACTACGCGCCCTGCGCCTGGTGATCGCCCCGCACGACGCGGATGATCGCCCGCACCACGAAGGAGAAGAACATGTCAGCTGACCGTGAATCGTGGCCGACGCTGGACGAGCTGCTGCGCGAGGAGAACGAGCTGGAGCTCGCGGGTCTGTCCGAGACCGACGCGTACGAGCTGGGGATGCTCGCCGTCACCGCCGCGACCGAACAGCGGCTGCCGGTCTCGGTGGGCGTGTGGCGGGCCGGGCGGCAGCTGTTCCACTGTGGCCTGCCGGGGTCGACGGCGGACAACGACGCGTGGCTGCGTCGCAAGGGGCGGGTGGTGATGCGGTTCGAGCACTCCTCGCTCTACATGGCCCGGCTGTGTCAGGACAAGCAGGTGACGCTGGCGGAGAGGTACGGCCTGCCGGCCGCGCGGTACGCGGCGGCCGGGGGCGCGGTGCCGCTGCGCGTGCGCGGTACCGGTGTGGTGGGCTGGGTCGGTGTCTCCGGGCTGCCGCAGCTGGACGACCACCGTTTCGTGGTCGACATCCTCCGCAAGCTCCCCCGGTAGGGCGTTCCCGGCGGCCTCGCAGCGAGGCCGCCGGGTCATCCGCTCAGCGTGCGCGCCGGTTGGCGCGCAGGGCGCCCAGGAGCACGCCGGGGCGGGCCAGCGAGTGCGGGTGCTCGCGCATGGAGACGACGTCGTTGAACCGCCGCGCGGTCGCCACGTCCGTGACGGTCGCGGCGATGACCTGCCCACTGGCCCACCTGGAGAACCGGTAGCCGCGCGGGTAGGGCCCGTCGACGTGAGGCAACGCCAGGTCCGCCGAGGTGGAGAGCGACCAGGCGGCATCGACCACGACCTTCTGGAGCGCGAGGTAGTGGCGCGCGGGCGCCCGCAGGTCCGGGCCGGACCGAAGGTACGTCGACAGGCAGGCCGCGTGCAGGGCCGACGCCGTCATGCCCTGCCCGTAGACCGGGTTGAACGACGCGACGGCGTCACCGACGCTGATCAGGCCGGCCGGGAACCGCTTGAGCGCGTGGAAGTCCCGTCGTCGGCTGTCGGCATGGTGGTAGGTCTGGACGTCGCCGATCATCTCCTGGTCGGCGACCTCGCCGAACTCCGGTGGGAACTGCTCGCGCAGGCGGCGGACGAAGTCCGCCGCGGTACGCCCCGGACGGTCGTTGCCGTAACCGGCCATCATGGCCATCCACCGGCCGTCCTCGATGGCGAAGAACGCGGCACCGGCCACGTCCATCGCCATCCTCGGCGTGTTCAGGGCCAGTACGACCGTCGAGGCCGGGGTGACCTCCGGACGGCGGAACAGGGCGGTCGCGTAGTTGAGGTGCACTGTCATCCGCCGGGTGACCGGCCGGTCCCAGTCGGCCTGCTCCAGCCAGTCCGAGAGCCTGCTGGAACGCCCCATGGCGTCCACCACGAGGTCAGCGCGTTCGACACCGGGCACCCCACCGACCTCACAGCGGACCCCGGTGACCGCGGCGCCGTCGAACACGAGGCCGGTGGCGCGGGCGGTGATCGTCTTGACGTTGGGCAGTCTGAGCACCTGCTGGCGGATCAGGCCCTCCAGCAGCGGCCGACTGCCCGCCAGACTGTCGGCGTCGTCGGGGACGACGACCTTCAGACGCCCGTCGAGGTAGTTGCGCCGGGCCGCGGGCGGCGCCTCGACCGCTCCGCGTGCCAGTGCCTCGTCGCGGAATCCGGGAAACAGTCGCTCCAGCTGGAAGAGGCCGCCGGGCAGCAGCGCGTGCAGCTGAGTCCCCTGGGGTACGCCGGGCCGCGCGCCGGTCACCTGCGGGTCGTCCCGGTCGATGATGACGACGGTGTCGGCGTGGTCGGACAGCACCCGGGCGGCCAGCAGACCGGCGACACTGCCGCCGACCACGACGGCCGTGCCCATCGTGGGGGACGGCTGGTCAGGGGGTCGGGCCGCGTTCAGCTCGGCGAAGACCCGGGACGGGGAGAGGGACATCGTGCTCTCCAAGGGGGTAACGGGGTGTGCCCTCCCCGGTCGCTGTCCGCGGCCGTGCGCGGACAGACCGGTGGACGGTCATTCGACGTTTGCCAGCCGATCGTCGCACAACCACCGGAACGGCAACCGGCTGTGTCCGCCAGATGACGACCTGTTGACCGATGGGCCGGCCGGGTCCGACGTTCGGACGGGTCCGGTGGCGCGTTGCCAGGCCGGCTGTCACGATCTCCGGCATGCCCGTTGCGCGTCGTACTCTGCTCGGGGCCGGTCTGGCCGCCGCGACCTCCGCCCTCACCGGTTGCGGTGCCACCGGCGCGCCGAACCCCGGCGCGGCCGCCCCTGGCGACGCGACGACCGGGGCGGGCGCGGCCGGCAACCGAGCCGGATTTGGTCCGGCGGGAGATCTCGAGTCACCGCCCAGGGCACCGGACGCGCCGGTCGGCGGCAATCCGCCAATCCGTCAGGCCCGCTACGCGCAGGACGTGACCGCCCTGCTCCAGCGGCACCTGCCCGCGACCCCGCAGACCGTGCAACACAAGGGTTTCCCCGGCGCTGTCGCTCTCGTCCTGGTGGGCGGGAAGATGACTGTGCACACCGCGGTCGGTGAGGCGCTGCGTTACGAGGCGGGCCCGAAGCTGCTCGCGGTGAACCAGCGCGTCGCGATGCGCCGGGACTCCATCTTCGACCTCGCCTCGGTCACCAAGGTGTACACGGCCATCCTGCTGTTGCAGCAGGTGGACAAGGGACGTGTCGACCTCGCCGCTCCGGTGCGCGACTACCTGCCCGCCTTCACCGGCACGGGCAAGGAGCGAATCACCGTCGAGATGCTGCTCACCCACACCAGCGGCCTTCCCGTCGGCGCCAAGGTCACCGGCCTGCCCGACAACACGGCCCGCTGGAACGCCGTACTCGGCACGCCGCTGGTCTCCGGCGCCGTGCCGGGGAACACGTTCCGCTACTCCAGCGTCGGGCTCATGGTCGCCGGCAAGATCGTCGAGAAGGTCACCGGCCAGCGGCTCGACCAGGCGCTCAAGACCAACCTGACCGACCCGCTCGGCCTGCGCGACACCGGCTTCAACCCGAACAGCTGGCTGTCGGCCGCCGCGAAGGCCAGCCGGCTGGTCGCCACCGACGCCCGCTCGTCCCGAGGGCTGCTCCGTGGCGTCGTCCACGACGACGTCGCCAACCACCTCGGCGGCATCGCCGGCCACGCCGGCATCTTCGCCTCCGCGACCGATCTCGCGGCCATCGGCCAGCTGCTCCTCAACGAGGGCACCCACCAGGGCAAGCGGATCCTCGCCGCGGCGACGGTGCGCCGGATGCTCACCAACCACAACGCCGGCAAACCCGCCATCGACCCCGAGCGTCCCAACCGGACCTCGGCGCACGGCCTCGGCGTCGTCCTCGACCAGAGCTGGTTCATGGGGAAGCTCGCCTCGGCCCGGACCTTCGGCCACACCGGATTCGCCGGCCCCTCGCTGCTGGTCGCGCCCGACCGCAAACTCGTCCTGGCGCTGCTCACCAACCGCGCGCATCCCAACTGGAGCTGGTCGAACCCCGACCCGGTCCGCGCGGCCGTCGGCGACCTGCTCGCCACAAAGGTCAACTGACCGGAAGGTGTGGACCATCGCGCCCCACCCTGACACGATACTTGCGCTAGTAGTGCAAATACTTCGTCCGTCCAGGTGGAGGATCGATGCACACATCTCTCCGGAGCCTGCTCTCCGTGGTGGCCGGGGTCGCCCTCGCGGCCAGCCTGTCCGCCGTCGCCGTTCCACACGCCGCCGAAGCCGCCGCCACACCGACGTACCGTCCAGTGATCTTCGTACACGGCAGCGCGGGATCCGCAGCGCAGTTCGAGACCCAGGCCAAACGGCTGGCCAGCAACGGGTACCCGATCGACATCATCGAAGCCCACGAGTACGACTCCCCGAACATCGCGACGACCCTGCCCCAGGTGTACGCGGGACTCGACGCACGGATCGCCCGCCTGCTGACGGCCACCGGCGCGGACCGGGTCGACCTCGTCGCGCACTCGCTGGGCACCTTCGTCTCGCAGGGCTATCTCAACAGCTCGCCGGAGCGTGCCGCACGGGTCGCGCACTACGTCAACCTGGACGGGCGTCCCGCGACCTCCCCTCCGGGTGGGGTGCCCACGCTCGCGATCTGGGGCGAGGGTGACCCGGCCCGCGCCGTCGTCGGCGCGACAAACGTGCACCTGCCGGACCAGTCGCACACCCAGACCGTGTCGTCGGCGGAGTCGTTCACCGAGATCTTCGGGTTCCTCCGGGGCCGCGCGCCCCACACGACGCGGATCGTGCCGCAACTCTTCGGCGCCGCCCGGGTCTCCGGCCGCGCCGTGCTCTTTCCGAGCAACGTCGGTGTCACCGGTGCGACCCTCGAGGTCTACCCGGTCAGCCCACTGACCGGCGGCCGACTGTCGCACCGTCCCGCACATCGGCTGTCACTCGGCGGCGACGGCTCGTTCGGCCCTCTCCCGGTGCTCGCCACGGCCCGCTACGAGTTCGCCATCGTGCGCCCGGGCGCCGCGACGCACCACTTCTACTTCCAGCCGTTCCTCCGCTCGGATTCGTTCCTGCGCCTGGCGACCAGCGAGCCGGGCGAGGGCCTCAGCGGCCTGGTCGAGACCAGCGACCGGCACACGGCGCTCACGATCCAACGGCAGAAGGAGTGGTGGGGCGACCAGGGCGACGCCGGAGACCACCTCTGGATCAACGGCAGGGATGTCCTGAACGCGGCGAACACACCCCGCGTCAAGCGGACGATCGGCATCTTCGCCTTCGACGACGGCAGCGACGGCGTCACCGACCTGACGGCCCCGTTGCCGGAGTTCTTCAGCCAGACCTTCATCACCGGCATGGACGTCTTCATCCCGGCGACGCCGGCACACCTCGGCCTGGTACGGATCACCGTGGGCCAGCGCGGCGGCGGCTACGAGCTGATCAACGTGCCCAACTGGAGATCGAGCACCGACCGGGTGACGGTCAGCGTGGACGACTTCTGACGGGCTCTCGCGGACGGCCCGGCCACCTCAGGTCGAGACGGTGGCCGGGCCCGCTCGCACTCGTCAGACGGTCGCCGGGACCCGCTCGCGCACTCGTCGCCCGACGGCGAAGCTGACCAGCCCCAGGATCAACCCGACGACCGCCAGGACGACGCCCACCCGGGCCGGCGCGAGGTAGCCGAATCCGGCGGCGATGGCGACGCTGCCCAGCGCGGCGCCCAGGCTGTTCGCGATGTTCATGGCCGACTGGTTGACCGCCGCGCCCATCAGTTGTGCTCCCGGGGCGACGGTGATCAGGCGTGCCTGCAGGACCGGACCGAGATACAGGCTGGTCGCACCGACCAGGAACGCGCCCACGAACAGGCCGACGCGGGTCGACGCCACGAGGCTGAACACGGCGATGCTCACGATCATCGCCACGAAACCGATGGCCATGCTCCGTTGGAGGTCGCGGTCCGCCAGCCAGCCGCCCAGGGCGTTGCCGACGGTCATCCCGAGACCCACCGCGACCAACGTCCACGGCACCGTCGCGGCGGAGAGGCCGGTGACGTCGGTGGTGACCGGTGCGATGTAGGTGTTCACCGCGAAGAAGCCGGCGAAGCCGACCGCGCCGGTCGCGGCGACCAGCCAGACCTGCGAGGTCCGCAGTGCCCGCAACTCGGCGGCCGGCGAGCCGTCGACCGCCGCGGCGACCTCCGGAACGACCGCCAGCACCGCCAGCAGGGTGAGCAGGAAAAAGCCGGCGATGACCAGGTACGCGACCCGCCAGTCGACCGTCTGCCCGAGCCGCGTGATGAGGGGTACGCCGACCAGGTTGCTCACGGTCAGACCGCCGAGCACGGTGGCGAAACCACGGGCCTCGTTACCGGGGCCCATCAGGGTCGCCGCGAGCAGACCGGCCGCACCGAAGTACGCGCCGTGCGGCAGCGCCGCCACGAACCGGGCCACCAGCACCAGGTCGAAGGTGGGGGCGAGCGCGGACGCGACAGTGCCGACGGCGAACAGCACGAGCAGCCCGAGGACGAGCTTCTTGCGGGGCAGACGCGCGCTCAACGCGGCGATCAGCGGCGCGCCGACGACCACGCCGAGCGCGTACGCGGTGATCATCCAGCCCGCCCGTGCGACCGCGTCCGACGACGACCGGGCGTACTCGTGCGGGAGCAGACCGCGGGCGATGTCGGGCAGCAGCCCCATCGCCACGAACTCGGTCAGGCCGACCGCGACGCCGCCCAGTGCCAGGGCTGCCAGCGCCGCCAACCGTCGACCTCTACTCAACTCGATCACCGAAAAAATTTAGCAACAGCGTTGCGTAATAGGGTGGTGAGATGACTCGCGTCACTGCCGACGTCAGCTTCCTGCGCGACTACAACCAGGCACTGGTGATGGCGGTGGGGCGCACGGCTCGCACGTTCGAGCGCTCGACAGTGGTCGAGGCCACCGGCCTGACACCACAGGCGGTCTCCAAGGTCATCGCCCGGCTGACCGCCAACGGCCTGATCCGCCCCGCCGGCGTCCGGCGCCCGGGCATCGGCAAGCCCGCGGTCGTCTACGAACTCGTCCCGGACAGCCGGTACGCGATCGGCGCCCACGTGGCCCGACGCACGCTGCGGCTCGTCCTGGTCGACCTGGCCGGCGCCGTGCACCACTCGGCGGTCAGTCCGCTGCCCGGCGACTTCACCCCGGAGCATCTCCTCGACGCCCTGAGCGTCGGCATCGACTCGATGGCCGGCATCGGCGACCTGCGGAGCCGGCTCACCGGGCTGGGCATCGGCATGATCGGCCCACTCGACCACGCCAACGGCCTGGTCCGGGACGCCCACGGCCTGCGGCACTGGCACGACGTACCGCTGCGCGAGATCGCCGAGAAGCACCTCAATCTCCCCGTCCACCTGGACAAGGACGTCACCGCGGGGATCACGGCCGAGGCCTGGCGGCACGGTGCGACGTTCGGCGACGCGGCCCTCATCATGGTCGAGTCCGGCATCGGGGGCGGCTTCTGGCTGAGCGGCGCGGCCCACCGGGGGGCCCACACCAACGCGGGCGAGTTCGGCCACACGGTCGTCGACCTGACCGGGCCCCTCTGCGTCTGTGGCCGGCACGGGTGCCTGGAGATCGTGCACCACCGGGCCGCCGAGGCCGGAGACATCGCACACGCCGCCCGCGTGCTGGCCGTCGGCGTCGTCAACCTGCTCCAGACCCTCGACCTCGCCCACGTGCTGCTGGCGGGCGCGGACCTTCTCCGGCACCCGCAGACCTATCTCGCGGCGGTCACCGAGGCCGTCGGGGCGGACGCCCGGCGCGCGGACTGGCTCAGCACCAGGGTTGCCCTGTCCAGCCTCGGCGCGGACGTGATCGCCGCGGGTGCCGCCATGCAGGTCCTCGACCAGCACTACGGCATCCCGGAGCTGGCCCCGATCTGATCGGCGACCGCCCGGGGGCAGGTGTCATTCCTTGATCGTTGGCAGCTGAGCAACTCGACACGCCGAGCGACGCCCCGCTGAGCTGTCATCGATCACCACACCGTGGTCCGCTGCCGCACCGCGTTGGTGTCCGTTCGGGTGCAACCGCTGGCCGGGCTCTCGCTGAGCGCGATGACCTCGTCGAGCCGCTTGCGGGCCTGCCGGAGTTGAGTGATCTGCCGATCGATGCGGTCGCGTTCGGCGCGGAGCATGGCCCGCGACTGCGGTGTGTTGACCTTGGCGTCGACGCAGGGCAGCAGGTCCAGGATGGTTCGGCTGGACAGGCCGGCGGCGTACAGCATCTGGATCAGATACACCCGGTCGACCGCGTCGTCGAGGTAGTGGCGCTGGCCGCCACTGCTCCGTGCGGCAGAAAGGAGGCCCTGCTCCTCGTAGTAGCGCAGGGCTCGTACCGACACCCCGGTCTTCGTGGCGAGTTCCCCGATCCGCATCGACCCCTCCCCCGGCCGGTGACGCCAGCCACACAGCCTTGTCCCTCACATGAACGTCAGGTTTTACCGTAGCTCGCATACCGCTCGACCTGAACCTGCCAGGAGGCAGTCATGCGGATTTCCGGTTCTATCGCTCTGGTCACCGGCGCCAACCGTGGCGTCGGCCGCCACTTCGCAGGACAGTTGTTGGAACGCGGAGCGGCCAAGGTGTACGCCACGGCCCGCAACCCGGAGCAGATCGACATCGCCTGGAACTCGCCGGCCAAGGGACCCTCGTGACGGGCCTGCACCTGGGCAGCGCCGTCACCGACATGTCGGCCGGCTACCACGGCGACAAGATCGACCCCGCCGACGTCGTACGCGCGGCTCTGGGCGGTGTCGAGGCCGGCAGGATCGAGGTCCTCGCCGACGAGTGGAGCGCGTACGTCAAGGCGTCCCTGGCCAACGATCCGAGCGACTTCTATTCCGCGACGGCGCGGTGACTCACTGGCAGACGCGCCACTCGTCGTCCTCCTTGACCAGCGCCAGTCCCTGGGTGAGCCTCGCACCGGTGGCCTCCTGGACCGCCTCGACGGTGGCGGTCGCGGTCAGCCGCCCGTTGAAGTTGTTGACGTTCACGTTGGTGATCTCGTAACTGCTGATCTTCAACTGGGCGGCCTGGACCCGGGCGAACTCCTCCTGCGTCATACCGTCGCGCACCCGGTCGCACAGCCGCCCGTACGCGCCCGGGTAGTTGCCGGCCTGCACGTCGTCGACGAAGGCCGTCGCGGCCGCCCCGGCCGGCTCGACGGAGTTCTTGATCGAACGGTAGAGCCAGAGGCCGACGCAGGTGCCGATGACGCAGCACAGCGCCAGTAGGGCGCCGACGACGATCAGGACCGTACGAAGCGTCCGGTTGGGCCTCGGATCGGGAACCATCATCGGCTCGTACGTCATGGCCCGGAGGGTAGGGCCGCCGGGCAAGCGGCGAGAGCCCGCCGGGCGCCCGGTGGTTCACCCTCCGGAGGTGGACGGCCCCGGCGTCGGCACGCCACCGGCGACCGCACGCGCGGGCGGCGCCGGGGCCGGGGCCGGGGCCAGTCGCAGATCCGCGGGTACGGGCAGTGCGCTGCCCTTGACGAACTGGCCCCAACTGGTGTTCCAGGCCGTCCAGCCGTTGCCCGGCTGGAGCCGGACCTCGGTGCCGGTGAAGGTGACCAGGTCACCGACCTGGGTGACGTTCATCAACCAGTCGGCGTTGGCCGCCGAGATGTTCGTGCAGCCGTGCGAGACGTTGCGGCGTCCCTGATCCGACACCGACCAGGGTGCCCCGTGGATGAACTCGCCGCCCCAGGTGAGCCGTTGCGCGTCCTTGACGTTCACCACGTAGCCGCCGTTCGGCTCGCCGCGCGTGTCGAACGTGGTGTTCTGGTGCTTCTCCATGATCACCATCTTGCCGCTGGACGTGGGGGTGCTGCGCTTGCCCAGGCTGACCGGGATCCTGCGGATCAGCTTGCCGTCGCGCAGCACGCGCATCTGCTTGGTGGCGTTGTCGACTTCGAGCGCCACCTGCCGTCCGATCCGGGACGTCGCGGTGCGGTCGGCGTCACCGATGTGGTTCTTGCCGATCGGCAGACCCGCCAGGCCGGCCCGGACACTGATGGTCGTGCCCGGCCGCCAGAAGTCGGGGGCCCGGTAGTAGACCTGGCTGCCGTCGTCCACCCAGGACCAGGCACCCGGCTGCGGTGGGTTCGTGGTGACGAACAACCGACGCTGCACGTCGGCGCGGGCCGCCCTGGCGATGGGCGGATCGAAGCCGACGGTCACCGGCATCGCGGTGCCGTACGTCTGCTTGTCGGCGAAGTACAGGGTGCTGCTCACCTGCGGCTTCGTCGACGCCGCGGCGGTGGTGAAGGTGGTGGTGCGGGTGGTGGTCCGTCCGGAGTCGCCGGTGGCGGTCACCGCCGCGGTGTAGGTGTGCTGCGGGCGCAACGGAGTGGTCGGCACCCAGGCCGTTCCGTCCTCGCGTGGCTCCGCCCTGACCAGGGTGCCGGTGTCGTCGACGAGGCGCACGGCGGTGATCTTTCCGCCCGTGACGAGCGGAACCACCTCGGCGCTGAGCGGCACGTCCCGGGAGAGATCGGCGGGCGTGAGGGTCAGTTCGGGCGATGGCACCACCTGCTCGGCGGGACGCACGGCGGCCCTTCGCTCGGTGGTGCACCCACCGAGGACCAGCGGTGTCGCCGCGACGGTCACCGCCACGAGCACCATTCGCCTGCGTAAGCCCATCGACCGTCCCCCGACTCCGGCGTCCTCCGTGGCGGCAATTCTCTCCGTGTCGACAGCGCCCGGCGCCGTTTCCGGAAATCACGCAACGAAGGTGGTGCTGCCGGCTGGCGCGCGTCGCCAACCGGACGGCGGCACACCACGTCGATGGGTCTTCCAGGCCACCGTCGCCTTCCGCCGTTAGGCCAGTGGGGTGGTCGCCACTTATGACGAAGGCAGGGCCAGTGGGCTACCACCCCCACCGGCCCTGCCACAGCTTGCGCCCGGACTCGGCGAGAGACAGGGACGTCAGCTAGGTGAAGAGTATGCAGCCACCTACCTTCCAGGCTCTGCGTCATCTGACACACAAGCGGACTCCTAACGGAATCGAAACTCCCACCGCAGACACTCGAACCCTCGTAATAATTGTTTCATTTGTTCTCCGAATGATCGATCCAGATCGAGCTCTGGGTCTACCGCTTCGCGCCTGGAGCGCCTATGCTCCCCGGAACCAGGTTTCGTCCCTTGTGGCAGTTCGGCTCCCTACCAGGGCCTTCGCGGTCTCCACACAGGATGCGTCCCGGACTCGGCGATGTGAGACGTTCAAGGAGACGTCATGAAGACAGATCCAAGCTTGATCTTGGGTGGGGTTGTTGTTGCGATTGCCTTTATGGTGCTCGTGGGCTACGTCGTGTCGCAGCTCAGCGGCCGGAGCAGCAGGATCATCGTTGCCGTACTTCTAGCCTTGGGCGCGCTCTTTGCGACCCTCCCGCCGGTTCTGACCGCCTTGGCGGGCCAGTGACCATCGACCGGCGCAGCACCTCGGCGCCCACGCTCGCCACCGAGGCAGGCAGCGGCTTCGACCTGCCCGGGATCGGCCCACCGACGGCATTCCTCAGCCGTCTGTCACGCGAGCAAGTGCGCAGTATCGACCAACTGCTGACAAGCCGAAGGAGGTACCGTCCGGGGGATCGTGTGTTTTTTCAGGGCGAGGCTTGCGGGTCTGCGCTTCTTGTGCGTAACGGACGGCTGCGGCTGACGCTGTCAGCAACCAACGGATATGAGATGCTTGTTGACCTTTGCGGGCCAGGAGACATCGCTGGCTACGGCGAGATGTTCCTCGACAGTGAGCGCCAGGTGACCGCCACAGCTGATGGCGACACGGTCCTTCAATTGCTACCTTACGCCGATCTCCGACGACTCATCGACCAACAGCCTGCCATTGGGCGAGAACTTCATCGCCACACGCTCATTCGTCTTGATGCCAGCCGCACCGTCGGCCTTGCCAACGGGGCATACTCGGCGGACGCTCGAGTTGCCCAAACGCTTATAGACATCGACCGTAGATTCGGATTCCTACAACCAGATCGCACCAGCCGATTAGACGGCATCAACCAGAAAGACATCGCTGGCATCACCGCCGCGTCGCGGGAGACCGTCGCCCGCGTCCTTCGACGGCTTCGAAAACTGCACGTAGTCAAGACCGGGCGAAATTCCGTGATCATCCTCAATCATGCCCTCCTGACCTCGATCGCAAGTGACTCCGATTCAACGGCCACGAACAAATGGGGTCATCGACAGCCTCGAGAGTAGCTGGCACGGTTCGGCGGAACGACGGCTGACACGATTGGCGCAGCATCAGAGCAACCGGTCTTGGCTACGTGCAGTTTTCGAAGCCGTCGAAGGACGCGGGCGACGGTCTCCCGCGACGCGGCGGGGATGCCAGCGATGTCTTTCTGGTTGATGCCGTCTAATCGGCTGGTGCGATCTGGT
>NZ_QGSY01000148.1 GCF_003857035.1 Micromonospora arida
GGCAGGCGCAGCAAGCGCGGGCGCAGGCCCGGCAGGCGCAGCAAGCGCGGGCGCAGGCCCGGCAGGCGCAGCAAGCGCGGGCGCGGACACAGCGTTCCTGCGGTGCCTATGGAGCTGATATCGCAAACGAATCGGACCGAGGGCCTGCGGTGCCGCAAGGCCGCAGCGCGGCGCGGCAACTAGGCGCGTGATATCGCAGACGATTCAGCTCCAAAGGACCACCGCAACATCACCTCTACCCGCCGGAGGGCCTCCGCCGAGTCCCCTGTGAGGAAGGGCCGACCCTCTGCGAAGAAGGCCAAGTGCCAAGGTCCGAGCGAGGCGAGGTTTGCCTGGCGGTGGTTAGGCTTAGTGATGACCCTCTATTACCGGGACGACGCGGTGCAGGTGACCTCCGAGTCGATCCGGGCGGGCGGTCACGTGATCGCCCTGTCCGACGTGACGTTCGTGTGGCACGCGCGCGGGCAGAAGACCCTCGCCGTACGCGGCCGGGTCCTGGGTCGCGGTGTCCTGGTCCTGCTGCTCTCGCTGCCGCCGCTGGTCGCGGTGGTCTGCGTGCTGTCACTGGCCTGGTCCGCGCAGGACCGGGGCAACTGGCAATTGGCGCTGATCATCCTCGCCGCCTGCGCGGTGGGGGCGCTGGCGTTGATGCCTTTCCTGGAGATCCCGTTGGGTTGGCTGGACCGC
Organism: Micromonospora arida; assembly: GCF_003857035.1. GTDB lineage: Bacteria > Actinomycetota > Actinomycetes > Mycobacteriales > Micromonosporaceae > Micromonospora > Micromonospora arida. Next base: position 688 of record NZ_QGSY01000148.1, read on the forward strand.
TCCTACGAGCGCGGCAATCATGTGCACGAGTTGTGGGTGCAGCACCACGGTCGGGAGGACCTGCTGGTGCGCACCCCGGACGCGCTACGGTTCGGGCAGATCTACCGGGCCGTGCAGCGCGCCGTCGAACAGCAGGGGGACCATCGATGACCACCCGCCGCGGCGAGGCCGTCGCGCTGGCCGGGCTGCTCGCCGCGGCCGGCGTCACCCACCTTCTGCGACCTGGCGTGTACGACCCGATCGTGCCAGGCGCGCTGCCCGGGCCGGCCCGCTTCTGGACGTACGCCAGCGGGGTGGCCGAGCTGGCGGTGGCGGCGGCCGTGGCGCACCCGACCACCCGGCGGGCCGGCGGTCGGGCCGCAGCCGCGCTCTTCGTCGCCGTCCTGCCGGCGAACGTGAAGATGGCCGTGGACTGGCGGCAACGACGCCCGACGAAGCGGGCCATCGCGTACGGCCGGGTGCCGTTGCAGGTGCCGCTGATCTGGTGGGCGCTGCGGGTGGCCCGCGCCGACACCGTCGGTCGACGGCCGCACTGACCGGCTCCGACGGGCGGTTGTGGCACGGCCGACGCACACTTGATCCCATGGCGATTCCCCTCCCCACCCCGGCCGCCGTGGTCGGCCTGACCCGCTCCGCTCTCGACCAGGCGCTCGGCTCGGCCGCCTCGATGGCAGCCGTGCCCGCCCGCGCGTTCGCGGTGCTGGACGGGGTGGAGGCGCTACTGGCCCGGATCAACGGCGTGGTCGACCGGATCGAGACGACCCTGGACCGGACCGACCAGGTGCTCACCGACGCCGAGGCCGCGGTTCGCGAGGTGGCCGTCATCAGCGCCGCCGCGACCACCGCCATCGACACGGCCACCGAGGTGGCCTCCGCCGCCGCCGTGGTGGTCGCCGAGGCCGACCGGGTCTCCCGGACGGCGGGCACGGTGGTCGCCGCGGCTGACCGGGTCGCGAACCGCGCCGCCACCACAGTGGGTACTGCGACGGAGGCCGCCGCGACGGCGGCAGAGCTGCTGGCCGCGTACGAGCCGGCGCTGCGCCGGGCCGCGCCGATGGCCGGCCGGTTCGTCGAGGAGCTGAGCCACGAGGAGATCAGCGCGGCGATTCACCTGATCGACGAGCTGCCGAAGCTCAAGGAACACCTGACGGCGGACATCCTGCCGATACTGGCCACACTGGACCGGGTCGGGCCGGACCTGCACGACCTGCTGGACGTGACCCGCGACCTCAAGCTCGCCGTGGCCGGCATCCCCGGGCTGGGCATGCTGCGCCGACGCGGCGAGAAGCTCACCGACGAGCCCGTCGGCTGAACCCTCGCAGGCCTGCGTCCCGACTCAGCAGTCGCAGGTGATCGTCGTGGTGGGCGCGATGAGGTCGTCGACCGGTCGCCGGGTCACCCCGGCCTCCGTCACCACCGGCAGCCCCTCCCGCGCCCAGTACTCGAACCCGCCGAGCATCTCCTTCACCGGATGACCGAGACGGGCGAACTCCAGCGCCGCCCGGGTCGCGCCGTTGCAGCCCGGACCCCAGCAGTAGGTCACCACCGCCGTGCCCGGCGGGATCAGGTCCGCCGCCCGGGTCGCGATCTCGGCGGTGGGCAGGTGCACCGCGCCGGGGAGGTGCCCCTGTGCCCAGGCAGCCGCGCCCCGGGAGTCGACGACCACCAGACCCGGGGTACGGGCCGACAGGTCGGCGTGCACGTCACTGACGTCGGTCTCGACGCTGAGCCGATTGCGGAAGTAGGCGGCGGCGGTGGCCGGATCGGCCGGCGGAACGGCGAAGGTGAAAGTCATGCACCGATCCTCGCCGGCAGGCCACCTCGGAACGAGTGGCGCGAACGACGTCATGCGCTAACATCCCGCCATGCCGATTCCGGCCACGACAACCGGCCCGCGCCCGCTGCCAGCGCCCCGGCGACCGGCGGCGGCGCACCGGGTCGCCGTGCTCGCGTACCCGGGGATGTCGGTGTTCGAGACCGGCATCGTCACCGAGGTCTTCGGGCTGGCCCGGCCGGAGTTCGACGTCGACTGGTACGACCTGGTGCTCTGCGCCGAGCAACCGGGGCCGGTACCGGTGGTCGGCGGGGCCAGCCTGCACACCCCGTACGGTCTGGCCGAGCTGGCCACGGCGCGGACGGTGATCGTGCCCGGTGTGCCGGACGTGACCGCTGACCCGTCGCCCGAGCTGATCACCGCGCTGCGCCAGGCACACCGATGCGGTGCCCGGATCATGTCGATCTGCTCGGGCGCGTTCGCGCTGGCCGGGGCGGGTCTGCTGGACGGTCGACGGGCCACTACCCACTGGCGGTACGCGGAACTGCTGGCGCGGCGCTACCCGCGGGTCGAGGTGGACGCGGACGTGCTCTACCTCGATGACGGTGACCTCCTCACCAGTGCAGGCAGCGCGGCCGGGCTGGACCTCTGCGTGCACGTGATCCGACGCGACCACGGCGCGGCGATCGCCAACGCGGTCGCCCGACGGCTGGTGATCCCCCCGCACCGCGACGGCGGGCAGGCCCAGTTCGTCGAGGCACCGGTAGCCGCCGACCCGGACGACGACCGGATCGCGGGCAGCATCGACTGGGCTCTCGCCCATCTCGCCGAGCCGCTGAGCGTGGCCCAGCTCGCCGGGCAGGCGCACATGTCGTCCCGCACCTACCTGCGGCACTTCGCCCGCGCCACCGGGACCAGCCCGATCCGTTGGCTGATCGACCAGCGGATCCGCGCCAGCCTGACCCTGCTGGAGGAGACCGACTCCTCGGTCGAGCAGGTCGCGCGCGCGGTGGGCTTCGACACGCCGGTGAGCTATCGGCACCACTTCGGGCGGGTCATGCTGACCTCACCCTCGGCGTACCGCCGGGCCTTCCGCACCGGTGCGGGCCAGCGGGCGTAACCCGCCGACGCGCTCAGGCCGGGTCAGCGCGGAACGCGCTCAGGCCGGTACGTACAGCTCGTCGATCTCGGCGCGTCGCGGTAGCGCCACCGAGGCGCCGAGCTTGCGGACGCAGGCAGCGCCGGCCGCCGACGCCCAGCGCACCGCGTCGACCAGGTCGCGCCCCTCGCCCCAGCCGACGGCCAGCGCTGCGGTGAAGGCGTCACCGGCGGCGGTGGAGTCGACCACGTCGACCCGAACCGCCGGCACGTGCACCTCGGTGCCGTCCCGGTCGACGTACCAGGCGCCCTCACCGCCGAGAGTGAGCACGGCCCGGGGGGTCAGCTCGAGCAGCGCGCGCGGCTCCTCCCGACCCCGGCCGGCGAGCGCCTGCGCCTCGCCCTCGTTGACGACCAGCAGGTCCACGGCGGTGAGCAGCTCGGGTGGGAGGTCCCGCGCCGGGGCGGCGTTCAGGATGACCCTCGTACCGGCCTCGCGGGCAGCCACCGTGGCGGCGGTCACGGTCTGCACCGGGATCTCCAGTTGGGCGACCAGGACGTCCGCCGCGCGCACCGTGGTCAGCTCCTCCTCGGTGAGGTCGACCAGGGCCTCGTTCGCGCCGGGGGTGACGACGATGGCGTTCTCCCCCTGGGCGTTGACCATCACCAGCGCCACTCCGGAGGCGCCGTAGACCACGCGAAGCTGACTGGTGTCCACGCCGGCCGCGGTGATGCGGGCCTTGAGGGTGACGCCGAAGGCGTCCGAGCCGATCGCGCCGAGGAAGGCGCAGGAGGCACCGGCCCGGACCGCGGCCACGGCCTGGTTGGCGCCCTTGCCGCCGGGCACCATCACGAAGTCGGTGCCGAGCATGGTCTCGCCCTGTCGAGGCAGCGCGGGTGCCATCGCGACCAGGTCCATGTTGGCGCTGCCCACCACGGCGACCCGGGTCTGCGGCACGGCCGTCTCCGCCTCTCCGACGCTCAGGCGGCGCGAGCCGTGAAGCGGTCGCCGGACCGCTCGACCACCAGTGGCAGCCCGAACGTCTTGGAGAGGTTGTCACCGGTCAGCGTCTCGGTGAGCAGACCCTGGGCGACCACCCCACCCTCGCGCAGAAGCATCGCGTGGGTGAACCCGGGCGGGATCTCCTCGACGTGGTGGGTGACCAGCACCATCGCCGGGGCGTCCGGGTCGTGGGCAAGCTCGGCCAGTCGCGCGACCAGGTCTTCCCGACCGCCCAGGTCGAGCCCGGCGGCGGGCTCGTCGAGCAGCAGCAGCTCCGGGTCGGTCATCAGGGCACGGGCGATCTGCACCCTCTTGCGCTCACCCTCGGAGAGGGTGCCGTAGCGGCGTTCGGCGAGGCCACCGACGCCGAGTTGACTCAGCAGTGCCCGCGCCCGCGCCTCGTCGCCACGGTCGTAGTTCTCCCGCCAGCGGCCGACCACCGACCAGGCGGCGGTCACCACCACGTCGCTGACCCGCTCGTCGGCGGGGAGCCGCTCGGCGACCGCGGCGGTGGTGAGCCCGATCCGGGTACGCAGCTCGTTGACGTCGGTGCGGCCGATCCGCTCGCCGAGCACGTGCGCGACACCCGTGGTGGGGTGCAGCCGACCGGCGGCGAGGTTGAGCAGTGTGGTTTTGCCGGCACCGTTCGAGCCGAGCACGACCCACCGCTCGTCGAGTTCGACGCGCCAGGTCAGGTCCTGGAGGAGGGCGGTGCCAGAGCGGCGTACGCCGACGCCGTCGAGGCTGACCACCAGATCCGGGTCCACGAAAGCGGCGGCAGGCGCGGCGCCGGCAGCGCCGGGGATCAGGTCACCAGTCACCACACCATCCAACCACGCAACGCCGAGGTGCCCCCCACGGGCGGCACCTCGGCCATAGGGTGAAGCGCCGTGTCGTTGATCACCAAGCCCGAAGGACGGCCCATGCCCCGCCGACGTACGGAGCCGCGCGGATGAGCGCGGTCATCGAGATCGAGGGTCTGCGCAAGACCTTCCGCAGCCTGCGCAGCGGCCGACGGGTGGCGGTGGACGGGTTCGACCTGTTGGTCGAGGCGGGCCAGGTCCACGGTTTCCTGGGCCCCAACGGCTCGGGCAAGACCACCACGCTGCGGGCCCTGCTCGGGCTGGTACGCGCCGACAGCGGCCGGATGACAGTGCTCGGCGAACCGTCGCCGGAGCTGCTGCCCCGGGTGGCGGGCCAGGTCGGCGCCATCGTGGAGAGCCCTCAGTTCTTCGGCAACTTCACCGGCTACCGGACGCTGCGGTTGTTGGCCCGCGCCGGTGGTGTGCCGGTCTCGCGGGTGGACGAGGTACTGGATCTGGTGGGCCTGCACGACCGGGGCGATGAGCGGGTGAAGGGCTACTCGCTGGGCATGAAGCAGCGTCTGGCGGTGGCGTCCGCGCTGTTGAAGGACCCGCGTCTGCTCATCCTGGACGAGCCGGCGAACGGGCTGGATCCGGCGGGCATCCGGGAGATGCGGGACCTGATGCGATCGCTGTCGGCCAACGGGGTGACAGTGCTGGTGTCCAGTCACATCCTGGGCGAGATCCAGCTGATCTGCGACCACGTCACGATCATCTCTCGGGGGCGGCGGGTCGCGACCGGTCGGGTGGACGAGGTGCTGGCGGGCCACGACCGGCACGAGTTCCTGGTCCGGGTGGCCGAGCCGGAGCGGGCCGTCGAGCTGCTGCACGCGGCCGAGCTGACGGCGGTCGTGGACGGCGGAGCGTTGGTGGTGAGCGGGGTGAGCGACCCGACGGTGGTCAGCCGGGTGCTCGGTGAGCAGGATCTGTGGGTGGGCGAGCTGACGCCGCTGCGGCCGGATCTGGAGAGCGTCTTCCTGGAGCTGACCGGCGCGTACGAGCATTCGTCGGTGCCGCGGCAGGTCGGCGACTCGTCGCTGCCGCAGGGCGAAGCTGTGATCGACCTCGATCGGGGAGTGGACGCGTGAACCTGGTGCGTGCCGAGTTGGAGCGACTGTCCGCGCGTCGCTTCGTGCAGCTCATGGTCCTCCTGTTGGTGTTGGCGTTCGCCGTCACGGCGGCGACGACGCTCGCCGGTTCCCACAAGCCGAACGCGGACGAGATGAACTCGGCGCGGGCGCAGGCCGCCGAGGCACGGCAGGGGATGGAGGTCGCCTTCCAGCAGTGCCTGTCGCGACAGAACGGCACACTTCCGCAGAGCGAGATGGGTCAGTACTTCCCGGAGGAGTGCTCGTCGATCGATCCGATCCGACAGGATCGGCTGCCGATCCCCGCCGACTACCTGCCGGGTGTGTTCAGCTTCGCTGGGCAGGCGCTGCCGCTGCTCTATTTCCTCATCGCGTTCCTGGTGCTGTTCGGGTTTCTGGTGGGCGCCTCCTACATCGGCGCGGACCTGAACTCCGGCGGTGTGGTGAACCTGCTGCTCTGGCGACCGCGCCGGTTGACGGTGCTCGCGGCCAAGTTGGGCACGCTGCTCGGTACGGTGCTGGTGCTGGCCCTGCTGGCGTCGGTGGCCTACCTCGCCACGTTCTGGGTGATCGGGCAGACCGCCGGGTTGCCGGGCCAGCTGGATGGTGACTTCTGGCGTTCACTCGGTGCGGTGCACGGCCGTGGCCTGGTGCTGGTGCTGCTGGCTTCTGCCCTGGGCTTCGCGATCGCCACGCTGGGTCGGCACACCTCGGCGGCGCTGGGGGCGGCCGCCGCGTACGCGGTGCTGTGGGAGTTGGGCGGCCGGCTGGTGCTGGAGATCGTCGATGCCCGGCGGCCCGATCAGCTGATGCTCTCCAGTCACGTCGCAACGTGGCTCAGCGGTAGGACGCGGTTCTACGACCCTCAGGTCTGCGCGGGCAGCACGGGCACCGGCTACTGCGAGAGCTTCTACAGCCTGAACTGGCCGACCGCGCTGCTGGTGCTGCTCGTGCTCACTGGCGGGCTGACCGCGGCGGCATTTGCCGTGTTCCGTCGCCGCGACCTGATCTGAGGCTTTCACCGGGCTGCCCATTTTCGATGGGCGGCCCGGTGGGCCGAGCCCGACCAGCAGGCGGCAAGAGCTTGCACCCTGCGGACGCGCGGTGAAATATTCCTTCACATGACCGCCGCAGCGGGCTCAGCCGACGGTGGAGCCGAACACCTCGTCGCGTACGGCGTCCAGGGCGGTGCGCAGCGCGCCCTGGAGGATCGGCTCCTCGGTCAGCCCGGTCGGCACCACTCGCGGCTGGACCAGGGTGATCGCCGCGACCTCCTGCTGCACCCGGTCGGCGAGCGCCGCACCGCCGGCCTGGCCCACCTCGCCGGCGAGCACGACCAGCGGCGGGTCCAGCACCACGCAGGTGCTGGCCACGCCGAGCGCGAGCCGACGGGCCAGTTCGTCGAGCATCGGGCCGCCGTCGGCGCCGGCCGCGACGGCCGCGCGGACCGCCTCGGCGGCGGCGGCGTCCGGGAAGCCGTGCTCGCGGGCCACCGCGCGCACCGAGTCCGCACCGATCAACTGCTGGAAGGCCGGCTTGGCGCGACGGGAGACGTCGCGCGGGATGGGAGCGCCGGGCACCGGCAGGTAGCCGATCTCGCCGGCCGCACCGCTGCTGCCGTGGTGCAACCGCCCGCCCAGCATGATCGCCAGGCCGACGCCGGCGCCCACCCAGACCAGCACGAAGTCCGACAGCCCCTGCGCTGCGCCGGACTGCGCCTCGGCCACCGCGGCCAGGTTGACGTCGTTCTCGAAGACCACCGGAGTGTGCAGGTCGTCCCGCAACGCGGCGAGCAGACCGCTGTGCCAGCGCGGCAGGTTGAACGCGAAGGTGATGTCGCCGGTGCCGGGGTCGACCAGGCCCGGCGTGCCGAGCACGATCCGTCGTACGCTGCTCAGCTGCGCCTGGGCGCTGCTCGCCGCCTGCACGACGGCGTTGTGCACCACGCCCACCGGGTCGTCGGTGTCCCGGGTCGACTGCTCCACCCGGCCGATGACCGCACCGGTGATGTCGGCGCAGGCGGCCACCACCCGGTCCGGCCCGACGTCCACTCCGACCACGTGCGCGCTGCCCGGGCGGACGGCGTAGAGCTGGGCGTTCGGCCCTCGCCCGCCGGCCTGCTCGCCGACCCGCGCGACGAGGCCGCGCTCCTCCAGCCGCTCGACCAGTTGCGAGGCGGTGACCTTCGACAGGCCGGTCAGCTCGCCGAGTCGTGCTCGGGTCAGCGGGCCGCGTTCGAGGAGCAGTTCCAGCGCGGCACGGTCGTTGAGCGCCCGCAACAGACGGGGGGTGCCGGGCAGCCGGGTCGCACTCATGACACGTCCTCTAGTTTTAGTAAACTTTGCTAACTGTAAACCGACCTGCGAACGGGTAGCCGTAGCGTAACGGCCACTCGACGGTGGGACGCTCCGCCGAGTCGGCAGGGCCAGGACCACCACCGGTACGACGTCTCGTACCCGCGGGGCAGCGAAGGGGGAAGATCACGTGGGGTTGGATCCAGGACTGCGCCGGCTGGCGCTGGGCACGCTGCTGGCCGCGTACCCGGGACCGGTCCCGCCGGACTGGGCGGTCGACCTGCTGGCCGACGGGCTGGCCGGGCACACCCTGTTCGGCACCAACGTGCACGACCCCGCGCAGGTGACGGCGAGCACCGCCGCGCTGCGCACCGGTCGGCCGGACGCGCTGATCGCCATCGACGAGGAGGGTGGCGACGTGACCCGGCTGGCGCACGCCACCGGCAGCCCGTACCCCGGCAACGCCGCCCTGGGTGCGATCGGCGACGTGGCCCTCACCCGACGGGTCTACCAGTCGATCGGCGCCGAACTGGCCGCGCTCGGCATCACCGTCAACCTCGCCCCCACGGTCGACGTCAACACCGCCGACGACAACCCGGTGATCGGCACCCGGTCCTTCGGCGCGGATCCGGTACGGGTGGCCGCCCACTCGGCCGCCGCCGTGGCCGGGTTGCAGGCCGCCGGCGTGGCCGCCTGCGCCAAGCACTTCCCCGGGCACGGCGCCACCGTCACCGACTCCCACCACGAACTGCCCACCGTGGACGCTCCGCTGAGCCTGCTCCGCCAGCGGGACCTACCGCCGTTCGCGGCCATCGTCGCCGCCGGGGCGCGCGCCGTGATGACAGCGCACATCCGGGTGCCGGCGCTCACCGGCGCCGACCCGGCCACCTTCAGCCGAGCCGTCCTGGTCGACCTGCTGCGCACCGAGTACGGCTTCACCGGCACCGTCATCACCGACGCGCTGGAGATGAAGGGTGCCGCGGTGGCCGCCGGCGGGGTCGGGCCGGCTGCGGTCCGGGCCCTGGGCGCGGGTGCCGACCTGCTCTGCATCGGCGCGAAGGTCGACGCCGAACTGGTCGAGCGGGTGGCCGCCGAGATCGTCGACGCGCTCGCCGACGGCCGGCTCGCGAGGGCCCGGGTCGAGGAGGCGGCCGGCCGCGCCGCCGACCTCGCCGCCTGGACCCGGGCCACCAACGGGTCGCCGGCCACCGGCTACCCCGAGCTGGGGTACGCGGCAGCGCGCCGAGCGGTCCGGGTGGATGGCCTGCTCAGCGGCCTGGACCAGCCACTGGTGGTGCAACTGCACACCGAGTCGACGATCGCCGAGGGGCGGGTGCCGTGGGGCCTCGGCCCGCACCTGGACGGGGTGCCGGAGATCCGGGTGATCGCCGCCGAGACCGACGCGGCCACGCTGCGCGGATTGGCGGACGACCGTCCCATCGTCCTGGTCGGACGACACCTGCACCGGCTGCCCGGCGGCCCGGAGCTGATCGCCGACCTGGCGGCGGCGCACCCGGTGACAGTGGTGGAGATGGGCTGGCCGGCACAGTGGCGGCCCGCGGGCGTCCGCGCCTTCGTCACCACCTACGGGGCGAGCCACGCCAACGGTCGCGCGGCGGCCGAGGTGCTCGGCCTGGCCGGCTGAGCCACGGCGCCATCCGGCCGGGCTTCAGGCGCGGCCGGATGGCGCGCTCCAGCACCGCACCGGAGTGTCCACAGTCACTGGTCGCCACTTCTTGAACATGTTCAACATCGACCCTAGTCTGATGACGTCGGTAGTTGAACACGTTCAAGAAGGGCGTCCACATGGACATCAAGGTCTGGATGTACGTGATCTACCTCGCGGTCAGCGTCGGCCTGACCATCTGGGTGGCGCGAGCACTCTCCCGCAACGGGCAGGTCTTCCTGGAGGAGGTGTTCGCCGAGGAACGGCTCGCCCGAGCGGTCAACAGCCTCCTGGTGGTCGGCTTCTACCTGCTCAACCTCGGCTACGTCACGGTGGCGATGAAGCACCCCGACCCGGTGGACTCGACCAGCCAGGCAATGGAGGAACTGTCCCTCAAGATCGGCTTGGTGCTGCTGGTGCTCGGCGCGCTGCACTTCTTCAACGTCTTCGCGCTCGGCCGCTACCGCCGAAACCGACTCCGCCAGCTCGCCACCCATCCCCCGCTCGCCCCGATCGGCCGACTCCCCATGCCGTCCACCCCACCCGGATCGCACATGGTCGGCGCGTACCCGGGCGGACCGCAGCCGACCGTCGCGCACCCGGCCGGACCCCAGCCCGCTGGTCCGCAACCGGGCGTCGGCCCGACGAACAACCCACCAACCCGATGACCGTGCCCCCGACCGACGGCGCCGGTCGGCTCCCGGATCCCACCGCTCACTCCGGCGGTGGGATCCGGGGGTTCACCGTCCTGTTCGACGCGGCCTGCCCACTCTGCCGCGCCGCCCGCCGCTGGTTGTCGTCCCGCGCCCAGCTCGTACCCCTGGAGTTCGTGCCGGCCGGGTCCACCGAGGCCCGGCGGCGCTTCCCGGGCCTGGACCACGACGCGACACTGCGCGACCTCACCGTGATCGCCGACACCGGCGAGGTGTACGCGGGCGACGGCGCCTGGTTCGCCTGCCTCTGGGCGCTGACCGACCATCGGTCCACGGCCGAGCGGCTGGCCCGACCGCACCTGCTGCCCCTCGCCCGGCAGACGGTGGCCGCCGCCTCGGCGATCCGCGAGCGGATCCGCGACCCGTGGGCCGAGCCGACCGACGAACCGGCGGGATACGGTGGCCCCGATGACCGAGCAGCCTGCGCAGACGACCACTGCGGGTGACCCTGCCACCGCGCGAGGCGAGCAGACCCGGCAGCTGATCCGGGACACCGCCATGCGGCTGTTCCGCGAACGCGGGTACGCCCAGACCACAATGCGGGCGATCGCGCAGGAGGCCGGCGTGGCGGTCGGCAACGCCTACTACTACTTCGGTTCCAAGGACCACCTGATTCAGGAGTTCTACGCCCAGTCCCAGGTCGAGCACCGGGCCGCCGCGCAGCCCGTGCTCGATCGGGAGGAGGCGTTCGGTCCCCGGCTCGCCGGGGTGCTGCACGCGGGGATCGACGTGTTGACGCCCTCACACGGATTCGCCGCGACCTTCTTCAAGACGGCGGCGGAGCCAACCTCCCCGCTGAGTCCCTTCTCCGCGGAGTCCTCCGGCCCCCGACAGGCGGCCATCGACCTCTTCGGCGAGGTGTTGACCGGCTCGACGGCCAAGGTCGACGCCGAGCTGCGCCCGCAGCTGCCCGAGCTGCTCTGGCTCGCGTACATGGGCGTGATCCTCTACTGGGTGCACGACCGATCGCCGGGCCAGACCAAGACCCGCCAGCTCATCGACGGGGCGGTACCACTGATCGACCGGCTCGTGGCGCTGTCCCGGCTCCGGGTGCTGCGGCCGGTGACCCGACAGGTGCTCGACCTGATTCGCACGCTCCGTCACTGATCCAGCCGACCTCCTTCGGCCGGCGTAGCAGCAGGTCAAGTCCACTTTTCGACACTCCGAACCGACAGCTTCAACCTTGCCCCGAGCCGATTCGATACGTAGCGTGATCGACACGTAGCGGCTCACCCACAGCGGCGGCCGTTACACCCGGAACCGGGGCCTGGGGGGAGGTTGCGGACCGTGGATCCGGCCCGGGATCCACGGTCCGCGCCCAATGCCCGCTCAGCGCGGATAGACCCCGTACGCGCGCCAGCCCCGGTCCGGAAACCCGGCCGCCTCGGCGACCCGGGCCGAGGCGTGATTGCCCCGCTCGTGCAGGTAGGTGGGGACCGCCCCCTCGTCGAGCACCCGCCGCGCCGCCTGGGCCACCAGCCGACGGGCGAGGCCACGCCCCTGGGCGGCCGGCACGGTGCCGACGGCCAACTCGTGCCCGTACGCGTCGTGCCGCTTGATCCCGGCACCGGCCAGATAGGCGCCGTCCGGGTCACGGACCACAAGCACCGGCCGGTCGAAGAGCCGCAGCCACGGCGGCAGCCCGGCGGCGGTCGGCTCGGTCCACTCCCCCACGTCGGGCAGCGGGGCGGGTGCCACGCTCCACCGGAAGGGCCCGTCGTGTACGCAGAATTCGGGCCGGCCGACGGCCTCCGGCAGCGCGGCGAGCAAGCGAGCCGGCCTATGGCGAACCACCGCGCGGATCGCCGCCACACGGTCCGGCGGCACGGAGAGCACGGCACTCTGCCCGGTGTCCACGGCGAGCGCGGGGCGCAGCCGACCGTCCCAGGCCGGTTCGGCCCGCCGATGCGAGGCGACCACGTGCAACCCCGGCCCGGCCGGCCACTGGCCGAGCCAGGTGGCCAGGTGCAGGTGAAGTCGCCGGTCGAGCATGCGCACCTCCCCGTCACCCGACCCGTCGTGGATCACCGTACGCCGGACGGCAGGGCCGGGCGCAGGATACGTCAGGGCCGAGCGGGAAAGGGGTGCGGGAACCGGGCGTCCGGATCGACCGTCATATGTATTTCCATATCTGGACACCTTTGTTTGGGACGGTGAACGCATGCCGATTCAGCCGAGCGACCACTACCAGCAGGACCCCGAGCGACTCTGGCAGGCGGCGGAGGCCGTCGGAGGCAATCCGCCCCAGCCGCGCTACCGGAACCCTCGGACGATCGGCGGCGGTGCCCTGTCATGGGCCGGGCTGAACAAGCTGCCCGTCGGCAGCTCCAGTCGGCACCGCCTGAACTCCCACTGAGGCACCATCGGTCGGTTGTCCCGACGGGCAGCCTCTGACGTTCGGGGCGACACACCGGAGGAGGTCCAGCGGCGGCTTTCGCACACCTGTCGGGTAATTTCTTGTGGTCCGCCATCCCGGCCTACGACAGGAGAAGCTCCGCGCATGGGCAAGAAGACGATCCACGTCTCCGACTTCACCGGCACGGTTCTGCAGCAGGACGACGAGGTGGTCCGCGTCGTCGTGCTGGAGCACCCGGACCTGGTCGCCGGGCCCGTGCAGTTGGACGCCACCCCGGGCGAGGTGGAGAACATCGACGACGCCGCGCTGGACGTGGCGGTGGTGGAGATCCACGATCGGCACGGTGGCGGCGAGCCCCGCCGAGTGGTGTTGACCGCCAGCGAGTTCGACGCGATGGCCACCGACGTGCCGATGGCGCAGCTGTTGAAGACGGCCGAGCGGGTTCGCCCGCCCAAGGCCCGCAAGACCACCGAGAAGATCGACTACGGCACGCTGGAGCACGCCGGCAAGCCCCACCGGGGCCGGGTCACCGAGGAGGAGGCCCGCCTGGTGCGCGAGCAACTCGACGAGGTCAACAAGCGCCTCGCCGACGCGGGCGTACGCCAGATCGACCCGGCCGATCCGGAGCACGCCCTGCGTTACGGCTTTCCTGAGGTCCCCTGACCTCGGGTTCTCACTTCTTTCCGACGGCGGCGGCGAGGGCGGCGGCCAGGTCGGCCTCGACCGTCGCCTTGTCCAGGCCGAGGTTGGTGAGCACCCCGGCGCCGTCCTCCTGCTCGAGCAGGGCGAGCAGCATGTGCTCGGTGCCGATGTAGTTGTGCCCGAGCCGCAGCGCCTCCCGGAAGGTCAACTCCAGCGCCTTCTTGCCGCGCGCGTCGTACGGGATGAGGTCCGGAACCTGCTCGGCCCGTGGCGGGAGGACGGCACCGACCGCCTCCCGTACCACCTCGGGGGTGGCGCCGCGACCAGCCATCACCCTGGCAGCCAGCCCGTCCGGCTCGGCCAGCAGGCCCAGCACCAGGTGCTCGGGGCCGATCTCGGCGTTGCCGCTGGCGCGGGCCTCCTCCTGCGAGGCCATCACCACGTTGCGGGCGCGAGGGGTGAACCGGCCGAAGCCGGCGTTGGGGTCGAGCGCGGCCGCCTCGGTCGCCTTCGGCACGAAGCGCTTCTGGGCGGCCTGCTTGGTGACACCCATGCTGCGACCGATGTCGGTCCAGGAGGCACCCGATCGCCGGGCCTGGTCGACGAAATGCCCGATCAGGTGATCGGCGACCTCGCCGAGGTGATCGGCGGCGATGACCGCGTCGGTGAGCTGGTCGAGCGCGTCCGTGTGCGCCGTCTTGATCGCCTGGATCAGGTCGTCGAGCTTGACGGTGTTACCCATCTGGAGAGGATCTGTCATGCGTCAACCATAGGTTGACGCATGCGTTTCGTCAACCTTGAGTTGACGATGTTGCGTGCAGTCAGGCGGCGTACTCCGGCAGGAGTCCAGCGACGGCCGCTGGCGAGGGCATGGCGGCGATCTCCTCGGCGACAGCGCGGGCCGCGTCGCGCTGCTCGACGTTGCCGCGCTGCGGCAGTAGGCGGTGAGCCTGTTCGGCGATGGCAACCGCGTCCACCTCGCCGGGAAGGAGCCGCAGGGCGAGACCGGCGGTGGCGAGCGTGTCGGCGTTGGCGAACTGGTCGGCGCCCTGCGGCAGCAGCAACTGCGGTACGCCGGCCGCGAGCGCGCCGAGGGTGGTGCCGCTACCTCCGTGGTGCACCACCAGGTCGACGAGCGGCAGCAACTCCGCCTGCGACACCCACTGGTGCACGCTGACGTGGTCAGGGATCTCGCCCAGTTGTTCCATTGGCACCCGGCCGGCCGCGACCACCACCTCGGCGTCCAGCGCCGCCAGGCCGGCGATGGCGTTGCGCAGCAGCTCCGGCGTGCCGAACGCGGTGCCGAGGGTCAGATAGATCAACGGTCGGGACGTGCGACGGCTCGCCCGTTCGGGCAGCGGCGCCGGTGTGGAGAAGGCCACCGGGCGCAGCTCGATCCGACGTTCGGTGGCGAGGAAGTCCTTGTCCTGCAGCGAGGGCGGCCAGATGTCCAGGTGCGGCCGGCCGACGACCTCGGCGTTCCTGGTGGGCAGTTCCAGGCCGATGCCCTCGGGAAACATCCGGCCGAACCCGTGCCACAGGCCCTGGATCCCGGCCCGGTGAGCCGCCACGGCCGCCCCCGGCAGCCCCCACTCGTGCACCACAAGGTCGGGCCGCAGCCGCGCCAGCTCCGGTGCGAGATCCTCGGCGTACACCTCGTAGAAGGCGTCGCCGGGCCGGAACGGCCGCAGGCCTTGCGCGGCGAGCGGCGCGTGCACCTCTGTCCCGGCGGCGAAGTGGACCTCGTGCCCGGCGTCCCTGGTGGCGATGGCCAGCGGAATCAGCGGGTAGGTATGACCGACGGACGCAAGACTGGCGAACAGCACACGCATGGCGTCGGACCCTACCTGCCGCACGGTGGGCCCGGCCGGGTCCGCCGGCCCGTATACGGTGGGCTCCGGTCGAGCGCGTTCACCGGCGGGAAGGGCGGTCATGCGTCTGCACGTGGGGTGCGCGATGTGGAGTCACCGGTCGTGGCCGGGCCACCGGCTGCCGCCCACCGAGCGCCTGCGGCACTACGCCAGTTGGTGCGACGCCGTGGAGGGCAACACCACGTTCTACGCGACCCCGGCCCGGGACACCGTGGCCTCGTGGGCCGCCCAGACGGATCCCGACTTCCGGTTCGTCCTCAAACTTCCCAAGGTCATCACGCACGAACGCCGGCTCACCAACGTCGACGAACCGCTGCGCTTCTTTCTGGACGCCATCGAACCGCTCGGCCCACGCGCCCACGCCCTCTGGATCCAACTGCCCGGCTCGTTCGCGCCCGCCGACGTCCCGGCCCTGGGCCGTTTCCTGGAGCAGCTTCCGCAGTCCCACCGGTACGCGGTGGAGGTCCGCCATCCCGCGTTCTTCACCGACGCCCGCGCGGCCCGACTGCTCGGGGCGACCCTCGCCGCCGCCCACGCCGAATGGATCCCCTTCGACACGACCGCCTTCTTCGCGAGCCCGCCGACCAGCGACGCGGAGCGGGACGCCTGGACCAAGAAGCCCCGCGTGCCGCTCCGGACTGTCGCGCTGACCGACCGGCCGATCGTCCGCTACCTCGGTCGCGACGACTCGACGCGCACTGTCGAGGGGTGGCAACGCTGGATCGACGTGACAGTCACCTGGCTACGCGAGGGGCGCTCGCCGACGATGTTCATCCACACCCCGGACAACGCCGAAGCGCCGGCGCTCGCCCGCCGGTTCCACGACGAGGTCCGGGCACGCGTACCCGGGCTCGACGCGTTGCCCGAGCCGATCCCGGTCGAGCCGCTGACGCTGTTCTGACATGGACGGTCAGCGCTGCTGATCGAGCAGGTCGTCAAGGTGAGTCGCCGTGCTGATCAGCGAGAGGTGACTGAACGCCTGCGGGAAGTTGCCGATCTGCTCCCCGGTCGGCGCGATCTCCTCGGAGTAGAGGCCGAGCGGGTTGCTGTAGGTGAGCATCTTCTCGAAGGTCAACCGGGCGTCGTCGAGCCGGCCGGCCTGGGCGAGGGCCTGCACGTACCAGAAGGTGCACATGCTGAAGGTGCCCTCGGTGCCGGCCAGGCCGTCCGGCGAGGCGTTCGGGTCGTAGCGGTAGACGAGGCTGTCGGAGACCAGTTCGCCGTCTATCGCTCGCAGCGTCGACTCCCACATCGGGTCCATCGGCGAGATGAAGCCGAGCCCAGGCATGGCAAGCAGCGAGGCGTCCAGGATGTCCGTGCGGTAGTGCTGCACGAAAGCTTGGCGGCCCGGGTGGAAGCCACGTGTCATGACCTGCTCGTAGATGGTGTTGCGTTCGGTCGTCCAACGGGTGGTGTCACCGGGGCGCCCACGGCGCTGCGCGAGGCGGATTGCGCGGTCCAGCGCCACCCAGGACATCATCCGTCCGTACGTGAAGTCCTGCCGCCCGGACCGGGTCTCCCAGATGCCGTCCTCGGGCTGGTCCCAGTGCTCGCAGAGCCAGTCCATCAGCTCTGCCGTCTTCCGCCACCCTTCGTACGGCGCGATCAGGCCATTCCGGTCGGCGAGTTCCAGGGAGTTGAGCGCCTCGCCGTGGATGTCGAGTTGCAGTTGGCCCGACGCGCCGTTGCCAATGCGCACCGGTGCCGACCCGCGGTATCCCTCCAGGTGGCTGAGCACCTCCTCGGGCAGGTCCGGCGAGCCGTCAACCCTGTACATGATCTGGAGGGGCAGATCGGGGTCCCGTGCTTCCCGGATGCGCGCGTCCAACCAGAGCAGATATTTCTCGGCCTCGTCGGTGAAGCCGAGCTTCAGCAACGCGTGCACGGAGAAGGACGCGTCCCGGATCCAGGTGTAACGGTAGTCCCAGTTCCGCTGCCCGCCGATCTGCTCGGGTAGCCCCGCGGTGGGCGCGGCGACAAGGGCGCCGGTCGGTGCGTACGTCATCAGCTTGAGGGTCATCGCCGACCGCTCGACCGCCTCCCTCCAACGACCCCGATAGCGGGAACGGTCCAGCCATCGCCGCCAGAAGTCGCGGGTGTCGGCAAGTAGTTCGCACGCCTCGTCGGTGCTGAGTGCGCGGGGCGCGTGCGGGCAGGCCGTCTCCAGGACCACCCCGCCGATGTCACCTGCTTGCAGCGTGAACCGAGCCGATACCCCCTGCGCGTCGCGGTTGATGGCCCCCGCGTCGACCAGCCCTTTCGCATCCTTGAAGAGGGCGAGGGTGAAGGTCAGTGTCTGGCTCCGGAAGACGTCACCCTCGGGGTGCACCTCAAGCTCAAACGGATCGCGTCCGTAGTTGAACTTGGGCTGACAGTCGAAGCGGAACGGCATGCTGCCCCGGATCATGCGAACCAGCCGGATCAACCGGTGCCGGTTGGTGGCCCGTTCACCCGTGACGGGCATGAAATCCAACAATTCGCCCACGCCGTCCGCACTGTGGAAGCGGGTGATGAGGATCGGTGTACCGGGCAGGTAGAGCTGCTTGCTCGCGTAGTCGATGCCGTCGGGCGACAGCTGGAAATGGCCACCCTTACGGCGATCCAACAGCGCGCCGAAGATGCTCGGTGAGTCGAAGCGGGGCGCACAGAACCAGTCGACCGTACCGTCCTTGGTGATCAGCGCCGCGGTCTGTAGATCACCGATCAGACCGTGGTCCTCGACTGCCGGGTAGCTGTCCACGCTGTCCCCCGCCACTCGTCCTGGGCAATGGCGGCGACTACCCGGGAGCCGACGAAAAATGCGGTCCGCGGCTGGACACGGTCGAGACCTACCGCTCATTGCGGAAGCAAACCTTCCGCAATCGTCGATAGCGTCGACAGCAACCACATCGACGAGAGGACACCTGATGAGCCTGCGAGGATTCGCCACCCTGAACATCTGGGCGGACGACGTGACGGCGGCCACGGCCTGGTATACGGACTTTCTTGGCATCGAGGCGTACTTCATGCGCCCCGGCCCCGACGGACGCCCGGCCTACACCGAGTTCCGCATCGGGGACTACCAGGCCGAGCTGGGCATCATCGACCGCAGGTACGCACCGGCCGGCGCGGCGACCGGGCCCGGCGGCGTGATCATGCACTGGTGCGTCGACGACCTCGACGCCACCGTCGAGCGGCTACTGGCGTTGGGTGCCACGGAGTACCAGCCGATCACTCCACACGGGGACGAAGGGTTCATCACCGCGGCGGTCGTCGACCCGTTCGGCAACGTGCTGGGGGTCATGAAGAACCCGCACTACCTCGACGTCCTCGCGTCCCTCAGGGCGACGTGACGCGCTGGGCTTTCCCGACGTGGCGGCGGTGCGCGCCGCAGGCCCGCCTGCTCACTCCGAACCGGCCCGATCCAATGCCTGCCGTACCAGCTCTCCCGCCTCGTCGGCGCCCATACCGCTGGCCATGAGCAGGTCGTGGGCGGCCGTGTGGAACTCACCCGCGGCGATCGCTCCCGAGTAGCCCAGCCGGTGGGTGTGCGGGCGGGTGGGATCCGGAGCGGGCTTTCCCTGCGCCTTTCCGACCAGCTCGACAGCGGTGAGGATCTGCCCTTGCGCCTCACGCGGATCCGCCCGCTCGGGAGTGCTGGTGCGTCTCAGCGTCTGCACACTGGTGGCCAGCAGTTCGATGGCCGCGACGAACTCATCCGGTATCGGCTCATCGTCCCGGAGAGCCTTGGTGAGTCTCCTCGCGATGGCCCGACAGCCGTACAGGCTGCGCTCGAGATGGTGGACGGCCCGGGTGTATTTGGCCAGGGACCTGCGTTGGCGCCACCGTAGTGGTGCCAGTCGTACCACTTCCTGAGCAGCCCCGAGCCCCTCGTCCAGCGCAGTCGTCCGTGAACCGAGACCCCGCAAACCATTCAGACTCTGCTCGGCGCCGCCAAGGTCCCGACGACGCAGCGCAGCAGCCAGGTTGCGCAGGGCGTCGATGGTCGGGTCGAGGACTGGTTCGGCCAGCCGCTGCATCGTCCGCTGCGGGTGGATGGGCACCAACAGCAGGCCGACCGCCAGACCGATGAGCCCGCCGACGGCAGAGTCGACAAAGCGGGGGACGGACAACTCACGCACGGGCGGCTCCAGGGTGGCGATGAGCACCGCGGTGCCGCCGGCCTGGGTGAGTAGGGATCCGCCGCCCTTGATCAGCACGGCGACGATGATCGCCAGCACGACGACCACACCGGTCTGCCAGGGCCCGATGCCGAACATCGACATGAGTGCGTCGCCGACAGCGAGGCCCAGGATCACCCCGACCAGCAGCTCGACGGTGCGCCGCAGGCGCGTGCCCATCGACGCAGCCACGATGCCGACCGCGGTGGTGGGCGCGAGCACCGGGACGGGATTGCCCAGGAACTGATACCCCACGAACCAGGCGATCGACGCCGCGACGCCGGCCTGC
This sequence comes from Micromonospora arida, assembly GCF_003857035.1. GTDB lineage: Bacteria > Actinomycetota > Actinomycetes > Mycobacteriales > Micromonosporaceae > Micromonospora > Micromonospora arida. The sequence continues at coordinate 20,505 of NZ_QGSY01000148.1, forward strand.
ACGGCGAGCAGCCCGAAGAGGCGCAAGCGCCAAGCGCGGACCTGTAGCCCGTGCCGCACCCGCTCGCGCAGGGCGGACCAGATCCGATCGACCCGGTGCCGGGGCGGGTCGTTGTCAGCTGCCGGCTCCTGCTTGGCGGGCATCCGCGCCGTTTACCCGGCGGAGCCGAAACTATCCGGCGAGTGGGCCGAATCGTGCGGTTGCCCGGTCAGTGAGCGGGATTCGGGGTGTGCGGGAGCTTGCCCAGTTGGCGCCAGTTCGTCTCGGCGACATCGACACCGTAGTGCTTGGCTGCGGCGAGGATGTTCTCGAAGGCCAGGTCGCGGTCGGCGTCGGTGACGCCCTGCACCTGGTCGAACCGGGCGACGGCGTTGCGGACGTGGCTGGCATCGGTCATCGGTTCCTTGCGTTTGCCGGGGAACGCGAAGACGGTTTCCGGCAGCTCGCGCTTGTCCTTGTCCGACAGGCCACCGTGCTTCTCGTGGGGCTTCCAGGTGGATTTCATCGCCCAGCATTACCCGCGCGCTGTCCGGCAGCACCTCCGAAGCCGACATTTTCCGGACCACCGCCACCGGCAAGATCCATATCATGCCGACACCTCGGGTCGAGGCCGAAGCCCTGCACACGTCGTCCTTTGTGGAGTGCGAGCATGGTCGACATGGATATCTATGAGGACTCCCGTACGGTGTCACGCTCCGACCTGGCCGCCTGGCTGCGCCAACTGGCGAACCAGCTGGAGTCTGACGGGCGGCTCTTCTACGGCGCGGCGGGTGCGGTGACGGTCGCGGACACGGTGCGGTGCGAGCTGGAGATCGAGCGGGAGAGCGAGACGGAGGTGTCCGTCGAGATCGAGTTCTCCTGGACCGAGCCCACGCGCGTCAAGGTGGCGAACGAGGAGGAGCCCGCCAAGGACGACGAGGCCGCCCAGCCGACCGAGGCCACGCCGGAGGCCGCCAGCTAGCGACGTCGGCAGCGCCGACCCAGAAGTAGCCGGGGCCAGGCCCGTGTCGGCCTGGCCCCGGGGTCTGGTCGGGTCAGCTACGCAGCGTCCACCGCTGGTTCGTGCCGCCGTTGCAGGACCAGAGGATGAGCTTGGTGCCGTTGGCGGTGGCGGCGCCGTTGGCATCGAGACAGAGCCCCGACTGGGCGTTCGTCACGGTGCCGTTGGTGTTGACGTTCCACTGCTGGTTGAGCCCACCGTGGCAGTCCCAGATGATGACCGCGGTGCCGTTGGCCGTGCCCGCCCCGGAGGCGTCCAGGCACTTGTTGCCGTACACGGTCAACTGCTTGCTGGCGGTGTGGGTCCACTGCTGGTTGGTGCCGGTGGAGCAGTCCCAGAGCTGAGTCTGAGTGCCGTTGGTGGTCGAGGAGTTGGGCACCTCGACACAGCGACCGGACTGGCCACCCACGAGTTGTCCGCTCCCCGTACCGCTGCCGCCGCCCTGCTGCTGCCGGACGATTGCTGTCGACTCGGCCGACCGGTTGCCCTGTGCGTCGACGACGTAGAGCCGGTACTCGACCTGAGTGGCCGGCACGGCGATGGATGTGGCGGTGCCGGCGGCCCTGGTCATCGTCGCCCCGGCGGTGAAGGTGGTCGTGCCGTACGGAGCCAGCCAGACCGACCTGGTGGCGTCACCGATGCTCCGGATCGGGATCGACGCGGTGGCACTGGTGACGAAGGTGCTGGCCGGCAGCACATAGTTCGGTGCGGAGAAATTGCTCGCCGGAATGATGTCCCGGTACGCGTCCTCAAGGCCGGAATTCGCGGCGATGCCGTACGCCGCAGCCGGCCAGACATAGTCGGAGGAGACGAGGATGTCGGCGACAGTACTGTTCGGCAGATTCTTGTTCGAGACCTTGTTGATAGGGCCGTAGATCTGCGTGATGCTCAGATCGTGCTTCCGCCCGAAGTCATCCGAATTGATCATCCAGGTGACGTTCTTGTCGATACTCAGGACGTTGTCGCGGAAGGTGATGAACGCCGAGCCCTCATCCGGGTGCAGTCCGTACTTGTGGCCCGACGGAACGCCCTGGAGGTAGTTGTTGGTGATGGTGGTCGCGGGCTGGCTCCCGAGCGTGTAGATGGGAGCCGTGTCACTGAGACGTTGCACCGTGTCGATGATGTGGTTGTAGCTGATGGTGTTGTTTCTCGCCGTCGTGGTCGGCCGGTTCGGCACGATCGAGCCCGACGATCCGTCGAAGTTCCACCAGCCCCAGCCGAGCGTGATGCCGGACCACGGGGCCTTCTCGATCCGGTTGCGCTGGATGGTGAGGGTGTCGGCGAAGTACGCGGAGATGGGGCTGTGCCCGTTGAACAGAACCGCGCTGTCGTAGAGGTAGTTGTTCTTGATGTCGATGTTCTTCGGCAGCCCCTCGACTGACGCGGAGTACTTCTCGCGGTTGGTCGACGTGCCGTCCCCGATGTAGACGTGCTGGGGATGACCGACGGTGATGGCGGACCCGGCGATGTCGTTGGTGTGGTTTCCGATCAACTGGGTGCTCTGCACATCATTGATCATGTTGATTCCGTCGGCGCCGGTGTGCTCGATCCGGTTGCGTTGCAGCAGGAGACCGTCGGCGTTTTGGATCTGGACGATGCCGGGGGTGACATCCACGTTGCGGTAGTAGTAGACGTGGAAGTTGCCCTTCGCGTACACCTGCGCTCCGAGATTGCCCTGCTGCGCCTGCTTGAAGGACGAACCGGCGACGTTGAACAGGTTCCAGTCCGAGTGCCGCACCGTCAGACCGGAGAACGTGATGTTGCGGGCGTGGCTGGTCGTCGAGGTGCCGGCGACCCGGAGCACCGTGGTGACGTTGTTCGGTGCGTAGACCGTCGCGGTCGACATGTTCTCGGCGCTGGCCTTGTAGTAGTAGACCGTCTTGGTGCCCTTGTCGAAATAGAATTCACCGGGCGCGTCCAGGAACTCGTACGCGTTCATGAGTTTGTGGGTGCCGCCGACCTGGGCGTTGCCGTTGAACGCGCCCTGCGCGATGGCCGCGCCTGGTTGCTGGAAGAGAGCGACCCGGTTCGCACCGTCGGAACTCGTGGTCACCTGGCGGACGCCCACGATGGCAGTGGTCCAGGTCGTACCCGTCTCGATCTCGATGTCGTCCTGGTTGCGCGGAACGGCGGGAAAATCGTTCAGGCTGTACTTGGCGCCGTCGCACTGCGAGCCCGACTCCCAGGCCCACGAGGCCTGGTTGGCCGTGATGTTGTACGTCCCGTAACAGCCCGCCGAGCTGATCGTCTTCGACGCCATGTACGCGCGCTTGTCATTGACGTAGAGCGCCCGCAGCTTGTTGGTGCGGTCGAGCGGCGCCTTCCAGATGTTGCCGCTGTGCTGGCTCCACCCGGTCACCGGGACGCCGCCGTCGAGGACTGGCTTCTCATTGGCGTAGGCCGCGTAGCTGACCCGGAATCCGTTGGTGCCGGAGTCGCTCGACCCGAATTCGACAGTGCTGCTCACCGGATAGGTTCCACCACGGAGGTGGACGTTCACGTCGCCGGTCATGTTCGTGTTCACCGTACGAACGACGTCCCGGGCACGTTGCAGAGTCCGGAATGGCGACTGCAGGGTGCCCGGATTGGCGTCGTCACCGTCCGGGGCGACATAGTAGGTCGCCTGGACCGCGGCCGATGCCGGTAGTTGGTTTGTCAGCACTGCTGGCAGTGTGGCGGCGACAAGCGCCGCCACCGCCAACACTGACATTCGAGCGGTGGATATGGCTGACTTCACGTCTGTTCCTCTCACTGGTCGTCGATGTGGTGCCCAAAGTGCGTATCGAGCGACGAGTACGGAACAACGACGCCACTAAGGGCCGGCGGGGACTTCCGTCGCCCCGACCGCACTCTTTGTTAACCGCCCCGAAATTCTTACTGGGAGCGTAGGTCACACGTCTGACCAATGCAACCGGCAATTGGAGGGCGTCTATGCAGAAATGCCCTCGGATCGGGCAGATCAACCCTGCCGACAGTGCGTCCCTGCTGACGTCGTCCGACGAATCCACAGCGACGACACGGGGCTCGTCGTCGCTGCCCGCGACCACTCGCACGCACCTCGGCGATCGGCAGCTGAACGGCGGCGTAGACCTTTGGTCCGCAGCGCGGCGCGCTGAACGTCGTGAGCCATGAGGGCGCCCCACCGCCAGGCCAGGGACCGCCAGGCCAGGGACCGTCGGCGGTCCGGCCTTCCTTTGGAGCTGAATCGTCTACGACATCACCGACAGACGGCCCCCTCGAACCGCCCCCGCGACAAAGCCCTCACGCGACCCTCCGCGCGATCCCCGCGCGATCCCCGCGACGCCAGGCGGTTCCCCGCGCGATCCCCGCGATCCCGCCGCCAGGCGGTTCGCCAGCACGGTTCGTCGCGATCCCACTGCCAGGCGGTTCGCCCGCGGTCGTCGCGATCCCACTGCCAGGCGGTTCGCTCGCGGTTCGTCGCGCCCACCACCAGGCAGTTCGCCAGCACGGTTCGTCGCCGACACCACCGCCACGGATTCCCTTGCTTGATTCGTTTGCGGCATCAGCTCCATAGGCACCGAAGTCACTGAACCCCGCCGACACTGGCGGTGCCCGCCCCACCGGGCGCCACCGGCCAACGGGCACGAGAGGCTCAGCGGCCACCCCGGGTCGGACCGACGATCATCCCGCCCCAGGAACCGACCCCAGGACCGATCAATCGAGACGCCGTGACGCCCGAAAGACTCCGAAAGTTTCGGCGGTCGCCTGAGCCGAGGTGGCTCCCCGGGCCTGCCCACGTCAGGCGCACCGCACCCTTGCCAGCCGGCTCAGGGGCCTGCATGTGCGCACGGATCACACATTGACTTACATTGATGTTCTGCTTACAGTCACCAACGAAATACCGAAAGTTTACCGAAAAGTAGCCCGGAGGTTCGGCCACCTTCCGCAGGTCGCCACGCAGCGACTGCGGCCTGGCGTCGGTCCGCTCCGGCGTGAACCAGGAGGAACCCCAGCGATGTCGCAGCTCGTTCTGTTCGCGATCGACATCTGCGCGGTGGCGCTGCTCGTCTTCGGGCTCTACTTCCCCCGGCACCGCCGGCGCGACCTGGTCGTCGCCTATCTGGGGGTCAACGTCGGCGTCCTCGCGGTGGCGAGCGCGCTGAGCGCCAGCGACGTCGGGGCCGGGCTCGGGCTGGGGCTGGCGCTGTTCGGAGTGCTCTCCATCATCCGACTCCGGTCGACGGAGCTCGACCAGCACGAGGTCGCGTACTACTTCTCCGCTCTCGCACTGGGCATTCTCGGCGCACTCAGCACCACCTCGGTCTGGCTCAGCGGAGGCTTGATGGCACTCATCGTCGCGGTGATGTTCGTCGGCGATCACCGACGGCTGCTCCGGCACTACCGGCACCAGATCATGGTGCTCGACTCCGCCGTCACCGATCACGTCGCTCTCGTCGCCCAGCTGGAGCAACTGCTCAACGCCCGGGTACACAACGCCATCGTCCAGCGGCTCGACATGGTCAACGAGACCACAGTGGTCGACGTCCGATACTCGGTCGCCCGGCGCAGCGCGGCTGCCGGCACCAGCAAGGCGGTACGGGCCGGAGCGCTCCGATGAGCGCGCCACCGCTGGCGACGCTGGCGCCGATCGCACTCGCCGAGGTGATCGACCGGGCAGCGCTGCAGTGCAGGGTGGACCGCAAGTACGTCATCACGGTGGACGAGTTGCCGCATCTGCTGGACCAGCTCACCCCGTACGCCCGGGTGCTGGACATCGATGGCGAACGCAGCTTCCGGTACGAGTCCGTGTACTTCGACACGCCCTGCCTGGCCAGTTACCACTGCGCCGCGTACCGGCGGCGCAGGCGCTTCAAGGTACGGACCCGGACCTACCTCGACTCCGCGCAGTGCTGGCTGGAAGTGAAGATCAGCGGGGCGCGCGGACGGGTCACCAAACACCGACTGCCGTATCTCGCCGAGGACCGCCGCACCGTCCGGTCCGGGCGGGGGTTCGTCGACGATGTGCTCGACCGGGAGTCGATCCTGTCCAATCTCAGCGGCAGCCCACTCGAGCCGGTGCTGGTCACCAGCTACCGTCGCTCCACTCTGCTGCTGCCCGCAACCGCGAGCCGGGTCACCATCGACACCGGGCTCACCTGGCAGGACGGTGACCAAACCCTGCGACTGCCCGGCATCGCCGTGGTCGAGACCAAGACCAATTCGGCCCCCTCGCTGGTCGACCGTGCGCTGTGGCAGCGCGGGACCCGGCCCGTACGCATCTCGAAGTACGCCACCGGTCTCGCGGCTCTCCGCCTGGACCTTCCCGATGTGCCGTGGCGTCGGACGCTACGCCGCCATTTCCGCGCCGACGCGTCCTCGGCGCTCCTGGAGTTGCCCGTTCCCACCCGATCAGAACAGGAGGCATCGTGCGCATGAACACCCGCAACACCGGTCTTCCGGTGGCGGCCCTTCGTGCCGCCGGGATCGCCGCCACCGCCGTGTTGGTCGCAGGTTTCCTCGTGGTGTCTTCGCCACCGGCCGGCGCCGAACCCGTCGCCGCTGCCCAGGCCGCCCAACCGGTCACCGAACTCCTCGCCGGCACCCCGGCCGCCGATGCCGCCGCAGCACCGGCCGCGGCGGAAGACCTGGTCGGCGACATCACCTTCTCGGTGCCCAGCGGCACCTTCCAGGGGGAGGTGGCGGTGACGCTGAGCAGCACGGTCAGCGGTGCCCAGATCCGCTACACCACCAACGGCCAGCCGCCCACCGCCCAGTCGTCGCTCTATTCGGGCTCGGCGCTGCGCTTCACCCGCACCACCCAGTTGCGGGCACAGGCGTTCGTCGGCCAAACAGCGACGGGTGCGCCCGGCACCGCCATGTACGCCGCCCAGAACGTCACCACCGCCCACGACCTGCCGGTGGTACTGATCGACTCGTACGGTGCCGGCCGGCCAGACCGTGAGTACTTCGACGCCACCACCATGATCTTCGAACCGACGGGCGGCGGTACCACATCGTTGGCGGCCGCCCCGACGCTCAGCACCCGGGCCGGATTCCGGCTGCGCGGCAACTCGTCGGCGACATTCGAGAAGACGCCGTTCCGCGTCGAGTTCTGGGACAACGAGAACGACGACGCCGACTACCCGGTGCTGGGCATGCCCGCCGACTCCGACTGGGTGTTGCGCGGCCCGTTCCCCGACAAGGCGCTGATCCGTGAGGCGCTCGTCTACGACCTCGGGCGCGAGATGGGGCTGCCCGCCCCGCGCTACGCGTTCGCCGAGTTCTACCTCAACACGGACGCCGCACCGGTGGGTGCCAGCGACTACATGGGCGTCTACATGTTCATGGAGACGATCAAGAACTCCAAGGACCGCCTCGACCTCAAGCAGTTGGACTCCGACGACGTGACCCTGCCGAAGATCCAGGGCGGGTACATCTGGAAATTCGAGTGGATGGCGGCCGAAGAGCCGACGTTGCCGTGCACCGGGCCGGCGGCAACCTGCTGGAACTACCTTGAGGTCGCCGACCCGTCGCCCCTGCAACCGCAGCAACGGGACTGGCTGCGCGGTCACCTCCAGGAGTTCAACGACGTGCTGCACTCGTCGAACTTCGCCGACCCGACCACCGGATACCGCAAGTACATCGACGTCGACTCCTTCATCGACCTCATGATCGTCAACGAGCTGAGCCGGGAGATGGACGCCTACGTCCGCAGCTCGCACTTCTACAAGGACCGGGACAGCAAGATCTTCGCGGGTCCGCTGTGGGACTTCGACCTCAGCTTCGGCGTCGGTGGATTCTTCGCCAACGACCAGGTGTCGGGCTGGCAGCACCAGCAGACCCGGCAACCGTCGGCCAACGACTGGTTCGCCCAGTTGCTGCGCGACCCCGCGTTCGTCAACCAGGCCCGATCGCGCTGGCAGACGCTGCGACGGGGCCTGCTCTCCGACGCCGCGCTCCAGACCCGGATCAATGCTCTCGCGACCCCGCTGACCAACGCGGCCCAGCGCAACTTCCAACGCTGGCCCAACCTGACGGCACCGACGGTCAGCTTCTTCCGCACCCCGACCTCGCCCACCTGGCAGGGGCAGGTCCAGGTCATGCGGGACTGGATGCTGCGACGCGCCGCCTGGCTGGACTCCACCGCCGGCTGGGGTGGTTCCGTCACCACCCCACCGCCCACCACGCCACCGCCTACCACGCCACCGCCCACCACCCCGCCGCCGGCGGCCGGCTGCACCGCGACGTACGCGGTGACCAGCCAGTGGACCGGCGGCTTCCAGGGCGAGGTACGGGTCACCGCGGGACCCTCGGCGATCAGCAACTGGACCGTGACGTGGACCTTCGCCGGTGGCCAGAGCGTCGCCCAGGCCTGGAACGCGACCGTCACGAGCCAGGGGTCGGCGGTCACCGCCCGCAACGTCGCCTACAACGGGGCACTGGGCGCCGGCGCGAGCACCGCGTTCGGGTTCCTCGGCTCGTCGAGCGGCACGCCCAGTACACCGGCGCTGACCTGCACGGCGAGCTGACCAACCAATGGCCCGGGCCGGGTCGACGATCGACCCGGCCCGGGCTCCGGTCAATTGATGGAGAATTCCGCCAGCCGCAGCGGGGAGTCGAACACCAGGTACACGTTGCGGGTGCCGACGGCCCGGGCCAACTCGGTGCTGGTGCTGACGTACCGGTAATCGTCGCCGGTGCTGGGCACGGTGGCCGTGCCCAGCAGCCGACCGGTGGGCGACCCCATCCGGATCTGGATCGTGCCGACACCCGCACCGGCCTTGGCGACCTTCGCGGTGAAGGTGCGCGCCCCGGCACGCAGCGCGGAACCGTCGAAGGAGATCCATTGACCGGCGGCGGTGGCACCGACCGCCGTACCGCTGGTTTTCGTCTCGTCGACTAGCCGGACGCCCGCGTACCGGTCGAAGTTCTCCGCCCTGGTGGGCCGGGACAGGTCGCGGGCCGGGATGGTCTCACCGCGGACCCGGACCGCGGCGCGGGCCCGGATGTCCTCGACGGACGCCCCGACCATCAGGTCGTGGACGGACGACTCGACCACCCACCGACTGCGGGTGACGTCCCAGTGCGCCAGGTCGGCGGCGGGCAGGCGCAAGGTCACCGTACGGGTCTGCCCGGGCGCGAGTTTCACCTGCTGGAATGCCTTGAGCTGGCGGATCGGGGTGGTGTCCCGCGAGGTGCGCTGGTGGGTGTAGAGCTGAACGACCTCGGTCCCGGCCCGGCTGCCGACGTTTGTCACGTCGACACTGGCCGTGATGGTGCCGTCGGCCGCGACCGACTGCGCACCGGCGCGCAGCTGGCCGTACCGGAAGCGGGTGTACGACAGCCCGTGGCCGAACGGGTAGAGCGGCTTCGCGCGGCTGTACAGGTAGGTCTGCCCGGACGAGATGATGTCGTACTCCAGCAGGTCCGGCGGTAGTTGCGAGTCCGAGCGGTACCAGGTCTGGGTGAGCCGGCCGGACGGGTTGCGGTCGCCGAAGAGGACGTCGGCGACGGCGTGACCTGTCTCCGCGCCCGCGTGGGTGGTCCAGACGATGGCCGGTACGTGCTCCTGCTCCCATCGGATGGTGACCGGGTAGCTGGTCTGGAGCACGAGCACGGTCCGCGGGTTGGCCTTGGCCACGGCCTTGACCAGCGCCTCCTGGCCGGCACTCAGCGCCGTTGAGGTCCGGTCGTGCGCCTCGCGGCCGTTGATGAACGGGTTACTGCCGACCACAAGCACGGCGGTGTCGGCCGCCTTGGCCGCCGCCACGGCCCGGTCGATTCCGCTGCTGATCACCTCGCGACTGAAGTGGGTCGCGGCGGCCGGGGTCGATGCGCCGAGCTTGAGGGCGCCGTCGTCACCGATGGTCACGTACGTGTCGGCGCCGAACCAGCTCTCCTTGGTCTCGTAGCCGACGTAGCGCAGCACCACTGTTCCGTCGGCCTGCGGCTCCAGCTTGAACTGCTGCTGGACGTACCAACCGTTCGGCTGCTCGTCGCGGGTGAGGAACGGCCCCCAGTTGTAGCCGAGGTAACGGCCGTTGGCGGCGTTGCGCAACGTCACCACATCCTGCCCCCAGTCGACCACGTCGAACTGGGCGACGAGCGCCGGGGTGGCGCCGGTCCCGAGGACGCGGTCGGCGTCGGTGGTGCCGGTGGCCGAGACATACCGGCCGGTCGACACGTCCTTCAGCGCGATCCGGTCCGCCCCGTCGAGCCCGCTCACACTGGCCGAGCTGCCCAGCCGTTCGCGGATGCCGCCGAGCGCCGTCACCTGGTACGGCAGGTCGCCGCCGTACCAGTCCGAGTAGAGGGTGTCGGCCAGCGGGCCGAGCACCGCCACCTTGCGGGTCCGGGCCGGGTCCAGCGGTAGCGCCTGCCGCTCGTTCTTCAGCAGCACCATCGCCTCGCCGGCGGCCTTCCGGGCCAGTCGCTGGTGTTCCGGGCTGTTGATGACGTCCGGGGTGATGCCGCCGTACCGGCCGCCGCCCGGGTCGAACTCACCCAACCGGAACCGGACGTTCAGGATCTCGCGGATCCGGGCGTCGATGTCCGCCTCGGTGAGCAGGCCGGTCGCCAGCGCCTGCTTGATGGCGGTGATGGTGGGCTGGGCGTTGGTGTCGTCGGTGATGAAGCTGTTGAGGCCGGCCTTGATGATCGCGGCGTTGCCCTCGGCCTGGGTGGCGTAGTACCCCTGCGAGGCGACGAGGTTGTTCGGCGCCCAGGCGTCCGTGACGTTCATCAGCGGCTGGTCGGTCCAGTCGCGTACCACGGTGGCCAGGTCCGGGTCCACAGTGGCCGGACGGCCGTTGACCAGGTTGTACGCGGCCATCATCCCGGTCGCCGCGTCGGCGGCGATGGCCGGCTTGAAGGCGGCGCGGTCGTACTCGTTGAGCACCCGAGGCGGCACGTTCGAGGAGGTCACGTCGCGTCGGACCTCGTTGTTGTAGGCCAGGTAGTGCTTGAGGGTCGGGGCGCTCTTCAGGTGGTTGGGGTCACCGCCGGTCATCCCCGACCCGTACGCGGTGGAGATCTCGGCGGTGAGCAGCGGGTCCTCGGAGTAGCCCTCCTCGTTGCGGCCCCACCGGGGGTCGCGGAGCAGGTTGACCACCGGCGCCCAGAGGTTGAGCCCCCAGACCCGGGGGTTCTGCGCGTGGTAGCCGCGCGCCTCGTCGCCCACGGCCGATCCGACCTGCCGGATCAGCTCGGTGTTCCAGGTGCTCGCCATGCCCACCGGCTGTGGGAAGACGGTGCCGCGAGCCTTGACCACCGCGCCGTTGTTGTCGATGTCGGTGGACCAGGCCACCCCGTGCAGCGCCTCGGTGCCGGTCTTGAACAGGCCGATGCCCAGTCGGGGAATGGCCGGCTGGTACTGGTGCAGCCAGGAGATCTTCTCGTCCTGGGTGAGCCGGCTGAGCAGGTCGTCGACCCGGACGTTCACGGGTAGGTGGGGATCTCGGAACGGGTAGGTGGGTTCGGCGAGCGCGGTGCCGGGAACGGCCGGTAGGGCTAGCAGGGCAAGCGCGAGCGCGGTGATTCCGCGCCGAAGGCGCCAGTTCCGCATGCGGTTCTCCTCATGTCGTACGACAGACGCCCAGCGGGGCGCCGAGACCGGCGTGACCAGGCTCGACACCCGGCTGACGGGCCTGAACGACGAATCGTCGAAGCGCTTCGACGACCCGGCCGCGTCACCACGGCCATGATTGTTGTGATCCGCGCAACTATAGATGCCCGCCTATGACAGGGCAATACCGGCTCACCTCGCGATGCCGACGCCCACGGTGCCCCTCACGTCGGAGCTGACGATTCACCAGTGGTAGAGCACGTTCACTGTCAGCGCGGCCACCACGCTGACGAAGAATACGGCCCAGCCGACCAGCTGACGGGAGCCGACGCGCAGGTGCGCGATGAGCGCGCCGATGAAATACAGCACCAGCCCGGCGGCGGCGAGGGTGCCCAGCAGCGGTACGGCGAAGCCGGCCAGCAGCCCCAACGAGCCTGCCGCCAGCGCCATGCCCAACCGCGGTATCCACGACCGTGGCACGCGCTTCATGTCCGCCTGGGCCTTGGGATAGTCGTGGTCGATCAGGTAGGTGACGGCGGCGATGCCGGTGAAGATCGACGCGAGAATGGTGACAGTGACATAGGCAGCGAACATTCTTTCCTCCGTTGTGTCTGCTCGCCGCCTGGACGATCTGGCGCGACGGAATGTGACGTCGCTGGGTGCCCAGCGATCAGCTCGCCGGTCGCAGCGAGCCGAACCGCACGCCGGTGGCCTGTTCGGACAGCTCCCACAGACGGCGGCCGTGCTCGGGGTCGGTCGCGGCCGCGGAGAGCTTTGCCGGCGCGGGGTGGCCGCGCAGTTCGCCCGGCCCACCCGGGGCGACGAGTTCGCCCGGCTGCGCGTCAGGGTCGGTGGCGGCGAACAGTTGCGGCCAGACACCGCGATCGACCGGCTGGGCGAGGAGTGGGTTGCCGATCCGGCCCAGCAGCAGTCGCCAGATCGGCGTGGTGGCGCTGCTCTGCAAGTTCGTCGCGGTGTAGCCGGGGTGGGCGAGGAAGCTGCCCAGTGGGCTCGCCACGGCGCTGAGCCGCCGGTGCAGCTCGTAGCCGAAGATGGCGTTGGCCAGCTTGGACGTGTTGTAGAAGCCCATCGGAGAGTAGCCCCGCTCGCCGGTCGGGTCGGCGAAGCGCATCTTCGCCTGCCGGTGGTTGACCGAGGTGACAGTGACCACCCGCGGCTCCCGGCCGGCCAGCAGGAGGTCGAGCAGGAGCCCGGTGAGAGCGAAGTGCCCGAGGTGGTTCGTGGCGAACTGCATCTCGTGACCCTGCGGGCTGAGGGTGCGCGGCAGGGCCATCACCCCGGCGTTGTTGATGAGCACGTCCACCCGGGAATGGTCGGCGTGCATCCTGTCGGCGAACTCCCGTACCGAGTCGAGGTCGGCGAGGTCGATCCGCCGGACTTCCAGGTCGACGCCGGGTCGGGCTGCGGCGATGTCGGCCGCCACCCGGCGACCTCTCTCCTCGTCGCGGACGGCCAGCACGACGCGCGCAGCGCGGACGGCGAGCGCCCGGGTCGTGACCAGGCCGAGGCCCGCCGTGGCACCGGTGACGACGAAGGTACGGCCGTTCAGGTCGGGGATCTGTGCAGTGGACCAGCCATTGACAGTCATGCGACCCACTGTGCTATCGGTGGCACTGGGTGTCAAGTAGTGCGCCTGGTGTCAACAAGGGCATGATGTGGCACCGAATGACGTAGCATCGGCGGATGAGATCCCGTGCGGACAACAGCCTGGCCGAACGCAAACGCCAGCTCGTTGCCGACGAACTGCGTGACGCCGCCCTGATGCTGCTCGCTACCAAGGGCTTCGACCTGGTGACAGTCGACGACATCGTGGCGGCGGCCGGCATGTCGCGACGCACCTTCTTCCGCTACTTCGCGTCCAAAGAGGACGTCGTCGTCCGGTTCCTGGCCGACACCAGCGCGGACATCATCACCGAACTCGCCGCCCGGCCGCCCGCCGAGCCACCGTCGGTCGCGCTGCGGCACGCTCTCTGGGTGCCGCTCGCCGCCTGCAACGACCACCCGGAGCACTCCGAGCGAGCCCGGGTCGTCGTCCGTCTGATCCTGGACACCCCCGCCCTGCACGCCCGCTGGCTGGAACGCCAGATTGAGTGGCGCACCGAGCTGGCCGCCGAGTTGGCCAACCGCCGTCGCCTCGACCCGCACACCGACCCCTACCCACGGATGGCCGCCGGGATGGCACTGCTGGCCCTCGACACGGTGCTTCAGCGGTGGCAGCCGGGCGACGACGAGCAGCACCTGGCCGAGCTGATGGACCAGGCGTTCGCCGTCGTGGCACCGGCCCTCGACGCGCCTGCCGCGTCACCCGCCGCCGGCTGAGCGCGAGTCAGCGCGGTTTCAGCGCCCTTTCAGGCAGCTCAATACGTTCGCGGCATGACATTCAAACGTTCCACGCGCACCAGGCGCGGGACCGCAGTGCTGGCGATGGTCGCGGTCACCGCAGCGAGCGTGCTCTTCGGCGAGCCCGCGTCGGCCGATCCCGTTCCCGTCCCCGTCCCTCAGGCAGCGCTCACCGACCGGGCCTTCGGCCAGGTCGCCGAGATCCATCTCCAGGGCGCCGCTCGGATCACTACCGTCGTGCTGTCGGCCGAGTTCGTCCAGTGGCACCGGCTGCACCCGAACGCCACGGCCGAACAGGCACAGACCCAGCTCACCGCACGGCAGCAGCTGCTCAACGAGTCGCTGACCGCGTTCGACCTCCTGCTGCCCGAGCAGGACCTGCTGCTCAAGTCCGTCGACATCCTGCTCGGCACGCCCGGCGGCGACACCCGGACCTCGCCGGAGATCACCGGCCTGGTCGGGGCCGTGATCGGCAAGACGGTCGAGCCGTGGGACACCCGCGAGGAACTCGCCTCCGGCGCGCTGCGGACCGCCCAGTGGCTGCGCGGCCGTGACGACGCCCTCGCCGCGGTGTGGTCCGCGGTCCGACAGGCAGCGGCAGCCAGCGCGCCCGTCGCCACCGCCTGGAACGCCGTCCTCGGCGAGCCGATCGGGGTGGACGTCACCAGCACCTACGAGGAGCTCCGGCAGGATCCCGGACTCTCGCATGTCGACCTCGACGCGATCCTGGCCCTGCGGGACGACTCGGTGGCGTACGTCGCGGCGGCCAAGCAGCAGCTGGCCTCCCTGCACGCGGAGCTGCTCGGCCTGAGCCTGGAGATCCGTCTCGAGATCGGCGAGAACAACCAGAAGTGCCCGCCGGAAGGGCCGCCGAGCGCCGCGTGCACCGCGGCGGCCAAGAAGGCCGCCGAGGACCGGGACAAGGCTCGGCAGCAGACGATCTCCGACGTCAAGGCCGGGGTGGGCATGGTCTCCACCATCATCGGGTTCGCCGACCCCGACGCCGGCAAGAAGTCCAAGGTGATCGGGGAGGCGGTCCTCACCACGATCAGCGCGATCTCCAAGTACGCGGCGGCGATCACCGGCCGCGGCCTCGCGGGCTCGATCTTCAGCACCGCGACGTTGGCGATGACCGGCAACGTCTTCGGTGCCGTGATGTCGGTCGTCGGGCTCTTCGGCAGCAGCGGACCGTCGCTGGACGCACAGATCCTGGCCCAGGTCAAAGCGTTGCGCGACGAGGTACGGGCCCTCGGCGACGAGATGCGCGCCAGCTTCGCGCGGGTCGAGGCCCAGATCAACACGGTGTACGCGAACATGATGGCCCAGTTCGACAAGTTGAACGCGGCGATCGCCGGCAACACCGCGCAGATCACCCTCGTCCAGCAGCAGGTCGCCCAGCTCGGCCTGCGCCTGGAGGACATCGCCGCCACCGTGCTGGCCGCGATCGGCGACGCCACCCTGCACGACGCCCGCGCCGACATCAACAAGTACATCGGCTACCGGGAGAACTTCGGTCAACCGATCCCGACGTACGGCGAGTTCATCGGCCCGGAGAACGAGTTCCACCTGACCTCGACACAGCTGGCCAGCGGCGCCGCCTTCGTGGTGCCCCGGACCGACGCCGACAACCCGGCGGTCGACCCGACCACAGTGCTCAACAGCTTCGGCGAAGCCCGGTCGATCAACTACCTGGCCCGGGTCGCCAACGGACGTGACCCGTCGATGGTCGAACCGTCGACGCCGGTCGGCAACCCGACGGTGTGGAACCTCGGCGCGCAGGCGTACGCCATGTTGATGCTGCAGAACCCGACGTACGCGGCCCAGGTCAGCGCCGGCCGCGCCGCGCAGATCGAGGCGGAGGGAACCCGCATCGCCGACCTCGCGGCCAGCTTCGGTCGGCCGGCGAGCGGCAACGCCAACAGCCTGATCACCGGGCTGGTAAACGAGTACGTCGCCGCAACCAATGAGCTGTCGACCGCGCTGGCCGCCTTCCGGACCAACGAGGTCCAGGTTCGCTACGAGCCGGACGCCAACGGCGTACAGGTGAAGACCCCCAAGAACTACGACCTGTTCTGGGACACCGACAAGCCGCTCGCCCCGGCGCCGGCCAAGGCCGACGAGGCGACGGTGCCCGCGTGTGAGGGCAGCAGGCAGATCGACCGACCCAGCAACGTCCGCTACGACCTGATGTCGAACATGGTGCGGGCACTCCAGTACGCGTACTCGCCGCGCCACGACGAGCCGCCGGCCGGCGTACGGGAGTTGCCCGAGGTCGGCTACTGCTACACGCCGAGTTGGGTCCACACCCGGCTGACGGACAACGGTGGAGTGATCCGCTCCTACGGCAAGCTGCGGTTGCAGATCCACAGCCGGTTCCGGCTGAACTCGTCCGCGGCCTGGCAGAACTCGCGCACCGCCGACTACACCTGGCCGGACGAGCAGGTCTACCAGGTCTACTGCGAGTTTTTCAGCTGTAACAGCCAGACCACGCCCGAGCAGGGCCTGACCCAGAAGTGGCCGTCCGGCCGGTACGCCTTCGCGAGCGGCGCGACGGCCACCAACAACACGGCGCTGGACGCCACGCTGACGCCGACCCTGCGCGGCTTCCTCCAGGGCCGGCAGAAGTCCATGTACGACCGGGTACGGGAGCAGAGCACCCAGGTCAGCGGGCCGGTGCCCACCGCCCTGAAGAAGGTGAACACGGCGGCGCGGCTGCTCCAGGCGTACACCCGGTTGGGTCTGCCCAACGCCCTCGACTCGGACGACGTGCTGTCCGCGAACCTGTTCGGGCAGTACCAGATCCCGGTGAACATGCCGACAGACGCAAAGATCGGTAATGCCTATGCCAAGGCGAGCGGGAACTACGCGACCTGCGGATCGTCGCCATGCTCGCTCGACCCCGGCCGCCCACTGCGCGACCAGGTCAGCCTCAAGGTGCCCTGCGAGCCCGCTGTCGACTCGTCGAACCTGCCCGGTGACCCACTGGGCGACTGCCTGATCACCAGCGCGCGGTCCCGCGCCAACACGCTGATGCAGCGGTACGAGGTGTGGGCGGACCAGATGACCGCCGGTCTGCACCGCGAGCGGGTGCCGTGGATGAACGACACCCTTCTGGGCCTGCGCATCACCACCCGCCTGACCCACGCCAACTGACCCAGGGCGTTGCCGGCGTCTACGGGCGCCGGCAACGCCGTCTGTCGTGACCGTCGGGCTTGCATCCGGTACCGAGGTACACGCTTACCGTCGTCGGTATGACCACTGACTCCCAGGCGTGGGTGCCCGAGTCGTGCACCTTGCCGAGCGGACAACGGCCGCTGCGGCTGGCTGAGTTCGACGACCTGTTCGCCACCGCCCTGCTGGCGCAGCAGCGGCTGTCCCCCACCGAACTGCTGTGGCGTCTCGACCCGACCGCCGAGGCGATCGCACGGGACCTGATCGGCCGGGAAAGCTCCTGCTGCTCGTTCTTCTCGTTCAACCTCGCCGCCGACACCGGCACGCTGCGCCTGGACGTGCGGGTGCCGGCCGCGCACGTCGACGTCCTCGACGCGCTCGCGCTGCGAGCAACCGCCGGGATGACGGCATGAGCGGGTTGCGCAGCGGCCAGGTCGCCGCTGCAGCCGGGGTGAACCCGCAGACGCTGCGCTACTACGAACGCCGCGGGCTGCTCGCCCAACCAGACCGAAGCCTGGGCGGGCACCGCCTCTACCCAACCGAAACGGTCACCGTGCTGAGGGTGATCAAAGCGGCGCAGCGGCTCGGGTTCACCCTCGACGAGGTCGCCGAACTTCTCGACGCGGGCCAGCACCGTCACGGTCGCCACCCCGACGCCGGCCTGCAGGTCCGCGCCCAGGCAAAGCTCGCCGAGGTCGAGGCGAAGATCGCCGATTTGCAGGTCATCGCTGGCACACTGCGCGCTGCGGTGAAGGCCGGCTGCGATGACCTCGTCGAGTGCGCCGAGCAGCCATGCTGCCCCATCCCCTTCACCACGACCGGTACGGTCCACGGATGACCGTCGTCCGCTCTGTCCTGCTGTTCGTCGTCGCCGCCCTGTTCGAGATCGGCGGGGCGTGGCTGATCTGGCAGGGCTGGCGCGAGCACCGCGGCCTGTGGTGGATCGCCGCCGGCGTCATCGCCCTCGGCGCCTACGGATTCGTCGCCACCTTCCAGCCCGACCAGAACTTCGGGCGCATCCTCGCCGCCTACGGCGGCGTGTTCGTCGCCGGATCCCTCGCCTGGGGCGTGATCGTCGACAGGTTCCGGCCCGACCGGTGGGACATCATCGGCGCCGGCATCTGCCTGATCGGCGTCGCCTTGATCATGTACGCGCCGCGTTCGGCAGGCGGCTCCTGATCGCCACGAAGCCGGTGGCCTGAGGTTGCACGACAATTCGACCTGAGAAGCGGCGCACCGGAGATGTTCGGAGTGTTCGGACCTGTTCGGAACTGTCCGCGCGTCTGTCATTCACAAACGGATCGCGCCCACCATCGATCGTGACGACCACACCGGTCGTTTTTCGACGGTAGGAGGTTGCCGATGATCCGCAAGAGTTCACGCTGGTTCGGGGCCACGCTGATGGCGCTGGTGCTCACGGCCACCGGGCTCGTGGCCACCACGAGCACCGCTTCGGCGGGGTACCCCATCCTCGTGTATTCGGCCGACCCGTACTCCGCCGGCAACGGCTTCGCCATCTACACCAACTCCGGGATCGATGCGGCGTTCAGAGCCTGCGACGAGGGCGCAGCGGACGGCCGCCGTACCATCGGCCGGATCTGGTGGGAGCCCGTGTACGCCAAGGTCACGCTCCACGCGGCGAACGGCAGCGGCACCTGCTCCGAGCCTTACTACGTCAGACTGCTGGCGGGCACGAGAGTCTATGTCGAAGCATGCGAACGCAAAGGCGCGAACGGCGCCGACGAGAAGTGCCGAACGACCTGGGACATCGTGGCGTGACGGAGGACGGCCGGTCGGCGTACTACTTCGCACTTGGCGCGCTCGGCGTAACGACGACTTCACAGTCATCGAGAGCTGGCTCGTGCGGGCACGGTGGGCGAGCTTCACGCCGTCGCAGTCGCCGTGCTTGGCGGGCTGTCTGACCACCGGCACCGACGTTGGCGAACGGTGCGCCGAAACAGCGGCACCGGTAGCCGGTCGGCTGCGCTACGGGGGCGGAAGGTTCGGTAGCAGGTCGTCGTCGCGTCCGGTCTGGGGCAGCCCGGCAGCAACGGCGATGGCCTCGACGGCCTCGTCCAGTCCGGTGGTCTCGGGTAGGACGAGTTCGTCGGGCCAGCCCAGGACGTCATGGGCGGCGTACCAGCCGCTCAGGTGCTCGGCGGTGAACTCGCTGGCCTGCGGGCGGGTGAGGTGCCGGCGCAAGGTTTCGGGCAGGGACACGTCGAGATAGCAGAACAGCGAGCGGCCGCGGTGGTCGTCCCGCAGAGAGGTCAGCATGCTGAGGTAGCGGCTGGTGTGCATGATGCCCTCCAGCACCACGTGGTACCCGTGGTCCAGCGCGAACCGGACGGTCTGCCCGATCAACGCCGGTGCCGCACCGCCAGGCTTGTCGCGCTCGCGCAGCAGGATGCGTCGCAGATAGTCCTGCTCGACCAGGGCGCAGCCCCGGCCGTGCCGGCGTCGTAGTTCGCGGCCGATGCTGCTCTTGCCCGAGCCTGAGTTGCCCCGGATGCAGACGAGGATCGTGTCCGGGCTGCCGGTGGGTTCAGCGAGCACGATGCCTCCTCG
This sequence comes from Micromonospora arida, assembly GCF_003857035.1. Lineage (GTDB taxonomy): Bacteria > Actinomycetota > Actinomycetes > Mycobacteriales > Micromonosporaceae > Micromonospora > Micromonospora arida. The sequence continues at coordinate 40,130 of NZ_QGSY01000148.1, forward strand.
GCTTCAGTCGTTGCGCACAGTGAGTCTGAGGGCGGCGACGGCCAGTTGGGTGGTGCTCCTCCTTGACGGGCGAGGTGATCCGCGGCGGCGCGGACGAGGGACTGTCGGGTGGTCCGGCAGTAGGCGGTTTCATGGGCGGTGAACGTCGCGCCGGAACGTCGCGGCGAGCGATTGACGACCGCCGCCGATCAGGACACGACGGTAGGACGGGGCTGTGGATCCGCCAGCTGACTCGGCATACGGTGGTGTTGCGTCGGGCCGCCGACGGGCAGGGATTCCAGACGGCGCCAGATGTCCGCCGCCAGCCGTTGGGCGCCGACCTCCTCAGCCCGCGACGCGAGCGAGTGGTACAACGCTTCGGCTTCGGCCCTGCGGTCGAGCCGGAACAGCGCCTCGGCCTGGACGAGGCGCAGCCGGATCAAATCCACCACCGACATCCCCGCCGAGTCGGCAAGCACCTCCGCCACGCCTTGGAGGCACTCCTCCAGCTCGCCCTTGGCAAGTTGCATTCTGGCGTGCAGCGCCTCCACCCGCTTACGTTCGCCAGGCAGCCCGAGCATCCGGGCGCTGGTCGCGGCGTTGGTCAGCCAGATCTCCACCTCGTCGAGGTCGTCACCGGCTTCGAGCAGGACCGCTGCGGACGACCTGCAGAACCGCAACCACTCCCGCAATGGCATCGTGGGCGCGGCCAGGGCCCGGTGCGCCTGCGTGAGATGGTGCCGGGCAAGGTCGTGGCGGCCCATTCGGCTGTAGGCATTGGTGGCCACCCAGTGTGCGCGGCCCTGCAGCCCGGGAGCCCCGGCGGAACGCGCGACGCGGAGCATCTCCAGCACGTGCGTCTCGGCCCTGTCGGCCTCACCCAACTCCACCAACACCGAGGTGAGCACGCCGAGCAACTTCACGTGCTCAGCACCGCCACGCAGTGCGGGCGGCAGACCGGCCTCCAAAGCGGATTGTGCCGCCGCCACCGCCTCCGGGAGTCGCCCGGCCTGCCGCAGGGCGGCGGCGAGATCGCTACTCAGTACGACCCGCAGGTCCGGCGAGGCGCACGCCCCGGGCAGCCCAAGGATCTGTTGGATCAGTGACACCCGGTCGGCGCTGCGGTTGATGACGGCGAGCACCTGTTGCAGGCGTACGCCGATCTCCAAAGCCCGCAGGTCGTTGCCCTGCTGGCGGGCCCGGTCGAACGCCGCCTGCAACGTCTCGGCGGCGCGCAGGTAGTCGTTCGCGTCCGCCGCGTCGGACATCAACCGGTCAGCGAGAAGAAGGGACTCCTCGAAGCGATTGCCAGGACTGGGCGGGTGGATGTCCTGCCCGAGCAGGTCGGTGACCGTGACGCCGAGCGTGTTGGCCAGGTGGACGACCACGTCGAGAGTTGGCACCCGGCTGCCGGCCTCAAGCAACGAGACGTAACTGGCGGTGACCTTCTCGCCAGCGAGGTCACGTTGGGACATTCGGTTTGCCTGGCGGAGCCGTTTCAACCGCCGCCCGAAAGCGGGTTGCTGCGCCACCCGACACCGCCTCTCGTCCTGCCCACCGTGACGGGCGCCTCGCTGCACCTGCGAGTCAGATGCTAGTGGACAAGGTCGAATACAACCATAGTTGACACCATCTCCCGGCAAAAAGGCGGCCTCTACCTGCTGCCGGGCTCCACAGTCAATCGACGAGCGGGCTCTTGCGCAGCTGTTGCGCGATCACGATCACTAATCTACAACTATAGTTGCCATCGCTTCGAGGTGTTTCAACGGGGAGTAAACGTGAGCGTACGCAGCACTGTGGGCAGAGTCGTAGCGTCGACCATCCTGGCCGTGGTCACGACCTTGGTCGCGGCGGCCGAGATGCAGCCCGACGAGGTCCGGAACTTCGAACACGCGGTGGTGGCCACCTCGACGGAGGTGGGAGGTCACGCGGGTCCAGGCACAGCGGACGACTGGCCGTGGTGATGGTGATCCGGACGCCGACAGCCCCTCCCCCGCAGAGCGGACGTCTGCCCGAGGCCGTCGCGGATTCCTTCACCCACCTGTTCCGCCGCGTCGCCCCGCACTTCGGTCGACGCGAGGTACGCCAACACGCCCAGGACTACCTCTGGGGCCTACTGGGAGATCTGCCGCGCAAGAACGGTGCCCGCTTGGCGGTGAACGCCGGACTGACCAGTCCGGACGGACTCCAGCGCCTGCTTACCACGGCGGTCTGGGGCACCGACGCTGTCCAGGGCGAGGTCCGGGACTACCTGCTGAGGCGGTTGAACGAACCCGACGGGGTGCTCGTCGTGGGCGAGGGTGGCTTCACCAAACGCGGTGACCGGTCGGCCGGCGTCGCCGAACAGTTCAATCCATGCACCGGGCGGATCGAGAACTGCCAGGTCGCCATGTTTCTCAGTTACGCGTCCGACCTCGGCAGCGCACTGGTCGACCGGATGCTCTTCCTGCCCCGCCCCTGGGCCGACGACCCGGTCCGACGACAGCTGGCCGGCGTACCGGCGGACGTCGGTTTTGCCACCAAGGCCGAGCTGACCGCGATGATGCTCGACCGGGTGGTCCGGGCCGGTGCGCCCTTCCGGTGGTTGGTAGGTGGTCACGGCGAGCACGCACGATCCCTGAAGGACTACTGCGAGAAACGCGGTATCGGGTACGTCCTCCAGGTCGACCGGACCGAGGAGCAGCCGGGGGTCGGCGCGATCGAGGAGGTGATCCGACTCATCCCGCCCGATGCGTTCCGACGGCGCATCCACGGTGACGTACCGAGCGGCCTCCAGTCCGACTGGGCAGTTGTGGAGACCGGACCCGGAGCGCCGGGATTCCGGCGCATGCTGCTCGTCGGCCGCACCGTTCGGGCGCCCTCGGAGGTGGTCCTGTTCGACTGCCACGCCCCGGATGGCACCTCACTCGGTCACCTGGTCCGGGCGGCCGATCAACGGTTCGCCACGCTGGAGTGCCTGCTCGACGCGCGGAACCGGGCCGGGCTGGACGACTACGAGGTGCGCAAGTACGGCGCGTGGCACCGCCACGTGACGTTGACTCTCCTGGTCGCCGGTCTACTGCGGATTTCCGCGCCGAATCAGGCTCTGCCGAGCGTCCGGGCTCCGGCCACCCTCAGCCGAAGCGGCTGCTCATGAACCGCACGGTCCCACCATATGACTGGTCGACCGACTGTCCCGAGCGCCACGGCCACACCCGGCTGACGCAGTTCGGCGCCCCGTCGGGCTGGAACCGACCGGCTCACACCGCAGTTGCGGCTGTGGCGGCCCCCGACTCACCCCCGTTGTCGGAACGACTGCTTCCGGCACGTCCGTCAATGTGCGTAAGTGTCGCGTACGAACCGTACGACCCACTGCCGCACTTTCATGCGAAAGGTTGACTACCGCTTTCGACGGGACTTTGATGAATCCCGCACCGACAATTATCGGCGGTGCGGGAGCGAGGTCGGGAGAATGCCGACAAGGCTGTCCACGCAGCATCCTGAATCACGCTCCGGGAAGCCCGGAAAGTTCCAGCGAAAGGACGAAGACATGCAGGTATCGCAGTTCCCCAGAAAGGTCGCGCCGGCGGCACTCGCTCCGGCTGCGGCGGCATCGGCGCTGCTCGGCGCTGGTCCCATCGGTCAGGTGGTGGCTCACTTCAACCTGAGCTACAGCACCGCAGCAGCAGTCGTCGGCGCGGTCGCAACCGGCGGATACGCCCTCGACTTCGTTTTCCCCTGGGTAATTCCGTTCGTCGGCACCATTCAGGCCATCATCATCGCTGCCGGCACCGGCGCAGCTATCGGCTGGTAATTCGATGAGCCCTGTCGCGCAACCAGAGGAGCTTAAAATGGAAACTGTCACGGACCGTCCGGGAGCGCGCAAGCCGCTCGCACTCCTCCCACTTCCGGTCCTCGCCGTACTCGCCAATCCGGTCGGCCGAGTGGTCGAGCATTTCCACGTCAGCGCCGCAGTCGCTGGCGCGGCGGTCACCGCCATCGTCGGGGGAGGCTGGGAGGTTGCTCTGGTCTTCCCGTGGATCATCCCCGCCGAGGCGACCGTGGCGGGCCTGGTCGCGGTGATGGGAACCGCGGCCGCCATCGCCTGGTGACGATCTGAACCGACGACTGACATCGTGGGGTGGGGGCGGGTCATGCCGCCCTCACCCCGGGCCGAAGGAGGGTCTGTGACGCGAGTGGCGATGGTGCTCTGGCTGGGCGAGTTGCGGGTGCAGCGACTTCTCAGCCGACGCCCGTCGGTGGCGATCGCCCAACTGGTTCCGATCGCGCTGATCCTCGTCTTCCTCGGCCTCCGGGTGAACCACGCGCTGGCTGCCGGACACCTGGCGCTGGCCAACGTCGCGGTGCTCTCCGTCGTCGGAACTTTCCTGGTCTTCGCCAACGTGATCATCACCGGTGAGGAGGGACAGGCCCGGGTGCAGGACATCCGGGCCTGGACCCAACCGCTACCGGTAAGCCACCAGCAACTGCGGGTCCTGCTGCTGGTCGTCGGTGTGCTTCGCGGCTCACTGTTCACAGTGACACTGGTCGGCACCGCCGCGACCGGCGCTTTCCTTGCCCGGGACAGTTGGTTCAACCAGGCAGAGATCGTGATATCGGCGCTGGTACTACCGTTGCTGCCGGTGGCGGCCGGGCTCTGGGTTGGTGCGCGTCGGTCGGGTCCGGTATCGCCAGGCTTCGTGACAGTCCCGCTGGGCGTCGCGACGATCGCGACGGCCGTACCGTTGCCGGATCCGCACGGCGCCCTGGCGGTGGTCGCGCGGGTGCTGGCGGCGCCCGGAGTCACCCTGCTGGGCGGCACGGACCCGGCTACCGCCGTCGCGGTACTGCTTGTCTGGACAGCCACGGCAGGCTGGTTTCTCACCCGCCTCGATCGGGCGGTGCACACCACCACCGTCGGGGCCCGGCTTCCGCTGGCGGGACGACTCGGCACCGGTCCGGTGGGTCGCCGGGTCGGCGCCGACCTCGTCCTGCACCGCCTCCGGCCACGCGACGTGGCCGAGGTGGTTCTGCTGGCGGCAGCTCTCGGGGCGGTCGCCGCGCTCGCCCTGGCGGCTGCCGACGACGGTCCACTGCCCGCCACCGTGCTCACGGTCACCGGCCTCGCGCTACCCGCCAGCACGCTGGGCTACCGCCAGGTTCGGGCCGGAACCGTACTCGACGTGCCCACGCTGGAGTGGATCAGCACGTTGCCGTTACCCCCCGGCACCCTGGCGTGGAGGCGACACCTGGTGGCGACCGCAGGGGCGGCGGTGGCGGTGGCGGTGTTCCTCGCGGTACTGCTGGCCATCACCGCGGTCGGGCTGCCCGGGCCCTGCCTGGCCATGATCGTCCTCTCGCCGCTCGTCCTCACCGGCTGGTTTGCCCTGTCGGCGAACGCGCGGGGAGGCCGTCGGATCCTGGCCTACCTGGCCCTCAGCGCGCTGACCGGCCTACGCCTGATCACCGCGGCCGTGCTGGTGGTCATCGGCTGCCCACCATCGGTCGCCGTCACACTGCTGGCACTCGACCTCGGTATCGCCCTGGCCGGCCACCTGCTCGTCCGCCACCAGACAAGGAGTTTCCGATGACAGTAGCGCCCACCACGGCGCCACCCCGCGCGCGGCCGGCGCCGTTCGGCCTGACGTTTGTCGCGAGCGCCGCCATCTACCTTGTCCTGGCCGGATTCGCCGCATGGACCGCCTGGGCCGACACCGCGACCCCGCTGACCCCGCGCACCAGCGACGCCTCCACCTGGGATCTCCTCCTGCACAACATGGGCGTGCTGGTGTGGTTGGCAGGTGGACTCTGCACGGCCGGCCTGCTCACCGGAGCGGTCCTCGGCCTCAATGGCATCCTGCTGGGCTGGGTGGTGGGTAAGCAACTCGCCGCCGGCGACGGGGCCGCTCTCCTCACCGGCATGCTTCCGCACCTGCCCTTCGAGATCACGGCCTACCTGATCAGCGCCGCCGCGAGCATCCGGTTCGGCCTCGACATCGCCGGGCGCCTACGACGCCGTTCGGCGCAGCGCCCCGTGCCCTGGGCGGGCTGGGTCCGCGTTCAGGCGTACGCGCTGGTGCTGCTGATCGTCGCGGCTCTGGTGGAGGCGAACGTCTCACATGTCTAGTTCGAGCACCGTCCGTACCCAGGGGCCGATCGGACGGCAGGGAGAGGACCCACCAATCGAGGCGTACGGCGTCACCGCCGGATACGACCAGAAAGACGTACTTGTCGACGTCGACCTGACTGTGCCGACCGGCTCGACGGTACGTGTCACCGGCCGCAACGCCGCGGGCAAGAGCACTCTGGTGCGGTGCCTCGCCGGGATCGTACCGACCCGGGCCGGACGCATCACCGTGTGCGGCCACGACCTGGTGACCGACCCGGTGGCGGCTCGCAAGCATCTGGGCTACTCGGCTGGCTCCGGGCCGTTCACCTACCTCACCGGCCGTGAACATCTGCGACTCGCCCGCCGGGTGCACGGCTTCCCGCTCGATCGGGAGGTCGAACTGCTGGACCGGTTCGCCGGCTGGGCCGTCGTGAGCGACCTCGACATGGAGGTCCGGCGTTACTCGCACGGAATGCGGCAACAACTGTCACTGCTGCTCGCGGTGGCCCACGATCCGTGCGTGCTGTTGCTCGACGAGGCGGTCGACGGTCTCGACGACGAAACCCTGGCGCTGTGGTGTGGACACCTGCGGGAGCGCGCCGCCATCGGCCGCAGCCTGGTCTACGTCGAGCACCGCGACGAGGTGGCGGCGCGCTTCCCCGCTGCCCGGACTGTTCCGCTCGACGGATCCACGTCGAGCCCGCCCGACCATGGAGGTCACTGATGGACAACACCAGCAGGTACGCGGCCACCCGCCTTCCCGCCGACCTGATGGCCCACGCGATCTGGATCCCGACCGGTGCCGAGACGGGTGGCGGACGCACGGTGTTCGTCACCGAGCGGTCCCGCCGTCGAGTTGCGGTGGTGCTGCTTCCGGTCGTGCTGCTGGGTCTGGTGCTGAGCATCGCCTACGCCCCGCGTACCTGGCTGGCGCCGCTGGTCCTGTTAGCGGGCGCAGTCGCTGGAGCCGTGGCCTTCTACCACCGGGGCGGCCGGGCGGGTTTCTACCGTCTCGAGGACGACGGGCGGCTCGGTGAGTTCCTCGGTCGGCAGAACCCCGGCCTGTCCCAGCACCGGCGTGTCCGGGCTTCCTGAAGGAGGAGAACGTGAGCGTCAGAATCAGGATGGTCGTCACCCTCGTCGCAGCCGCCGCCGCCCTGGTGTGCGGGCTGATCGCCGCGCCCGACTACCTTTCGGCCGTCCACGCGGCGCGGGCCGTGCACGGTCAGCCACCGGCCGCACCGATGCTCATGATGATCGGCTCACTGCTCGGACTGCTCTCCTGGGTGTCCGCCGTCTCGGTGCAGTGGCGCAACCGCCAGTTCGGCTGGATCGTCGCCTCCATCGTGCTGTCCTACGTCGGCGTCATCACCTACGCCGTCCTCACCCTGAGCCGGCCCCGACCCACGACCGTGCCAGCCGGGGCGTGACGTGAAGGAACCGTTGCTTGCGCTGGACGCGGTCACGGTCGGGATGAAGTCGCGGACGATCCTGTCCGAGGTCTCTCTGCGACTCACGCCTGGCGGATGGTTCGGGCTGGTCGGGCCGAACGGGTGCGGAAAGACCACGCTGATGCGCGCCGCGCTCGGGCTGCTCCGGCCGTTGGCAGGCACGGTCCGACTGGCTGGTACGCCGCCGCCGTACCCGACGCGGTGGGCCTCGGCATCGTTCGGCCCCCGCCTGACCCACCCGCGTAGGAGGGTACGAACCGAGCTGCGACTACGGGTCTCGGCGATCGGCGGTGACCGGTCTGACCTCGACCGGGCCTGGGCGGATACCGGACTGACCGATTCCCGGGTGTGTTGCGGGGACCTTTCCCTGGGCCAGGCGCAGCGGTTGGCCGTCGCCACGGCGCTCGTGGGTCAGCCGCGCCTGCTCGTGCTGGACGAACCGACCGTGGGGCTGGACGCGGGCGCGGTCCACTGGTTGCGCAACCGGCTTCGACGGTACGCGGCGGCCGGGGGGTGCGTCTGGGTGTCCTCTCACGACCTCCACGAGGTGGAGCGCAGCGCCGACGAGATAGCCGTGCTCGGCCAAGGACGACTGGCCTACGCCGGTCCCGTCGCGGGATTCGTCGGTGAACGGGCCGTCGCAGTGCACCTGCGCTCCAGCGAACCGGATCTGCTCCGGCGGGTCCTGGCACAGTCGGGCGCACGCTTCAGCGAAGAGCCCGACCTGGGGGTCACGGTGCACGACGGTGACGCGGCTCAACTGGGGCGACTGCTCGCCGCTCACCAGGTGCCGCTGCTTTCCATGGCGGGGCCATCGTCGGACGGTCTGCGATCGGCCCTCGACGATCTGGTCACGGTTGCCGGTCGACCAGGCGCAGAGAAGGGGCGGATCCAGTGAGCGCGTTGGGACGTGACGTGTTGCGGGCCATGTCCGTACCGGGGCCGTGGATCCTGCTGGCGCTGGAGGTCGTCTTCGCCGTGATGGTGAGCCTGTCCACAGCGTTCCTGCACCTGGATCCGAGCCCGTCTCTCGCACTCGGCTTCGTGCCGGCGCTCGCCGGGCTTTTCGGTGCTCTGACCGGCGGCGCGGATGCCCGGTTCGGGTCGTTGGCCGGGGAGGTCCTCACCCTGGGCGGCCCGGTACGGTACACGCTGCGGATGCTTCGGGTCACCTTCGGCCTGGGCCTGGTGGGTGGTGCCGTCGGTGGCGTCCTCACCGCCGCGACCTGGTGGGCGACGCTCGACGTAGCTCCTCCCGCGGGTCGGCTGACGACCCTCGTCCTGGCCTCGGCGGTGGCCGCCGGCTCCTGGGCGCTGCTGGGAGCAGCGCTCGCCATCGTCACGCAGGCCCAGATCGGAGCCGTGGCGGTCGTGCTCGGTTACCTCATGGTCCTGGAGCCCATCCTCGAACTGACCATGACGGGCTTCGTCGGGCTGTATCCGGGGCACCTCGCGGTCGAACTGCTCACCGTGTCGGGTCCCGCCGCCCTGGCAACTCCTGCGGCTCGACTTATCGCGGTGGTCGCCGTGGTCGCGGGACTCGCCTGCACGCTGGCCCGTTACCGGCCCGTGCCGGTAACGGCCACCTGACTGGTGCGCTGCTCTGCCAGTTGAGCTGGCGGCGTTCGCTGACAGCGGGACGAGACGCTGGCACGCCCCGAACCCGACACGAGCGCTCGCGACAGTGCGAAGCCCCGTCCCTCCCGTCGATCATGGAGTCGTGGTTACCGTTATGCCTGGTAGGAGACCTTTTCGGCCCACCACAACTCCATGATCGACTCGGACCGGGCGGGGGCGCCTCACCGCAGGGTCAGCGTGACCTGCCCGGTTGCGACTCCGGACGGGTCCACCACCACCCTGTACGCGCCAGAGGCCGGCAGCGTCGTCGGCTCGATGTCACCAGCGCCGTTGATCACGCAGCCGCTGGTGATCGGGCTGCCGTCGGGGGCGCGTAGCTCCAACACACCGCACTGGTCCGTTAGGTCGGAGGCGGTCGCGGTCAGACTCACCGACGAACCGGCGTCGGCGGTGAAACGGTAGGTGGTGACCGCGCCGGGTCGGTCGACGGTGGCGACGACCGGCGGACCGCCCACGGCGATCGTCGCCTCCCGGTCGCGGCTGCTGACCAGCCGCAGTGTGGTCGCGCCGGTGGTGCGACCGGTCGGATCGACCACCACTGTGTACGTCCCGTCGGCGGGCAGCAGCGTGCCGTCGATCTCGCCGACGCCGTTGATCACGCAGCCGCTGCTGAGCAGCCGGTTCTCGGTGTCGCGCAGTTCCAGCGGGGAGCACTGGTGGGGAAGTGTGCTCGTTGGCACCTCGACGAAGACGCGTTCACCCTGCTGCCCGGTGAACCGGTACCGGGCCCACGCGCCTGGGTGGTCAAGGGTCGCGGTGACCTCCGGGCCGTTCGCTTGCAGTGTGCCGTCGACGTCCCGGGCCACGTACACCCGGATGGCGGCTCGTCCGGTGTCGCCGGGGGCGGCGGCGACCCGTACGGCGTACGTGCCGGCAGCGGTGAGGTCGACGCGGTCAATGTACCCGACGCCGTTGATGTTGCAGCCGCCTCCGATCACCTGGTCGGTCGCATCGGTGAGCCCGTATGGCGAGCAGCGGTCGGCGATCCCGGGGGCGGTGGCGTCGACGAAGACGGCGTCCCCGGCCCGGCCGGGGAACGTCAGTGGCGCGCCGCCGCCGTGTTCAGCAGCCGGCCAGGTCCGGTGCCCAGGCGGGTACGCTCGTCACTGCTGCATGCTGCGCCGACGGCGCCGTTCGGCCGGCTCGGCCGCGAACCCGCGGTGGCTCCGACCAACCTCGCGCCGATCCAGGGGAATCAACCAGGTGAGCACCCATTCGATGTTGTTGTTCGTGCTCGCCGCTGTCGCGGTCATCGTCGTCGTGCGGTGGGTGGCGGCCCGCACCGGGCTGCCGGCCGCGGCGCTTCTGCCGCTCATCGGCATCGTGTACGCGCTGCTACCCGGCCCCAACGTCGGCCTTGATCCCGACCTCGTGCTCATGATCGTGCTGCCGCCGTTGCTCTACAGCGCCGCACTGGACTCCTCGCTGTTGGACATCCGCCGGAACCTCCGCATCGTGGTCAGCCTGTCCGTGCTGCTGGTGCTCCTCACCGGGGTACTGGTCGGCATCGGTTTCCACCTGTTCGTCGCCGGGGCGACGCTCGCTGCCGGGATCGCGGTCGGCGCCGCCATCGCGCCGCCCGACCCGGTGGCCGCCCTGGCGGTGGGCCGCCGGGTGAACCTGCCACCGAAGATGGTCACGATCATTCAGGGCGAGGGGCTGCTCAACGACGCCACCGCGCTGACGATGCTCAGCGTCGCGGTGGCCGCCGCGGTGGGTGGTGAGTTCTCGTTCCCGTCCGCCGTTGCCCAGTTCGTGCTGGCGGCGGTCGGCGGGGTCGCCGTGGGAGCGGCCGTGGCCTGGCTGGTACGTCTGGCCCGACCGTTCACCGCGGACCCACTGTTGTCGAATGCCATCTCGCTCGCGACACCGTTCGTGGCCTACCTGTTGGGCGAGGAACTGCACGTCTCCGGGGTGCTCGCCGTGGTGGTCGCCGGGCTGATCGTCGGTCACAAGACGCCGCAGCTCACCTCGGGGGCCGCCCGGCTGCAGACCAGCGCGGTGTGGCGGCTGGTCGACTTCCTCCTCGAAGGCTTCGTCTTCCTGCTCATCGGCCAGCAGCTTCCCGAAGTCGTCAAGGGCCTACGTCAGTACGACACGTCGACCATCGTCACCGCTGTCGCCATATCGGTCGGCGTGGTGCTCCTGCTGCGCCCCGCGTGGCTGGTGATGACCCAGTCCCTTCCCCGGTCGCTGCACACCCGGCTGGGCGGCATTTCCGAGCAGGACGACCCCGACGAACCCGCGAGTGCCCGGCAGATCGAGCGCGCTGACCGCAACGCCCGCCGACTCACATCCCGGGAAGTGGTGGCACTGAGCTGGTCCGGCACCCGTGGCGTGATCAGCCTGGCCGCGATCTTCACCCTGCCGCTGACCACCAACAGCGGCGCACCCTTTCCCGACCGTGACCTCCTGCTGTTCTGCACCTTCGTGGTCGTCCTGGTGACACTCGTCGGGCAGGGCCTGACGTTCGCGCCGCTCGTGCGGATGCTGGGCCTGCGCGCCAACGAAACCGACCAGGCCCGCGTACGCAACGAGGCCCGCTCGGCGGCGGTCGAGGCCGCCCTGGCCCGCCTCGACGAGGTCGCCGCCATGGAACCGGACAGTGCGGTGGCCGTCAACACCACCCGTACGCAACTGCTGGCCCGACTGGCGCGCTACCGCGGGCGGCTGGACCTTCTGGAGCAGAGCGGCTCATCCGAGCTGCCCACCTCACCGGCGTACGAGACGGCGCTTCGGGTCCGACGGACAGCCATCGACGCGCAGCGCGAGGAACTGGTGCGCTGGCGCGACTCCGGCCGACTGCCGGACGAGGAACTCCGCGTCCTGGAACGTGAACTCGATCACGAGGAGCTGCTGCTCCCGAGGCGGACCTCCAGCTGACCTGCCGGGTGACGGCGCCGTGGCCTCAGCCCGGCGCCGTCACTCGGCGCCTTACAGTTGGCGCAGGATCACCGAGTCCTTGATCTTCTTGTCGGCGGCCAGCAGCAACGCCTTGCTGATGATTTCGCCGAGCCGGCTGTCGCCCTCGAAGGGCAGGTACATCTCCGGCTCCTTCGCCTTGGCCGAGTCGGGAATGATGCACAGGTACCGGTCGTCCGGGGCGATCAGGATGTTGCCCGAGCCGCAGTGGATGCGGTACGTGTGCAGGTCACCCCGCACTTCGAGGAACCGGTCGGTGAACGTGCACCGGCTGGCGATCGCCAGCCGGGGAATCACCTCGGCCAGCACCTCCCGACGAGTCCTGGCGGGCGGATTGAGGTCGCCGAAGCTGTTCTGCGACCAGTAGTCGCGGTACCGGCCCTGGGGACCACCGTCGTACCAGTTCGGGTCGTTGCCCACCCCGGACGCGGCAACAAACAGGTCGACGTCGCGCATCACCTCGCTCAGCACGACAGCCGGAACCTCCTCCAGCGGCACCGGCGTGCGTTCCCCCCGGAGGAACACCAGTTGGTCGGTCCCCATCGTGTCGAACATCAGGTCGTCGCCCTGATCCTCGATCCCGGCGATGTGCAGCACGGCGCGCATCTCCCAGTCCGGAAGGGCAAGCCGGGGGTCCTGGTAGGTGGCGCCGTCGTTGCGGTGTCGAACGTGCGACCAGCCCCGCCGGGACAGCAGCGCGATGAGACGGTGCTGGCGCACGATGTGCGCGGCGAACCGGTTGGAGTACGTGCCGGTGGCCCGCTCCGCGTCGGTCAGCAGGTACTGCTCGCGGTGCGCCTGCTTGAACGGCTGGGTGATCGTGTGCCGGGCCAGGAAGTCCCGCCAGGCCGGGACCGCCGCCGGATCGTCGACCGGGTGCCACAGCCGTACCGTGGCGTCGCCGGCGGGCTCGAACACCGTGCCGTCCACGGTCCGCAGGGCGTCGCCGCCCCAGCAGCAGGCGACGCCGTCGACGGTCCAGATCAGCCGTCGGGCCAGGGTCCGGGCCAGCGGGTGGTCCAGGAACCGCTCCCGCCACTGCTCGACGGTCCACGCGCGGTCGCGCCGCAGCAGCCCTTCCAGGCGGTCGCGGGTCCCGATCAGCGTCGCGCCGATGTCCGCGACTGTCGCCTTCAGCTCCTTCAACTCCTCGCCGTGGTCCTTGCGCACCTGGGCCGGCGGAGCTTTGACCACCTTGCCGTCGGAGTTGCGCCACACCACGGTGGCATCGATGCCGCGCACCTCGACCTCGTACGAGCTGTCACCCAGCTTGTCCGCGAGCGGCAGCCCGAAGCCGGGCAGCGCCATCTCCTCGACGTCCTCCCGGCCGATGCCGCGCGCCTCGGCGTGCTTGGTCAGGCCCTTCTCGACGATGCGGAGCGTGCTCTTGTAGGTCAACCGCGAGGCCAGCCGAGCCAGTTGCGCGAGGGCGGCGGGGTGATCGGTGTCGACGAGCGCCGCAGCGGCGAGGTTCGCCAGCTTCGGGCTCGCCGGGCCGTGCCCGGGAATCTTGCGGGCGGCCCGTTCCGCGATGTGGCCGAGGCTGCGCAGGGTCTCCTCCGAGGGCGGGAGCATCGCCCGCATCCAGATCAGCCCCCACAGCAGCCCGACGTTGTAGCGGTCGATCGTCCTTGGTGAGGCATCCGCCAGGTGGCCTGGGCAACACGTCGTCATGCGCAGCGGCAGGGTGCGCGCCTGACCCACCAGCGGGAGCCAGTCGTCGAGACGCGCGGTGAACTCGTCGCCGCCGACCGCGTCGAGCAGGGACCGGGCGGTCTTGCGCCAGGCGGTCGTCGGCTTGGCCTTGTCCGCGCCGAGCGGGCAGTGGACCAACAGCGCGTGCCAGGCGGCCCGACACTCCTCCGGCATCGCCTCGATGTCGGCGACGGCGCGGTCCGCCCACCGCTCGCCGACGTTGGGGATCGGCCACATCCGATCGCCTTCGTCGCTCAGGTCGGACATGCTGCGCTCGATCCGCGTCCGACGCCAGGTCGCCAGTGCCGCCGGGTGGGTACGTCCGGCCCGCGCCTCGGCCTGGATGGACTCCCAGGTCAGGTCGTTGAGGTGCCAGCTCCACCAGTTGAATCCCAGCCACGCTTGACCGCTCAGCCGGTCGAGCCATCCGGCACTGTCCAGCCCGCCGCCCGAGAGCACAATTTTGATCAGCTTGATCCGCCCGTCGCTGTCCTCCCCGGGCACCGTCAACGCGTCGAACACCGCCTGCCGCACCGACACCGGCCGCCCGGCCAGGAACTTCTCCGCCCGGGCCCACGTTTCCCGACGGGCACCGTCCCACGGTTCGCCGATGTACGGCCGTTGCGGCCGGTACTTGATCAGCGTCAGCGCCGCGGCGACCCACCGATCCGGATCCGCGTCGGCATCATCAAGGTCTGCCAGGGCGGCGCCGAGCACCTGGACATGTTCGGTGGCCTCCGGCAGCAGCTCCCGCTGGGCGGGTGCGAGATCGTACGGGCCGTCCGGGTCGTTGAGCGCGGCGAGCAGCACCGGGCCCCTGCCGGCTGGCGCCAACGCACACAGCGCCGCCACCTGCCTGGCGTACTCCCGACGGTCGTACCACGAGATGGTGCCGTCGCCTTGCTCGCACCACCCGGTGGCGGTGGCGATCAGCTCGCGTAGCGCCAGCTCCGGATCGAAGTCGCTCATCAGCCACCCACCAGCGGGACGAGCTTGAGGAACGTGATCCGGGACCCCGCGTGCAGGTGGACCTTGTCGTCCAGGGCCGTCACCTGCCGGTCGTCGACCAGCACCACGAAGCCGTTGCGGCCGAACGCCTCGAGCGTCGCCCGGGTCCGCTCCTCCGGATCGACGTGCCCGCCGGACTCCGCGACCTCCAGAAAGACCCGCCGCCGAATCAACTCGCCGAGGCGTACCTCTTCCTCGAAGACGTCCATTGTCCACTCAGGACCACTCGGCGCTCCGGTCACTTCATCGGCGATTGTGATCATCGGCATGGCGCAGAGGCTAACTGAACACTCCGACAGCGTTTCGCTCTCGTTCCACCGCCCGCCGGCCGGTGAACGGGGCGCGATTGATCCGTCGTAGGTCGGGTAGCTGAACAGCATGCGAGTACCAACTTTGGTCAAGACCGCGGCGGCGGTCACCGCGACGGCCGCCGCCGGGGCGACGGTCACTGACGCTTCCTCACGCTGGTACCAGCGACTGCGCAAGCCGACCTGGCAACCCCCGCCCGTGGCGTTCCCGCTGGTATGGACGCCGCTGTACGCCCTGATCGCGGTGGCCGGTGCCCGGGTGCTGGACCGCACCAGCGAAACCGACCGCGCCGCGTTCACCCGTGCCTACGGGCTCAACCTGGCTCTCAACTTCGGGTGGAGCGCGCTGTTCTTCAAGGCCCACAGACCCACCGTCGCGCTGGCCGAGATCGCCGCGCTCAACGCCTCCAACGTCATGCTGCTCCGCCGCGCCTCCCGTGTCGACCGTGTCGCGGCCGCCGCGCTGGCCCCGTACGCCGCATGGACGCTCTTCGCCACCGTCCTCAACGGCACCATCGTTTGCCTCAACAGCAACAGATGAGCCTGTTGGTGTCTGTCAGCTGAAGGCTGGCCGGCACCGCACTGAGGGGACTTCGGCCTGGACGTCGTCACCGGCGGTGGACGATGACAACGTCAGTTTGTGTGACCTGGACGGGTGCCAACCGATCTCCACGGTGTACGAAGATGTCCCGTGAAGGCGAGGTTGTGAGCGTGACCGAGCACGCGTACCCGAACAGGACCGACATGTCGGCGGCGGTGGACGCGGCACGCCGCGGCGACCAGGCGGCGATGGACGCGTTGGTCTCGCATTACCTGCCACTGGTGTACAACATCGTGGGCCGGGCACTGAATCGGTCGGCGGATGTCGACGACGTGGTGCAGAACACGATGTTGAGCGTCGTGCGCGGACTGGCGGGCGTACGCGATCCGCGGCTCTTCCGGTCGTGGCTGGTGGCCGTCACCATGAACGAAATCCGTGCCTACCGGCAGTACCAGCACACCACCCCGGCGCCGCCGGAGGACATCGACAATCTGGTCGTCCCGGGCTCCGACTTCGAGGACCTGACCCTGACCAAGCTTCGCCTGTCCAATGAGCGCCGGGAGGTGGTCCTGGCCACGCGCTGGCTGGACGACGACCACCGCCACCTGCTGTCCCTGTGGTGGCTGGTCGAGGCCGGTCACCTTTCCCGCGCCGACCTGGTCGATGCCCTGCAACTGGACCCGCACCACGTGACCGTCCGGGTGGCCCGGATGAAGGCACAGTTGGACACCGCTCGGCTGGTGGTGCGAGCTCTTTCCACCCGGCCCGGCTGCGCAGGCCTGATCGACACGGCGTCCGATTGGGACGGCCAGCCCGCGCAGGTGTGGCGCAAGCGACTGGCGCGGCACATTCGCACCTGCGCGCAGTGCCCGAACGCCACGTCGGATCTGGTTCCGGCCGAACGGCTGCTGGCCGGCCTGGCGCTCACACCGCTCCCGGCCGGCCTCGCGTCGGACGTCACGCACAACGCGTACACCGTCTCCGGCACGTCGCAGGGAGTCGCGCCCGCCGGCGCCCCCGTGAAGACCGCCGGGGCGTTGCGGGACGTCGCGCCGACCGGCGCGTCCGCGAAGACCGGCGGGGTGTCGCATCAGGCCGGCGTCACGGCACTGTCTCTGCCCAAGACCCTGGTCGGCGCCTTCGCGGCCGTCGCCCTGATCGGAGGCGGCGGGTTCCTCATCGCCAGTTACGCGGACAGGCCGACGCAACGGCCGGCGAGCGCGACCGGCGCCCAGCCCCCAACCGCGATCATCGAACCCGGCTACGAAACCACCGAACCCGCGTTC
The DNA here is from genome assembly GCF_003857035.1 of Micromonospora arida. Classification (GTDB taxonomy): domain Bacteria; phylum Actinomycetota; class Actinomycetes; order Mycobacteriales; family Micromonosporaceae; genus Micromonospora; species Micromonospora arida. The sequence continues at coordinate 57,046 of NZ_QGSY01000148.1, forward strand.
GCGTCGCCCTCCCCGACGGCGCTCAAGGCGTCGCCGTCCACCTCGCGGGCGACCTCCACGCCCACCAGGTCAGCGAAGCCGACCAGGTCGCCGGCGCCGACCACGTCACCGACCAGATCGGCAGCCAAGTCTGCCAATGCGGCATCCGGTGTCTCCGCCGCCGAACAGCGTCTGCTGGTGCTGCTCAACGAGCGACGCCGCGCGCTCGGACTGCCGGAGGTCGCGCTGCGCGCCACGGAGCAACGCGCCGGGGAAGCCTGCGTGAAGCAGAACCTTGATGCGGGCACGTTCGAGCACTGCGGCCATGAGGTCCTCTTCGCGTCTTCGGGCACCGCCACACCCGAGCAGATGATCACGGCCTGGTTCAACAGTCCCGGTCACAAGACGGCACTGACCTACTCCAGCTCGCGCTTCGCCGGCCCTGCCATCGTCTCCAACGGCACCCGCCAGATCGCGGCCATCAATATCGACTACTGAGGCTTGTGCATGTAGGAGTGGGTGCAGCGCCGATGGCGCGAGCGGCCCGGCGCCGATTGGCGCCGGGCCGCTCGCTTGATGCCACCTGGAGGGGCACCCGTGAGTGTCGAGCGCCGCTCGCGCGTTCGGGCCGACCAACGTGTCGATCCACGAGACGACCGTGGCGATGGAACTCGGCGACGGGCAACGCGCCATCGCCATCGGCGCCCCACTCGACACCGGCACCATGCCCGTCGAGCGGCAGGTTCGGCATGCCATCGAAACCGCCCGAGCCCTTGCCAGGTGGAACCGCATCGACGACGCGCTCACGGCGCTTCTGGACGCCGAGGTCATCGGCCCCGACCAGGTGCGCTACCACCAGCTCTCCCGCGACCTCATCCGTGACATCCTCACCCGCCCCCGGCCACCCCGACTGGCCGTCGAACTCAGCGACCGGATGGGCGTCCGGTCGGGAGGACCGCGCTGGTAGCCGGGCTCAGATCAGCCGGCTCGTGTAGCCAGCCGCCACCAGGCGCTCGAAGGCCGCCCGTACCTCGTCCGGCATCTCCTGCGGGATCGCGAACCCACGCTCCGCGTACACCTCGATCCGCTGCGTGTCGCCTACCAGCATGTCCACCACCCGCCGCGGATCGCCGATGCTGCGGACATAGTCGTCCAGTTCGAGTGGGTTCGACACGCACACCACATCGACCTCCGGCCACATCGACCTGCAGGTGGCGTAGGCCCGACGCTGCTGGTAGGGCCGCGACATGATCAGCACCGACTGCACCGGGATCTGGCGTTCGGCCAGGAGCGCACGGGAGAACTCGAGGTTCTCGGCGGTGTTCGTGGCCCGCGGCTCCACAAGAATCGCCTCCGGGGGCACACCCTGCTCGACGGCGTACTCGCGGTAGTGCACCGCCTCTCCCTGCGGGAACCGTTCGACAGTGGTCGGGGCGTTCGCACCGGTAAAAACGATCCATGGGAACAGGCCGGCTTGAAACAGCCGCGTTGCGATCACCGCAACGCCGAGGTCATGGCTCCCCAACCCGATGCCCACGTCGCAAGGGCGCAGCTCGTGGCGCATGTCGTGGTAGCGCCACAATGTCTCGACGTCAGCCCGGACCTCGTCCGGGAGCACGCGAGTCGGCACCGCCGCCTGCCGGTCCGTCAGCATCCGCCGGGTAGGGCCAGCAGTGGAGTTGGTTCACGCCCCGCTCCCTCATGGCGTCAGCGTAGGGCAGGCCGGGGCCGATCTAGATCAGCTACAGCTCCTCTGTCTACCGCGGGACATTCAAGCAGGGCCGACACCATCAGCGCCACCGGCGACCGCTCCCTCCGTCGGCACCAGGTCGCGTACCTGAACCTCCAACGCCATCTCGCCGGCCTCGCGGACGGCCGTACCGAGCCGCGCGATCTGCGGCAAATGCGGATGGGATGTGTTGTCAGTTGGGGCGGCTGGCGGGCGCGTAGACGCCAGCACGGGCGGCTGACGCTGCCGCCTCGGCGGCACGGTCGGCCGCAGCGGCGTCGATGGGATCTCCGCTAATGAGCAGGCGGTAGTAGAGGGGTGCCGAGACGGCGCGGACGACGTCGCAGGCATCCGTACCTGGGGGCAGCTCTGCCCGCTGCACGGCCTGCTCTACGCAGGGAGCCCATTCGGCGATGCGGACGGCGTAGAAGCGGTGCAGCGCCTCGGCGGCAGCGGGGTTGCAGGCTGCGGCGACAATCACCGCCCGGAAGAGTGCGCCCTGCCGCGGGTCGGCCAGGGTGCGCTGCACCAGCCGAGCATTGGCGCGCAGATCCTCGATCAGAGACCCAGTGTCGGCGCGCGGCGACGAATGCTCCGCCATGTCCGTTAGCAGATCGGCGACGAGGCCGGCGACCGTACCCCAGCGGCGGTAGACCGTTGTCTTGCCCACCTCGGCGCGGCGTGCCACGTCGGCAAGGTCGAGGTGGTCATACCCGTGCTCGACGAGCGCGTCACCGGCGGCTCGGAGCACGGCGGCTCGGACTCGGGCGGTCCGTCCTCCGGGCCGGATTGCGCCGACGGCCATAACGGGTCTCCAGTTTCCTTAAGTGCTGATGGCTGCTATCGTACTCAAAGCATTATAGGAACTGGAGTTCCGTTAACGAAGGGTTGCCAACTCGTGGAGTACCGACGACTCGGGGCCTCCGGGCTTAACGTGCCCGCCCTCAGCTTCGGCGCCGGCACCTTCGGCGGTTCCGGACCGCTCTTCGGCGCCTGGGGCAACACGGATGCGCGCCAGGCAAGACGCCTTGTGGACATCTGCCTGGACGCCGGGATCACTATGTTCGACACCGCAGACGTGTACTCCGACGGCGCGTCCGAGGAGGTGCTGGGGCAGGCGATCAAAGGTCGCCGCGACGCCGTCCTCATCTCGACCAAGAGCGGCCTGCCGACCGGCGACGGGCCGAACGACGCGGGAACCTCACGGGCCCGACTCATCCGGTCAGTCGATGCGGCGCTGCGCCGACTCGGCACCGACTACATCGACCTGTTTCAGCTGCATGCCTTCGACGCCGCAACGCCCGCAGAAGAGGTGGTATCGACACTGGACGACCTGGTGCGGGACGGGAAGATCCGCTACCTGGGCGCGTCCAACTTCGCCGGCTGGCAGCTCATGAAGTCCCTCGCTGCCGCCGACCGGGACCACCGTCGTCGATACGTGGCCCATCAGGTCTACTACTCACTGATCGGCCGGGACTACGAGTGGGAACTGCTGCCCTTGGGCCTCGACCAAGGCGTCGGAGCCGTAGTGTGGAGCCCGCTTGGCTGGGGACGACTTACCGGCAAGATCCGCCGGAATACGCCACCACCTTCAGCGAGCAGGCTGCACGCGACCGCCGCCTACGGCCCGCCGGTCAACGATGAGCTTCTGTTCCGCGTCGTGGACGTCCTCGAAGAACTATCCCGCGAAACCGGCCGGGCAATTCCGCAGATTGCGGTGAACTGGCTGCTACGCCGCCCCACGGTGGCCACCGTCATCATCGGCGCCCGTAATGAGGACCAACTGCGGCAGAACATCGGCGCTGTCGGTTGGTCGCTCACGCCCGAACAGACAGCCCGGCTCGACGCTGTCAGCACCACCACCGCGCCGTATCCGTACTTCCCTTATCAGCGGCAAGAGGGCTTCGCCAGGCTCAACCCTTCGCCGGTCGCGCTTGCCCCGTGAGCGACGACCGCAGGCCAACAACGTCCGCTCATGCCAGTTGAGCTAGCGGCGCTCGTTGACAACGGGACGAGACGGTAGCACCGCCCCGGCCGGCCCGACGCCGAGCGGCGTCGGGCCGGCCTGAGAGCCGCGAGCCGTCACCAGGGCACCACACCGGCGTCCTCGAAGAATCCGCCGGTGGGGCCCCCGTCGGGCAGTGTGGCCAGGCGGATGGCGGTTGCTGCGCCCTCCTGGGGAGTACGCACGCCACGGAAGCCGTTGAGGTCGGTGGCGACGAAGCCCGGGCAGGCGCAGTTGATGAGGATGTTCGTGTCTGCCAGTTCCCGGACGTACTGAAGGGTCACCGCGTTCAGGAACGACTTGGAGGGCGCGTAGGCCACAGCGACCGGACCCGTGGAGGTCTCACCACCGGGGCCCGACTGCCGGGCCAGAGAACCGACGCTGCTGGACATGTTCACGATGCGCGGCGAGGCCGACCTGCCAAGCAACGGCAGCATGGCGTTCGTCACCCGGATGACGCCGATGACGTTGGTCTCCACCACCGTGCGGATGACGGCAGCGTCGACGCTGCTCGGCTGCTGCGGCCCGCCGCCGGTGATTCCGGCGTTGTTGACCAGGGCATCGAGGCGTCCGGCGCGTTCGGCGATCAGATCGGCGGCGGCGGCGACACTGCTGTCGTCGGTGACATCCAACGGAACACCGAAGGCGTCGACGCCGGCGTCCCGCAGCCGTACCACCGCCGCGTCCCGCCGAATCTGCTCGCGGGCCCCGACACCCACGCTCCAGCCCAGCGCACCCAGGCCTGCCGCGATCTCGTACCCAATGCCCTTGTTGGCCCCGGTGACCAGGGCGATCTTCGTGTCACTCATGTCTTCGACTGTGAGTCACGGCCCGCAAGCCGTCCAAGACCACCTGAGTCATGGGCGATACCCTCAAGGTATCGTCGCGCCTCCGTTCCCGGCTAGGCTCGACACGTGGAGACACGGGAGCTGCGGTACTTCGTCGCCGTGGCCGAGGAACTGCACTTCGGCCGAGCGGCGCAACGCCTGGGCATAGCCCAGCCACCATTGTCGCGGGCGATCAGTCAGCTCGAACGCCGTCTGGGTGCCGCCTTGCTGAAGCGTGACAGCCGCTCGGTGACCCTGACCGAGGCCGGTGCGGTCCTGCTGCACGAAGGACGAGCAGCGCTGGACGCTGTGGAAGCTGCCGAACATCGCACCCGCCGCGCAGCTCTCGCCGTCACTGGTCGCGCCAGCGTCGTCCTCGCGACCAAGGCTGGAGCGTCCAGCGAGTTGCTCGCGAAGCTGCTACACGCCTACGCCACCGAACCGGGATCGGTCGACGTCGACGTGGCGCTGTGTGGCCCCGGCGAACAAGAACGGCTGTTGCGGACCGGCCGTGCCGATGTCGCGATCCTTCACCACCCGTTCGACGACCTGACAGGGTTGGACACCGAGGAACTGCTCACCGAGGGCCAGGTCGCCATCCTCCCGGCCGGCCATCCCCTCACCACTCGCAGGAGTTTGCAGCTGAGCGAGGTGACCGAGCTGCCCGACCTGCCTCTACCGCGCTGGCCCGGGAATGACGGCACCTATCCCGACGGCCCAGGTCCTGAGGCACAGAGCCACACACAACTTTTCCAGCTGATCGCCCTTGGCCGGACCTTGCTGGTCGTGCCTGACTCGGCCCGATCCCAGCTGAACGATGATCTCGTCGCCGTGCCGATCGTGGACGCGCCGGAAGTCACCACGGTCATCGCCTGGCCCCCGCACAGCCGTTCCCGAGCCGTCGCTGATCTGGTACGAGCCGCACTCCGCCTCTAGCCGCTGGCACCGCACCTCGTCGCACCGGCGTACGCGAAAAAGGCCCTGACTGGCAGATCTCTGCCAGCCAGGGCCTTCATCGTTGGTGCGCCGCCAGGGACTCGAACCCCGAACCCGCGGATTAAGAGTCCGCTGCTCTGCCAGTTGAGCTAGCGGCGCTCGTTGGCAACGGAGAGAACATTAGCACCCCCGGAAGGCGCGTTCCAATTCGGTTACCCGGGTCCCCCCTTCGGTCGAGCTTTGCCGGCAAAAAGCCCCAAACCAGCCACCGCCGCCAAGATCGGGGCGTGGGTTGGGGCGGTGATACGGCACGATGTCCGCCAGGTACGCGAGAACAGAGGTGGGCATGGCACGGTTCACGCGAGCCGGGGCGGTGGTGGGCGCCCTGACTCTGGCGGCGTCGCTCGCACTGACCGGATGCGGCGGCGGCGAGAAGAAGCCGGAATTCGTTGGCGGAGCGTCCTCGGACGCGAGCGCCACCCCTGGCTCAGCCGCACCTTCGACGCCGAGCACACCGAGCGGGCCGCCGCTCACACTGAGCCCGGCCAACGGCACGAAGAGCCGGCCGGTGAGCACGGAGATCAGCGCGAAACTCCCGGACGGCGGGAAGGTTTCGGCGGTCACCCTGACGGCGGACGGCGGTGGCTCGGTCGAGGGCAAGCTGCGTACCGATGGCTCGGCCTGGGTGCCGTCCGCTCCGCTGAAGTGGGGCACCCGCTACACGGCCACGGTGACGGCGAGCGCGTCGGACGGCACGAGCAGCCAGGGCACCAGCAGCTTCACCACGATGGCCAAGCCGAAGTCGACGATCGGTTCGGGCCTGTACCTCTTCGACGACAAGAGTTACGGGGTGGCCATGCCGGTGGTCACCGAGTTCCACCCGGGTATCCCGAAGAAGGACCGGGCGGCGGTGCAGAAGCGGATGTTCGTCCGGACCGACCCGCCGCAGCCGGGCGCGTGGCACTGGGTCAGCAATGGCACCCAGGCCTACTACCGGGCCCCGGAGTACTGGAAGCCGGGCACCACCATCACCGTGCGGATCGCCCTGGCGGGGGTGCCGCTGAGCAACGGCAGGTACGGCGACGTCGACCGCAAGGCCACCGCCAAGATCGGCCGGTCGTTCGAGATGAAGGTCGACAACGCCAACAAGAAGATGACGGTGTACGAGAACGGCGCGCCGGTGCGCACCATCCCGGTGAGCCTGGGCAAGAAGAGCACACCGTCGTCGAGCGGCACGATGGTGGTGATGGAGAAGAAGGAAGCCACTGTCTTCGACACCCGCGACGACCCGGATCCGGCCAACCGCTACGTGACCGACATCCAGTTCGCCCAGCGGCTCACCTGGGGTGGTGAGTACATCCACGCCGCGCCCTGGTCGGAGCACGTGCAGGGGCGGCAGAACGTCTCGCACGGGTGCGTGAACGTGTCGATGGCGAACGCCAGGTGGTTGTTCGACAAGACCCGGATCGGTGACCCGATCACGATCAAGGGCACCGAGCGCAGGATCGCCGCCGGTAACGGCTGGACGGCGTGGAGCGTGAGCTGGTCGGAGTTCGTCAAGGGCAGCGCGCTGCCGGTGCCCAGTGGTGGGGCCGGCCCGGCGGTCTGAGCCGTCGACCTCGTTGCGCCGGCTCGGCCGTTGGCCGGGCCGGCGTACCCTTGCACTCCCGCCGCTCGATGACAGCGCGGCGACCCCCGCAATCCCGGTATGTAGACGAACCAGGCTCACGAAACGCCGGATGCTAGCAGGATCCGGCCACTATTGATGGCGTGTTTCGGTTCACCCTCGGCAACCGGGGCCGGCTCTGGCGCGTCAGTAAGAGACGATGGGGCAGCGACCACAACTGTGAGGGAATTCATGCGAGCTAGCCAGGACCAGCTGATCAGGCCCGGTGGGCGACGCCGCGTGTTCGCGGCGGGGCTTCTCGCCGTGGCGCTGGCCTTCACCTCGGCCTGCACCGACGGCGACGGCGGCAAGCCGTCCTCGTGGCACGGCGGCGGCGAGAACCCGGCACCGAAGGCCGCCGCGACGATCAGTGAGCCGGCGGCCGACGCCAAGGACGTGCCGGCGTCCACCGGCATCACCTTCACCACGAAGGACGCCGTGGAGACCGCGGTCGAGCTGAAGGACACCGCCGGCAAGGCGGTCGAGGGCGCCCTCGCCAAGGACGGCAAGTCGTGGCTGCCGACCGGCGCGCTGGCCTACGGCACGAGCTACACGGCCACCGTGACCGCCAAGGGCGACGACGGACGTCCGGCCACCGCGACGAGCACCTTCACCACAATGGCCAAGCCCGGCAATCAGGTACGGGTGAGCAGCTTCCTCGGCGACAACCAGGTGGTCGGGGTGGGCATGCCGCTGATCGTGAAGTTCAGCCGGGCCATCCCGGAGGACTACCGCGACGACGTGCAGCGCCGGATGACCGTCACCTCGACCCCGGCGCAGGAGGGGATCTGGCACTGGGTCAGCCCCACCGAGATCCGGTACCGGCCGAAGGAGTTCTGGAAGCCCGACAGCAAGGTCTCCTACCGGGTGCAGGCCGGCGGCCTGCCGATGGGCGCGGGTTGGTACGGCCGCGCCGACCTCTCGGTGGACGTCAAGATCGGCGCGGCGGTGGTCATGACGGTGGACAACAAGACCAAGCGGATGACGGTGACCCGCAACGGCTCTGTGATCAAGACCATCCCGGTCAGTCTGGGCAAGAAGAGCACCCCGTCGTCCAGCGGCACCATGGTCGTGATCGAGAAGCTGCGCAAGACGGTCTTCGACACGTTCGAGGAGCTGGGCCCCGAGGAGGGCTACCGCACCAAGATCGACTTCGCTCAGCGCCTCACCTGGGGCGGGGAGTTCATCCACGCGGCGCCCTGGTCCGAGGGCCAGCAGGGCACCACGAACGTGTCGCACGGCTGCGTGAACGTGTCGATGGCCAACGGCGACTGGCTCTTCAAGAACACCCAGATCGGCGACCCGATCACGGTCAAGGGCACCGAGCGCAAGCTGCAGAACGGCAACGGCTGGACCGACTGGAACATGAGCTGGGACGAGTACGTCAAGGGCAGCGCCCTTCCGTACGAGCCTCCGGCCGACCCGGACGCCACCACCCCGACGCCGGACGGGACGGTCACCCCGTCCCCCACGCCGACCGCCTGAGCCAGCCGACGAAAGCCCCCTCCTCGGAGGGGGCTTTCGCGTCGTCCCCCATCTCGCCCCACAACGACTCAGGCCCCCTCCGAGGAGGGGGCCTGAGCAGTGAAACCAACTGGGTGACTGAGGGGAATTGAACCCCCGACAACCGGGACCACAACCCGGTGCTCTGCCAACTGAGCTACAGCCACCATGCCGCCGTCGCCCGGTTGAACGCTCCGGGCGGGGTGCGGAACAATAATAGCCACACCACAGCCAGGCACGTCCAGCGGGTTGCCGGTCAGCGCGGCCGCGGTCAGAGTTCGGCGGCGATGGCCTTGGCGGTCTCGACATCCGGGCCGGGCAGCGGAACGAAGACGGTGCGCCGGTAGTACTCCAACTCGCGGATGCTCTCCCGGATGTCGGCCAGTGCCCGGTGCGCGAGACCCTTCTGCGGCTGACCGAAGTACACCCGGGGGTACCAGCGGCGGCAGAGTTCCTTGATCGACGACACGTCGATCATGCGGTAGTGCAGGTGCGCGTCGAGGCGGGGCATGTCCCGTGCGATGAAGCCCCGGTCGGTGGCGATCGAGTTGCCGCAGAGCGGAGCCGTACGCGGGTCCTTGACGAAGGTGCGGACGTAGTCCAGGACCAGGTCCTCGGCCTCGGCGAGGGTGACCGCCGAACGACGGACCTCCTCGGTGAGGCCGGACTTGGCGTGCATGGTCTGCACGATCTCCGGCATCCCCTCCAGTGCCGCCTCGTCGGCGTGGATGACCACGTCGACACCGTCACCCAGCACGTTGAGGTCGGGATCGGTGACCAGTGCCGCAACCTCGATCAGTTTGTCCCTGCCGAGGTCCAACCCAGTCATCTCACAGTCGATCCAGACGAGGAGATCAGCCACCGGGACAGCCTACGCGCAGCCCACACCTCGCGGCTGCGCGCTCTCGGCGGACCGGCCCGCTAGGGTTTCGGGGTGCCAGCAGAACCCGTCGCACCGCCCGCCGTCACCGAAGACGATCCCGGCGGCCGTACGGTCCGTCGCCTGGTCGCGGTGGTGGCCCTCGGGGCTGTGCTGCCAGCGCTGTACCTGCCCGGCCTCGTGCACAACTTCTTCGATCTCAAGATCTACATGTCCGCGATGGACTGGTGGCGCGTCGGCCACCCGCTCTACGACTACGTGCAGCCCGACCGGGTGCAGGGCGAGTTGTACTTCACCTACCCACCATTCAGCGCGCTGCTGTTGTGGCCGTTCGGTCTGCTGCGGCTCGGCGCCACCGTGGCGATCTTCACGGCGCTCACCGTGCTGGCCGTGGTGCTGACCACCCGGTGGCTGGTGGCGCCGGTGATCGCCCGACACGACCTGCCCCGAAGGTTCACCCTGATCGCCGCCGTGCTGCTGGTGCTGGCGGTGGAGAGCATCCGCGAGACGATCACCTTCGGCCAGATCAACATGCTGCTGGTCGTGCTGATCCTGGCCGACCTGCTGTTCGCGGTACCGCAGGCGCGACGCTGGGCCGGGGTGGGCGTGGGGCTGGCGACGGCGCTCAAACTCTTTCCCGGCATCTTCATCGTGTACCTGCTGGCCACCCGTCGGTGGCGGGCCGCGGCGGTGGCGAGCGCGACCGCGGCGGCGGCGACCCTGCTCGCGGCGGCGATCGCCCCACGTGACTCGTGGCGGTTCTGGACGCATGAACTGTGGACCACCGAGCGGGTGGGACGCACCGACATCGTCGGCAACCAGTCGCTGTTCGGCCTGCTCAGCCGGTTCACCGAGCCGGAGAAGCCGGACCGGCTGCTCTGGTTGTTGCTGGTCGCCGCGGTCGCCGGCTACGGGCTGTGGCGGGCCGCCCGCGCGGCGCGGGCCGGTGACCCGTTGACGGGCCTGACGTTGACCGGCCTGGTCGGCTCCCTGGCCAGCCCGATCACCTGGACCCACCACATCTACTGGTTCGTGCCGGCGGTGGTGCTGCTCGCCGACGCGGCGTTGAGCGCGGACCGCCCGGACGAGGCACGCCGGCGTCGGTGGCTGGCCGGGCTCGCGCTGGGCATCACTGCCGTGACCATCTACGGCGTGGTGACGTTCCAGGCCTGGGGCGCGGGACCGGTCCGCACTCACGACCCGGTGGACTTCGTCGTGCAGAACACCTACGTGCTGCTCAGCCTGCTGCTGCTGGTGGCGTTGCCGGTTCGCTCGCGGCTGGATGCGGAAAATCGCACCAATTGGACAGACCTCCCGAGTAACCACGTTCGGCGCTAACCTGTCCTCATCTACCTCAAGCGTCGCTCGGGTAGCACCGATCCCCCGGTGAGAGTGGCCCTCCGCGTCGGCAGCGCGGAGGGCCACTCGCCGTCTCACCCACCGCCACCAGCCGGGCCGTCACCCGACAGGGCCGCCACGGGCCGGCTCGTCGCCCGGTGCGGTCGCCACCGGCCGGGCCGTGGGCTCGTCCACGTCGGCCGGCGGCCAGGCGAGACTCAGCGTCACCTCCGGCGGGCGGGGCAGCCGGACCGGTTCGTCCAGGTCGGCGAGGGTGGCCGCGCGGGCCGCGCCGATCGCCGGCCGGGCGGGTTCCGGAGCCCTGGAGCCGACCGGGGCGAGTTGTCGTGCCGGCAACGGTGGGGTCGGATCGGGTTGCCGGAGGCCCAGGCCACTCAGCGAGGTGACCCCGAGCCGGCCGGCGAGCACCGGCACCTGATCCGGCTCGACAACGAAGATCACTTCGCGTGGCCGTAGCGGCCGCAGCAGGAGCAGCGCCGCGCACACCACCAGCAGCACGCCGACGGTCAGCAGACCCCAGGTGGCTGGGCCGGTCCACCCGGCCCGCAACTCGGCGCGCAGGTCCAGGGCCAGGTCGGCCTCGCCGTCGGTGCGCATCACCACCAGGCTCATGGGTTCGCCGGCGAGGTCGTCCGCGCTCCACTCCAGCGAGCCGATCCCCTCGCGTACCCAGAAGGGCCGGCCGAGCGGTGTGAACGGCCCGTCGGCCGCCGCGACGCCCGGGGTGTCGGCGGCCGGTCCGGCCGGATCGAGCCGGACCGGCAGCGGACCTCGGGCCAGCGCCATCCGGCGGACCGTGGCGTGCGGCACCGCCTCCAGCCAGCCACGCACCTCGGCGGTGGGCGCCAATCCGACGAAGGCCGGCCCGCCCGTGCTGCGGGCGTCCAGGCGCAGCCGGGTCTGCGCGGTACGCGCGAAGGGCGCATCCTGCCGCAGCAACCGGTCGAGGTCGGTGACGACGATCGCGTGACCGGGCGTGCGGACCGTTTCGAAACGGGCGACGAAGGCCCCGCCGGGGTCGGCGTGCCGGGTCACCAGCCACAGCCCGCCACCGGCGAACAGCGCCGGAATTCCCACGACCAACAGCAGCACTCCGGCGATCATCCGCACGAACCGCATCCGCACCGTCCCCCTCCGTAGCCAAATACCCGGCCGACCTTACCGACGTACACCGCCTGATCAGGGGATATCCACGGCACGGTCGGCACTGACTCCGGAAAGCACGCTGGCCCGCCGGATGATCCGGCGGGCCAGCGGGTGAAACGGGCCAGCGGGTGAAACAGGGTCAGGCCTTGGCGACCGGCTCCCGGCGGGTACGCGCGAACGCAAGCCCGCCCAGCACCAGGCCGGCAAGACCGGCGACGAGACCGGCCACACCGAGGCCGACCGCGAGCCCGTTGCCGTCGTCGTCGTCATCGTCGTCGGGCGAGGCGACGCCTGCGGTCGGCGTGGCCGAACCCGACGGCGCCGCGGCGGCGGCCAGGGTGAGCACCGGAGCGGGGTTCTCGGGCTCCTCGGCACCCGGCGCCGGCTCGTCGATCCACCGCGAGATGTTGCCGTCCGAGTAGGTCTGCAGGACCTTGAAGACCATCGAGTCGACCTGCGGCAGCGGCCCCAGCGAGACGGGGAACTCCTGGAACTGACCCGGCTTCACCCCCGCGTCACCGGAAGCCGTCCAGGTGATCTTGGATACGGCCTCGGTGAGCTGACTGCCGTGCACCTCGATCGGCGGATCCACCTTGCGCTTCTCCGTGGCGACCGTCCAGCCGGGGACCGGCATCGTCGACACCGAGCCGACCGGCGCGTTCTCCGGCAGCACCACCTCCAGCTTGGTGGTCGACGCGCTGTCGCTCTCGTTGGGCACCCGGAACGCCACCCGGGCGTAGCCGCCCTGGGTCGCCTCCTTCGGGTTCACCGTCACGTGTGCGGACGCCGGTCCGGCGAAGCCGAGCACAGCGGTGGCGGCGGCGGTGAACGCCAGGGCGGCAGCGGCGGTTGCGGTACGCCGGAGTCGGGTCATGGGTTTCGCGAGCCTCTCTAACGGATGGGCACGGTGGCGGTCACCGTGGCCTGGTCGATGTCGGTCGTTCGGGCGGTGATCTTCAGTTGCCACTCGCCGGGGGTCGGCAGGCTGATGTCGCCGTAGGCGTGACTGTCCGTCAACCGGAGCAACGGCACCTCGATCGGCTCGATCCCGGCCGAGGGCAGCGCGACCGTCGCCTTCCACTCCGCGACCAGCAGCGGCTGGTTGGCCTTGTCGTACGCGTACAGGTGCACCGAGTTGTTGCCCCGCTCGGCCGGGCTCACCTCCACCTCGACCGTCAGCAGTGGGCTGGACAGCCGGGTGCTGAAGAGGCCGGACTCGGACCCGGCGGACGGGCCGGCCGCGGCGGTACGCGCGGGAGTGGTCTGCACGAGCGTGGCGGACACGGCCAGCACCACCACGGTGACTGCCAACTCCACCAGGACCGCCCGGCGCACCGGCACCGGGCGCTGCGCCGCGACGCGGCTGCGCACCAACTTCCGGGAGTACGCCGCCACGGCGATGACCAGCGCGAACAAGCCGATCTTGGCGAGCAGCAAGCGCCCGTACGTGGTGTCGAAGAGCGCCTGCGGGGTGGCCACCTCGATCAGCGCCTGGACGGTGCCGGCCAGCAGCAGCGCCGAGACGGCGAGCGCCGCCCAGCGCGACCAGATCGGCAGGATCGCGCCCAGCTCCCGCTCGTCGGCCTGGCGCAGCAGGAAGACGGCGAGCATGAGCAGACCGCCCAGCCAGACCGCCATGCTGCCCAGGTGGACCGCGTCGACCACCACGGAGACCGCCGGCGCCGGGGAGGCCGCCGCGTGCCCGGCCAGCGGCCAGGTCAGCAGGGCGGCGCCGCCGAGCACGGCCAGGATGATCGCGTCCGCGCGGCCGGCGGGCCGGGCCAGCAGCGGGCGGAGCAGGAAGACGGACGCCGCCAACAGGCCGAGTCGGACCAGGTGGGCGGCGCCGAAGGCGCTGCCGAACACACTGCCGAACCCCTCGCCGGTGACGTCGAGGAGACCACCACCGGCCGTGTAGGGCACCTGCAACCACAGGTCGGCGAGGGTGGCGAAGGCAACCAGACCGAGGCCGGTCCAGGCCAGTCGGGTCGGCCCCCGCCGGGAGAGCCGTCGCGGCCAGAGCGCGGCGAGCACCAGCGCCGGCCCGACCAGCAGCACCAGGCCCGCGTAGCCGAGGAAGCGGGCCACCTTCACCGCCGTGCCCACCACCGGGTTGGCGCGGCTGTCCGTGCCGGAGTCGACGGGTGGGGTCGAGGGTGCGCCGACCGAGTAGGTGTACGCCCCGGAGACCGGATGGCTGTCGGCCGAGATCACCCGGAAGCTGACCAGGTAGGTGCCGCGGGCGCCGGCCGGATCCACCGGAATGGTCACCACACCGCCGCTGAACGACGGTTCACCCCGGTCGGCCCGGGAACCGTCCGGCGCGATGACGCGGATCTTGCCGGGCACCTTGCGGACCGACTCGCTGAACGTGAGGACCACCTCGGACGGCCCGCTCGGCACGATGGAGGCGGCGGCCGGGCTGCTGCTCTCCAACACCGCGTGGGCGCTGGCGGAGGTGGCTGGCGCAATCAACAAGGCGACGACGGTGACCAGGAGGCCGGCGGCTGCGGCCAGCCTGGCGGCCCAGCGGCGGGGGGCGACAGTCATGCCGGCCATGGTCGCCGATGGGTGTCCCATTCGGCGACCCGAGGGGGGTGGTCGCTTCTGTGGTCGCACGTCATGAACTGGTAGTCGGCCCGGGTCGGGGAAAAGTTCCCGACGTGGCGCAGACCATCCAAGGGCCGAACGGCCCTGACGCGCCGCCGACTGCCGCGTAACCTGGTGTGTCGTGATCCCTGTCCCGCGTGACTCCGGTGCCGCCGGTCCGGCAGAGCCGGTCGACGAGGTCGCCCGGGACCCGGCAACCGAGTGGGCGCTGACCGCCCGCGACGGTGACCCCGCCGCCCAGGCGGCGTTCGTCCGGCTGACCCAGGCCGAGGTCTGGCGGTTCGCCGCCGCCCTGGTCGACCCGGACAGCGCCGACGACCTGACCCAGGAGACCTACCTGCGGGCGTTCCGGGCCCTCCCCGCCTTCGAGGGCCGCTCCAGCGCCCGCACCTGGCTGCTCGGCATCGCCCGGCGCGCCTGCGCCGACCACCTGCGCACTGTCGTTCGGCGGCGGCGGCTCGACGAGCGCCTGACGGCGAACGCGTACACCGACCGACCGCACCCGGACCCGGCCGGCCAGCTCGGCGCCGCCGACCTGGTCCGTCGCCTCGGCCCCGAGCGGCGTTCCGCGTTCGTGCTCACCCAACTGCTCGGCCTGTCGTACGCCGAGGCCGCCGCCGTCGAAGGGGTGCCGGTGGGCACCATCCGGTCCCGGGTCGCCCGGGCCCGAGACGACCTGGTCGAGGCGGTCGGCGACGCCCTGGCCGGCTGAGCGCGGAACTTCCGGCGCGGACGGGACGACAAATGAGCGTGACAGCACCTTCCACCCGGGGCCACCGTTGGCCCCTGGTCCGCCCGTGGCTCGGCATCGCGGCCCGACTCGGCCTCGCCGCCGTGTGGCTGGTCGCCGGCGCGTCGAAGGTCAGCGACCTCGCCGCCTCCGGGCGGGCGGTCAACGCGTACCAGGTGATGCCGTACGACGTGGCGACCGTGATCGGCGCGGCGCTGCCCTTCGTCGAGCTGGCGTTGGGCGTGCTGCTGCTGCTCGGGCTGGCCACCCGGCTCGTCGCCGGGGTGTCCGCCGCGCTGCTGGTGGTCTTCATCGCGGGGATCGCCTCGGCCTGGACGCGTGGGCTGGCCATCGACTGCGGCTGCTTCGGCAGCGGCGGGCAGCTCGCCGCGGGGCAGGCACCCAGTTACCTCCCGGAGATCCTCCGGGACCTGGGATTCTTGGTTCTGGCCGGATTTCTGCTGATCTGGCCTCGTACGCCGGTATCGGTGGACGGATGGGTGTCCGGCGAACCCGTTGTGGAGGACGAGGATGAGTAGTCGCAAGGGGCAGCGGGACGCCGCCCGGGTGGTCCGCGAGCAGTTGGCCCGCGAACGGCGCCGCCGCCGCACGATCTGGGTCTCCGCCGCCGCGGTCGTCGTCCTGGTCATCGCGGGCGTCGTCGGGTGGGCCGTCTGGTCCAACCAGCGCTCCGACAACTTCACCACCCCACCCGGCGCCAACGCGGCCGGCACCGGCATCGTCACCGGCGGCGGGCCGGTCACCGTCGACGTCTACGAGGACTTCCTCTGCCCGGCCTGCAAGCAGTTCGAGCAGACCAGCGGATCCACGCTCGAACAGTTGGTGGCCGAGAACAAGGCGAAGGTGGTCTACCACCCGGTCGCGTACCTCAACCGTTTCTCCACCACCGACTACTCCACCCGCTCCTCGGCCGCCTCCGGCTGCGCGGCGGCGGGCGGCAAGTACCACGAGTACGCCAAGGCGCTCTTCGCCCAGCAGCCGCCGGAGGGCAGCGCGGGGCTCACCGACGACAAGCTCATCGACATCGGCACCAGCGTGGGCCTCGACCAGGGCTCCTTCGGCAGCTGCGTCAAGGACGGCACGTACAAGAGCTGGACCGAACACGTCACCGAAGACGCCAGCCAGAGCAACGTCACCGGCACGCCGACCGTCAAGGTCAACGGTCAACCCGTCGAGAACCCCACCCCGGACGCTCTCACCGCGGCCGTGGCGGCGGCCGGCAAGTGATCCGTAGCCTGCTGGGCCGCGCCGGCCTGATCGCCGCCGCAGCCGGCCTGGCGACAGTGATCAGCGCGGCGCCCGCCGCCGCGCACGGCGCGGACGCACCGGACGGCACCGACTACCGCACCCGGACCACCGGGGTCGCACCCGCGCGGCCAGGGCTTGAGGTACGCGTCATCGAGGCGGGCGCCCGACTGGAACTGACCAACCGCACCGGCCGCACCATCGAGGTCATCGGCTACTCCGGCGAGCCGTACCTGCGCGTCGGGCCGGACGGGGTCTTCGAGAACAGCCACTCCCCCGCCACGTACCTGAACCGCACCATCGCCGGGGACACCTCGCTCCCGGCCGAGGCGGACCCGGCCGCCGCACCCTCCTGGCAACGGATCGACGACGGCACCACGGCGCGCTGGCACGACCAGCGCGCGCTGTGGCAGGAGTCGGCACCACCGGCCGCGGTACGCGCCGCACCGGACCGCGAGCACCGGGTCCGGGACTGGACGATCCCGCTGCGCGACGGCACCGACCCGGTGGTGATCGGCGGCACGCTGGACTGGGTGCCGCCGCCGGACGCGTACACCTGGTGGGCCGTGACCATCGTGGGTCTGCTCGCGGTGGGCGCGCTCGGCCTGTTCGCCGCCACCGCCCCGGCCGGCGCCCGCGCTCTGTCCGCGCTCGGCGTGTTGCTGATCGTCGGCGGCGCGCTGGCCGTCGGGTACCCGGTGGGACGGGAGTTGGACGCCGGCGCCCGGGGCGTGGGCGGGGTGCTGGTCGGGCTGCTCTCCGGGCAGATCTGGTCCCTGCTCACCGGCCTCGGCGCGATCGCCGCCGGGTGGTACGCGCTGAGCCGCCGCCCGGCCGCCGACTTCGTGGTCGCGTTGGCCGGGACCTGCCTGGCGCTCTTCGCCGGAGCGTCGAACGCCGCCGTGTTCTCCCGCGCCATCGCCCCGGTGCCCTGGTCACCCGCGGCCGCCAGGGTAATGGTGGCGCTCTTCCTGATCACCGGCGCCGGCGCGACAGCCGCCGGCATCCTGCGCCTGCACGCCACCTCGCGCACCACAGCGGCGGCACCCCGGGTGGAGACCGTCGAGAGTGGGTCTACGGCTGCGGGGTGAACCCGTAGGGAAGCTCCAGGCGGTGTCTTGCCAGCAGGGGGGCGTCGCTGAGCAGGGTGCTGGTGGGGGCGTCGGCGACGATCCGGCCGTTGTCCAGGATCACCGAGCGCTCGCACAGCTCCGCCGCGTACGGCAGGTCGTGCGTGACCATCAGCAGGGTCACCGGCAGGCCGCGCAGGATCTCGGCGAGCTCCCGACGGGCCGCCGGGTCCAGGTTCGACGACGGCTCGTCGAGCACCAGGATCTCCGGGTGCATGGCGAGCACGGTGGCCACCGCCACCCGGCGGCGCTGCCCGAACGACAGGTGCTGCGGGGCCCGGTCCCGGTGCTCACCCATCCCCACCGCGGCGAGCGCCTCGTCCACCCGGGTGGCCAACTCGGCCCCCCGCAGACCCAGGTTCGCCGGCCCGAACGCCACATCCTCCGCCACCGTGGGCAGGAACAACTGGTCGTCCGGGTCCTGAAAGACGATGCCCACCCGGCGGCGAACCTCGGCCAGGGTGGCCCGATCCGGGGTGACCGTCAGCCCGCCGACGCTCACGCTCCCCTCGGTCGGGGTGAGGATGCCGTTGAGGTGCAGCACCAGCGTGGTCTTGCCGGCGCCGTTGGGCCCGAGCAGCGCCACCCGGTCACCCCGCGGCACGTTCAGGTCGACCCCCTGAAGGGCTACGTGCCCGTCCGGGTACGCGAAATGAACACCCCGAACGTCCAGCGAGACAGCGGTCTGCACGACACCGATCATGACAGCACGACGGCGGTGGCGGCGATCGAGGCCGCCAACACCGGCACAGTCGCCGCGACCAGCCACTGACCGGCGCTCGCCGCACCCTCGCCCTGCCACACGGCGGGCATCCGCCCGGTGTAGCCCCGGGACAGCATCGCCAGATAGACCCGCTCGCCGCGCTCGAAGGCGCGCAGGAACAACGCCCCGATCCCGGCGGCGAAGCCGCGCAACTGCCACAGGAAACGCGGGTCGTCACCCCGGGAGATCCGGGCCACCCGCATCCGCCGCGCCTCGCCGACCAGCACGTCGAGGTAGCGCAGCATGAACGTGGCGATCTGGGTGAGCACCTGCGGGCAGTGCAGCCGGTCCAGCCCCACGATCAGGTCCCGGGTGGTGGTGGTCGCGGCGAGCAGCAGCGAGGCGAGCACCCCCAGGGTGCCCTTGGCCAGGATGTTCCACGCGCCGTGCAACCCGTCCTCGGACAGCCGCAGGCCCAGCACCTCGACCCGGTCGCCGCTGCCGAGGAACGGCAGGGCGACCGCGAACAGCACGAACGGCAGCTCGATCAACGCTCGGCTGAGCAACCACCGCGGCCCCACCCGGGCCAGCGCCGCCACCACCGCCACCAGCACGGCGTACGCGCCGAAGGCCCAGAATGCCTCGCGTGGAGTGGCCACCACGGCGAGGGTGAAGACCACCATCGCCACGATCTTGACCTCGGGCGGGAGCCGGTGCACCGGCGAGTCCGACTCGCGGTACAGCACGTGCCCGTGACCGGCCCCCATCCGCGTACCCCTGTTCAGCTTGTCGTGGCGGCGCGCGGCGTCGCCGCGTCATCCTCGGCGGGCATGGCGTCCCCAGTGGGCGTCGCCGCGTCAGCGTCGGTCGGCGTGCCGCCCCGACGGCGCAGCAGCCAGAACACGCCGGCCCCGACCGCGAAGGTGACCAGTACCCCGAGCACCCCGGAGAGGCCGGTGGAGACGAAGCTGTTCCGCACGCCCCGTACGCCGTAGTCGGCGAGCGGGCTGTCGGCCAACTCATGGTCCTTCGCCTGCTGGGCCGGGCAGCTGCCGCCGACGATGTTGTCGTCGGCGTCGACGGTGCAGCCCTTGAGCAGCGAGGAGTCCAACCCGTCCGGGTGGGACGAGGCGTAGTTGCTGACCACGCCGGCGAGCAGCAGCGCGACCAGCAGGCCGCCGGCCAGGAAGGCCCAGGAACGGTTCTTCATCGGACACCTCCGGAGACCGGGACAGCGGGGGTGGTGGGGGTGCGCAGGGAGCGCAGCGCGTACACCAGGTCGGGTCGCACCTTCGCGACGGTGAGCACGGTGGTCGCGGTGATCAGGCCCTCGCCGATGCCGATCAGCAGGTGGGTTCCGGCCATCGTGCCGGCCAGGCCGGCCAGGTTGCTGCCCAGGTCGGTGGTGCCGCCGAGCCAGTACTGCACGACGAAGCCCTGGGACGCGACGACCACGCTGAGCATCGCGGCGACGAACGCGGTCACCGCCAGGCCGGCGCGCGTCCGGGGCAGCACTCGCAGCATCAGGGCGATCAGCAGGTACGCCGCGGCGGTGCCGAGCAGCGCCATGTTGGTGATGTTGAGGCCGAGCATCGCCACGCCGCCGTCACCGAAGACCAACGCCTGCACGACCAGCACCACGGACACGCAGAGCGCGCCGACCCACGGGCCGACCAGCATGGCGGCGAGCGCGCCACCGAGCAGGTGGCCACTCACGCCGGCCGTGAAGATCGGGAAGTTGAGCATCTGGACGGCGAAGATGAACGCCGCCACCAGGCCGGCCATCGGTGCCAGCCGGTCGTCCAGGTCGCGCCGTCCGCGCAGAACGCAGGCGGTGAGCCCGGCCAGTGCGAGCGCCGCGAAGATCGCTGCGACGGGACCGTCGATGATCCCGTTCGAGATGTGCATCGCCAGTGTTTCCACGCGACCTCCCACGCGTCAGCGGGCCCGACCGGGCCGGCGTGGGTCAGCCTATTTCCCAAGCATCGTTGTTGCCAGACTCTGGCAACAACCCATGGGCTTGATCACTCCAGGTCAGGCCCCGCCGACCCGCGCCGTACCCCACACGCCGACGCGTCGCGCCGGCGGCGGCGCTCGCCGGCACGGCGGTAGGGTCGAGGCCATGACCTCGCCCGACCGCCTCTCCCCCGGTGACCCCGCGCCCGAGTTCACCCTCGCCACCGACACCGGCGACCAGCTCTCCCTCGCCGACCTGCGCGGTCGCAAGGTCGTCCTGTACGCCTACCCGGCCGCGATGACCCCCGGCTGCACCAAGCAGGCCTGCGACTTCCGCGACTCGCTCGCCTCACTCCAGGCCGCCGGCTACGAGGTCGTCGGCATCTCCCCGGACAAGCCGGAGAAGCTGGCGAAGTTCCGCGAGCGTGACGCCATCACCTTCCCGCTGGTGTCGGACCCGGACAAGGCGGTGCTGACCGCCTACGGCGCGTACGGCGAGAAGCAGCTCTACGGCAAGACCGTCACCGGCGTGATCCGCTCGACGTTCGTGATCGACGCCGACGGCAAGGTCGAGCGGGCGCTCTACAACGTCAAGGCCACCGGGCACGTCGCCAAGCTCCGCCGCGACCTCGGCCTGGACTGACCTGTCGTACCGGATCGCTACGGTCCGTCAGTGGTTCGATACAAGTACACGCCCGAAGCGCTGGCCGCCGCTGCCGCCGTCGCCCGCAACATCACCGAGGTGATGCGGTTGCTCGGCGTACGCGTCAGCGGTGGCTCACACGCGCACATCAGCCGGCAGCTCAAGCGGTTCGGCATCGACACGTCGCACTTCACTGGTCAGGCACACAATCGAGGCGTGCGTTGGCGGCGCATGTCCCCCACAGAGTTGCTGGTAGTGCTGCCGGCCGGTTCCCGCCGAATCCCGGGGATCCGCCTCAAACGCGCCTTGGCGACAATCGGCCTGCCCGAGACCTGCGAGGTGTGCGGCACCGGGTCAACGTGGCAAGGTGCCAGATTGACGCTACACGTGGACCACATCAATGGCGATTTTCTCGACAACCGGCCGCGCAACCTTCGCCTGCTCTGCCCTAATTGCCACAGCCAGACCTCTACATACGCTGGTCAGCGACGGCCTGCACTCGTGGAGCCCGAGGTGGTCTACGATCCTGATGCGGTTACTCCGACCGGCTTCCCAATAGGCAGGCGACTGCCGCGTCGGCTGGAGTGGCCGTGGACGCTGGTGGAGTACAGCTTCAAGGGGCCGTAGCCCAACGGCAGGAGGCATGCGGTTTAGGTCCGCACCAGTGCGGGTTCGAATCCCGTCGGCCCCACATCGCCATTGAGTGGCGACGGATCCTGGCTCGGTCGGAGCCAGGATCGGTTGTCGGGCGCGTCACTGTCGCGGGTCGTGGCCCTGGTCGTTGGGTCACGATGGCGAGCGTGAGTCTGCGCTTCGTCCTCGATCCTGACCTGACCCCGCAGCTGCGTGCCGAGATCGTCGACCTCTGGGTGGACGTCAGCAACGCCGGCGGGGCGGTCGGCTTCGTGCCACCGGTCACCGCCATCGACGTGCACGTCACCGCCGATCCGACTTTCGCCGGCATCGTCGACGGACCGGACCGGCTGCTGGTCGGCTACTCCGGGGACCGGCTGGCGGCGATGCTGATCTTCAGTGACAACCGTTTCCCGCTCACTGCGCACTGGTGTGTGGTGAAGCGGGTGATGGTCCACCCGGGCACCCAGGGCGCCGGCTACGGCTCGGCGCTGATGATGGAGGCCGCCCGGCTGGGCAGGGCGTTGGGCCACGAGGCGCTGCACGTCACGGTGCGCGACGGCCTGGGGTTGGACAAGTTCTACGGCCGCCTCGGGTACCGGGAGATCGGCCGGCTGCCGGGCGCGCTGCGGGTGGCCCCCGGTGACGACCGGGACGAGATTCTGATGTGGCTCGATCTGACGGTGGCCGACTGAGCGGTCAGCCCCCGCACCACCGGGCGTTGGCCCGGGGCGAGTTGGTGGTCGGCGCGTCGGTGGCCGGAGCGCTCGTCCTCGCCACCTCGACCGAGCGCCGGGTCGGCGTCGGCGTGACGGCGGGTCGGCTGCTCGGCGGTCGGGTCGACGCGGGCGTAGGGCGTGGGGCCGCCCCGCCGCCGGGTGCGTACATCCGGACCGTGCTGTTCTGCACCTGGCCCGGTGCCATCCGGATGCCGCCGACGGTGACCCGGTTGCCGTACACGTCGGTGACCCGGACGGTGAACGGGCCCGGCCCGGCGCCGGAGGCGATCAACCAGTAGTTGTAGTCCTGCCGGGCGGCCGACTGCCAGGGGTCGCTGTCACGCTGCCGGACCTCGACGGACCGCAGCGGGTTGCCGTGGTTGCCGACGCGGACGGCGAACCACCACTGCGACGCGCCCTCCTTGATCCGGAAGGTGAGTGGTCCGGGCAGCGGCGGGTTGACCACCGCGCGGTAGGTGACCGGCACGAGGCCCTGGACCGGGTCGGCGATTCGGGCGAACGCCTCGCGGGACAGGTCGAGGTGGCCGGGCTCGCACTCCGGGCACTGGTCCATGATGAGCACCCGGACGGTGCCCTTGGGCCCGACGACGTCGAGGAACCCGCCGCAGGCGGCACCGGCGGAGTATTCCGTCGGACCGAGCGCGACGTAGAGCCGGTTGGCCGGGGCGGCCGGGTTCGAGCAGTTGCCGCCGGCGCCCTTGGAGTCGTAGAAGGTGGCCTTGCCGGTGTGCGTGGCGTTGCCGGTGGGCGGCGCGGCGGCCAGCGTCCGGCCGGCGGCGCAGGCCGGGGTGGAGCCGGAGCGCAGGGTGAGGGTGAGCCCGAGCGTCGCCGCGAGGACCGTTACGCCGGTGGCGACCAGCCAGGGCTTCGCGCCGGACGACGGCGCGGGCCGGTCCTCTGGAGGATGGTCCAGGTCGATGTTGATGTCGACAGCGCTTCCGTCCGTCACGACGGCGATGCTGCCGGACCCGGTCGGGTACGGACAAGCGGGCTAAGCCAAAGCTAAGACAGCATCGACGGACGGTGACCGTGGGGTGCCGATTGCTGGTCGGCGGCCCGGTCAGGGCGCGACGGCGATCGGGGCGTGCACCGCCAGGGGTCCGCTGTCGAGCGGCACCAGGTTCAGTCCGAAGAGGAGTTTCTGCTTGACGTTGCGGTGCCGCCCGAGGGTGCGCAGAGGCTCCTTGGTGCGTACCCCGGTCTCCTGGTCGGTGGTGGTCACCACGCAGCGGTCGCACGGCCCGGCGGCCTGGAACATCCGGTCGCCGATGCGCAGCCGCCGACCCACCCAGTCGTCCTCGGCCCAGGCCGACGCACCGTCGACGACCAGGTTGGGTCGGAAGCGGGTCATCGGCACCGGTTCCTCGCCCGCTTCGGCCAGCCAGTCGTTGAGGGCGTCGAGGGAGGCGGCGTTCGCCAGCAGCACCGGGTAGGCGTCGGCGAAACTGACCTGGTCACCGGTGTCGTGTTCGCGGGTGCCGGCGGCCAGGTGGCGGGTCGGCTGGGCCAGCCAGACCAGTCGGACCGGTCGGCCGAGCAGGGCGCCGAGCCAGTCGTCGGCCGCCTGGCCGGCCGGCAGCGCGGGGACCGGGAACGTGCGGCTGCGGAAGGTGCGCACCGCGACCGGTTCGCCGCCGGCCGGCTCGGGCACGTCGAGGTCGGGCTGCCCGTCGGCGCGCAGCGACAGACCTCCGGGGCGCACGGAGGCGCGCAGGCCGACGAGCCGGGTCGTCTCCCGCTGGGTGACGCCGACCCCGTCGGCGTCCACGACCATCCAGCGCCGGTCGCCGGCCAGGCCCCAGGGGTGCACGAACGCGCCGTCGTGGTCGAGCCGGTGACAACCCTTGATGGGGTACGTGTGAATCGAGGTCAGTCGCACCCGGCTACCATGCCACGCCGATCCCGTCGCCCGGGTACCAGTGGTTGGCCGGGCTCTCCCGGTAGGCGAGGAACCGCCGGCCGGTGCGTTCGGCGTGTTCGGCGAGCACGTTGGTGCTGGTGACGTTGTCGGTGAGCAGGATCGCGCCGGGGGCGAGCTTGGGCTCCACGGCGTCGAACTCACGCTTCTCGTGGGCGCGGCTGTGGTCGCTGTCGTGCAGGAACAGGTCTACCGGGCGGTCCAGCGCGCCGATCGAGGCGATCGAGTCGCCGATCACCAGGTCGACGACCTCCGACCACGGCGCGACCCGGGCGAGGTAGCCGGCCTCGGGGTTGATGTCGAGCGAGGTGACCCGGCCCGGGTGCCCCTCCTGCGCGTTGCGTAGCAGGGCGGACGCGAGGACGCAGGTGCCCAACCCCTTGTCCACGCCGGTTTCCACGACGTGCGCGGGGCGGGTGGCACGGACGATCGCGTACCAGCCGACACGTCGGGCATAGCGGACGTTCTTGTCGGCGAGACCACGGCGCGCTGCGGTGGCGGTGGCCTGCTCGATGTGGTGCCGCAGCACGTCGTCGGACTCGATCTCGGCGACGTAGCCGCGGACCTGCTGGACCGGAATGTCGCAGACGACGCTGACGAACCAGGTCAGGTGGTGGCGACTCAGCTTGGTCAGCTCGTACGTGTAGTTGTGATGCTCACGGGAGGTGACCAACCACCGGGCCGAGGCGCGCAGCACCTTGGCGTCGTGGCGGGCGACCCGGGCGAGCCGCTTGGGGAATGCGGCGACGGGTGCGAGTGGGGTACGGGCGATCGCTCGGCGCAACTGCGTGGCGTCCACCGGAGGTTCATACCACCTTTACGGGGCCACCGGCAGAGAGAAGTCGCGGATGGCCACCGCCCGATTCGGAACCCACGTCGTTCGATCGTGGCCGGACGAGGGTACGCGGTAGGAAACCACGTTCAGTAGCATCGCGCCCATGCCACGTCGTGAACATACAGCGGAGCACTGGACGGAACCGAGTTACGGCGCCGCCGGCGGGCCTCAACCGACCGAGGAAACACCGCCGGCCGCCGCGCCACCGCGCCGCCGCCGCTGGCGCCGGATCGCCCTGTTCAGCCTCTTGATCCTGCTGGTGCTGGGCGGCAGCGGCATGGTGGCCGGCGGTCTCTACCTGCGATCGGTCGAGTCGGGTATCGAGCGGGTCGACGCCTTCGACGGCGTGCCCGAGGAGTCGCGCCCGCAGGCGACCGTCGACGGTGCCATGAACATCATGATTCTGGGCAGCGACTCACGCGACCCGGAGAAGACGAGCGGCTCGCGTACCGACACGATCATCCTGGCCCACCTGCCGAAGGACCGGAAGAGCGCCCAGCTGATCTCGATCCCCCGCGACACCTGGGTTTCGGTGCCGAAGTCGAAGGACGGCAACAACGGTGGCCGGGACGCCAAGGTGAACGCCGCGTACGCCTGGGGTGGGGTGCCCCTCATGGTGCAGACGGTGGAGAAGTTCACAGGCGTCCGGGTGGACCACGTGACGTTGATCGATTTTGCGGGCTTCAAGGAGATCATCGACGCGCTGGGCGGCGTGGACATCAACTCGGAGAAGAGCTTCACCTCGATCCACGAGCCATTCCGCACCTTCAAGCAGGGCATGCAGCGGATGGATGGCGAGGCGGCTCTCGACTACTCGCGCCAGCGCAAGCAGTTCGCCGATGGTGACTTCGCCCGGATCCGCCACCAGCAGCAGGTGATCCGCGCCATCATCGACAAGGCCTCCTCTGGCGGCATCCTCACCAACCCCGGCAAGTTGAACAGCTTCCTCAAGGCCACCTCGAACTCGGTCTCGGTGGACAAGGAGCTGTCGCTGTTCGACATGGCGAATCAGATGCGCGGTGTTCGCGGCGGGAACATGACCTTCGTGACCAGCCCCACCAAGGGCACCGGCCGGATCGGGTCGGAGAGCGTGGTGTTGGCCGACAACGCCCGAGCGAAGACGTTCTACGACGCGGTCCGCCGGGACTCGGTCCCCGAGATCGTCAGCCTCGGCAAGAAGTGACCTGTGGCCGGCGCGGACGCGCCGGCAGTCGACACACCAGACGGGCGGCGGCCTTCACGGCCGCCGCCCGTCGCTGTGTGTCTGTGGCCCAGGCGGGCACACCGGTGATCGGATCGGTCAGTAGGCCCCACGCCGGGCCAGCACCACGCTTGCCGTCTTCCACAGGATGGCGAGGTCGTACACCAGCGACCAGTTGTCGACGTAGTGCAGGTCCAGCCGGACCGCGTCGTCCCAGGTGAGGTCGGAGCGGCCGGAGATCTGCCAGAGGCCGGTGATGCCGGGGCGCACCAGCAGCCGCCGACGGACGTCACCGCGGTAGTCGTCGTCCTCGGTGGGCAGCGGACGTGGGCCGACCAACGACATCTGCCCGCGCAGCACGTTGATCAGCTGGGGCAGTTCGTCCAGGGAGAGCGCCCGCAGGTGCCGGCCGATCGGGGTGACCCGAGGGTCGTCCTTCATCTTGAAGAGCAGGCCGTCACTCTCGTTGCGGTGCTGCAGGGCCGCCAACCGCTGCTCGGCGTCGGTGTACATCGTCCGGAACTTCCAGACCTTGAACGCGCGACCCTCGTGGCCGATCCGGGTCTGCCGGAACATCACCGGGCCGGGGTCGTTGAACTTGATGGCCAGGGCGATGGCGAGCAGCACCGGGCTCAGCAGCACCAGGCCGACAAGCGCGGTCACCCGGTCCAGGACGCTCTTCGCCAACAACGAGAGACCGGAGATGGTCGGCTCGTCCACGTTGAGCAGGGGAAGGCCCTCGATGGGCCGGACGTGGATGCGGGGACCCGTGACGTCGGTGACCTGTGGGACCACCACCAGGTCCAGGCCGGTGCCCTCCAACTGCCAGGCGAGCTTGCGTAGCTCGTACGACTCGAGGCTGGCCGGGCCGCAGACCGCGATGGTGTCCGCGCCGAGTTGCTGGACCAGCGGAACCAGGTCCCAACCCACGTACACCGGCACCGGAGCGTTCACCCGCTCGCCCGGGCGGGGATGGTGTGGCAGGTGGATGGCGATCGGGTGCAACCCGGCCCCGTAGTTACGGGTCACCACCTCGTGCACCGCGAGCGCGTCGGTGAGACGGCCGACCAGCAGCACCTTCTGTGATGCCCTCCCGGTACGCCGGATCCGCCGCAGCACCACCCGGGCGGCGAACCGAACCACGAGCGTGTAGAGCAGCAGGAAGATGATGATGGCGGCGACCGTCGCCCGGGACAGGTCCTTCTTGAAGCCGAGCGCCAGGAACGAGACAGCGGCGGCCATCGCGAGGCTGGCTCGGGCGACCCGCTTGAGTTCTTCGGTGCCCAGTCCGAGCGCACGCTGGTCATACGCCCCGGCGGCGACGAGCAGGATCAGCCAGCCCAGAGGGACGCCGACGAAGGAGGCGAGGCTGAAGGAGCTGACGTTCCCGAGTACCCGCTGGTCCCAGAAGCCGGCGTCGGCGTCGGCCAGCAGGGTGACGACCGTCCGGCTGGCGGCCAGGGCCGCGAGTACGTCGAGCAGGACCAGCCACGCCACGTAGCGGCGGCGCCAGTTGGCCCGAGGTGCGACCGGACGCGCGAACACCGACCGGGCCATGCCGTTGGAGGGGGGCGTGATCACCCCCAGGTCGGGGTCGAAACTCGGTCTCTGCTGTGGCGTGACAGCCTTGAGGAACTCGGTGTGCGCGGACACGACCTTCCTTTCCCACATCGCCCCCGTCGGGAGATCGCGACGTGCACCCTATGCGTCGAAAAGGCGTCCTGCCTAGTGGCGGTTCGGGTGCTCCTGATATAGCCCGATCAGTTCCTCGACGCGTCGCGACGGGCCTGGAACTCCTGCTTCGGCGCGTCGGAACCCCGCATTGGGCCATGGGACCGGTCGCGAAGAGAAGCAGAAGGTCGGGAGTGGATAGTGCTATTCGGCGAGTCGCTTCTCCGCGGCTCGCCGACGGTGGATCACCGCCCGGCCGCGGTGACCGCCCATTTGCCGATCTCACTCACCGCACGCACCGTCACGATGCACAGCGCAAGACCCGGTATGCGGGGGCGGCTGTACTTCTTGATCATCTTGCGCCACGCGAGGAGACCGGCGACGCGCCGCCGGCTGATGCTGCCGCTGTGCCGATGGAATCGAACGATGGGCTCGTCGAGTCGTTGCAGGTGCACCCCGTTGCTGAGGGCGCGCAGCACCAGCTCGACATCCACCTTGATTGACATCTGCTCGTCGTACCCGCCGAGCTCTTTCAGCAACAGGCGGTCGATCGTCATGCCCGAGTGCTTGAAGGGCAGCCGGGGTCGGGTCAGCACGGACCGGAGCATCCGACGGGCATCGGGGTACGACGGGAGCCTGATCACCTTCGCCGAGTCGCCGACGATCTCCTCGTAGTCGGTGTAGACCCAGCGCGCGCCGGTCCGCGTGACGAACTCGTGCAGCCTGGCCAGGCCGTCGGGTGCCAACTCGTCGTCCGAGTCGAGCACTGTGACGACCCTGCCCCGGGCGACGCGCAGGGCGGTGTTGCGCGCCGCGCTGATCCCCGTCGGATCCTGGCGGACGACACGGATCCGACGGTCGGAGAGGAGGCCCGCGGCGGCCAACCCGTCCCGCACGGCGACTGCCGAGCCGTCGTCGACGACGATGAGCTCGAAGTCGCTGAAGGTGCCGGCAAGCACGCTCCGGATGGACTTCACCAGGAGTTCGGGCCGGTCCCGCACGGCGATGCACACCGAGAAGGCGGGGGTCACCTGCTCCACCGCCCGCATCAGCGGGAGCGTCGCGGCGTCGACAGCAGGCATGGCCGGGACCGTCGGCCCGTCGATCATCGGTGGCTTGGTGTCCTGTCCGGACGAGAGGGTGTTGCCAGCGGAGTCATGCCGCAAGGAGGGGGGCGAGTATGCGGGGTGGTTCGTCACGGACGGGAGCCGCCTCGAAGCCCACCAGATCGCCCTGGCCCCTCCGAGAGGCCGTCCCTGCCGGCCCACCTGACACGACGATCCGACACGCCCACCTTCGCCACCCCCATGAAAAGCCACCATTCGCAGCGATTTCAGCGACGCGTTCGCGGGACCATTCCCTTGATCGACGACAATGAAGATCCATCGCGCAACAAGACGGAGTATAGCGATCGCCGCACTGACGCACCATCACCTGGCAGCACGCGGCCTGTCAATCGAGAAACGCTGACTCAGTAAGGGGTTTGGCTGGCCAGCGCCTGGATCTGGTCGGGGCGGGCACTCTGCCGAAGCGGGCACGCGGAGTTGCGACCGTCCGGGTGAATCGGCTCAGCCGAACATCTAGTCTTCTCGGCGGCACGGATTATTTGTTATGGGTGAATGACCAATGAGGGCGATCATCAACGGGGGACTTAGCGCCTATTTCCGATGTGTCCGATCCGCGAGAATCAGTGACACGCGGTCACCGGTGGCGGCGGCGGATGAGCAGCACGGCGAGGATCACGAGGGCGACGAGCAACACGCCAGCGCATCCGACCAACACGAGCACGAGGTTGCTGGACTGCTCCCGCGACGCCTTCTCCAACCGCTGACGCTCGGTGGCGTTCTGCCGGTAGGCCTTCGCGAGCAGGTTGTCGGGCGTCGCGGCGGCCGCCCTGTCGAGCTGCGTGACGGCACCTGACGAGTCGCCGCTGAAGTACGCGTCCAACCCGCTGCGGTAGACCTTGTCGGTGTCGCCGAGCGTGTTGGCGACCCCGGCCTCGCTCAGCAGCGCGCTGATCGTCGATGCCGGCAGGATCGCCCGGTTGGCGCGGTCCGGCGCTGCCTGGTCCTGGTAGATGAGGCCCGCGACCCGGCCGGAGGAATCGAGGGCGATGCCCCCGTGTGAGGCTGGCCCGAGATCCTCGTTGACGAGGTAGATCGAGACCGGCCCGCGCTGGCTCGTTCCGGTGATCGTCACGTTCCTCGACTGAGGACGGTACGCGGCGTTACGGAAGGCAACGTCGGAGGTCGCGTAGGCGAGGATTCGCACCGGAGAACCCTCGGCGAGGCTTGCCGACGGGTTGAGCTCCACCACAGGCAGATTGCCCCGGGCGAGCTTGATCAGTGCGGTGTTGCCGCTGTCTTCAGGCAGGCTCCGGACGACCTCGGCCTTGATGGCCGGCTCCGCCACCGCGTTTCCCTTGGCGCGGTTGAGCTGAGCGTAGACCGCACTCGTCGGCTCGGCGTCCGGCTCGACGCCTGTGAAACGCACCTTGCCGAGGTTCGCCGCGACATACGCGGAGATCTGCCCGGCCGGAAGTTGCTTTGCCTGTACGAGCGTCCTGGCCAACGCGTCGACGGCGAGCCAACGGGCGCGCGCCTCGGCAGGCTTGACACAGGATCCGTTGGTGACGGCGTGGCCGTCCGGAGCCAGCAGGAAACCACTGCACCGACGGATGAAGGAGACGGGCTGCGGGTGCACAAGGACGTTCGTCCTGGTGTCCCGGACATATCCGGTGAAGACCGCTTCGACGAAGACCAGCGAAGGCGCGGCGACGGCGAGGGCCTTCTCCTCCGGGCTGTACAGGGAGGCCTGCGCCCACGGCTTCAACGCTGGCTCGACCGGAGCGACGGTGGAGGACGCCGTGGTGGAGGTGCCGGTCGGCGGAGCGTACGGATCGGGTTGCTCGCTGCCGGCGATCGCCCAGATGCCGACGCCGCTCGCCACGGCCACCACCAGCACGAGCGCGGCGAGCCCCACCCAGAACCCGGTACGCCGCGGCGGCGGCTCCGACGGCTTGATCCGCCGGACCGGGGCGCGGAACGGATCGTACGGCGGTGGATCCATCGGACCACGAGGT
>NZ_QGSY01000152.1 GCF_003857035.1 Micromonospora arida
GGACCCCCGCGTGCGCTGGTGTGGCGACCCGGCCCCCGGCTGCCAGGCCGCCTTCCGCGACCCGGCCACCGGCCAACCGTGGGACGTCGACGCGGCCACCGGCACGCCGACCTTCACCTCGCGCGGCAACTCGGCCAACACGGTGTTGTCCTGGGGTGCGAACACCCCGGTCGTGCCGGCCCCCACCAGCCCGGAACGCCGCTACGAGTACCCCTTCACCGATCAGTGGCACCAGGCCCGGTGCAACCCGGCGGTGTTCACCTCCGCACAGCGCAACGACGCCGACGCGTCGATCGCCAACCTCTTCGCCATGCACAACCGGATGCACGACTGGTCGTACCAGCTGGGCTTCACCGAGTCGGCGTGGAACCTCCAGGCGGTCAACCTCACCCCGTCCGGCCTGGGCGGTGACGCCGAGCAGGGCCGCGCCCAGCAGGGCGCGCTGACCGGCAACCGGAACAACGCCAACCAGGGCACCCCGCGCGACGGGCTGCCGCCGACCACCAACATGTACCTCTGGCAGCCACAGGCCGGCGGGCCGTACCCGCCGTGCGTGGACGGCGACTACGACATGACGGTGATCGGTCACGAGTACACCCACGCGATCACCAACCGGATGATCGCCGGGCCGGACAGCGGGATCAGCGGCCACCAGGGCGGGTCGATGGGTGAGTCCTGGGGTGACCTGCTCGCCGCCGAGTACCTCTTCCAGCACGGGCTGCGCGCGCCCGGCGAGACGCCCTTCATCACCGGCGGCTACGTCACGGGCAACCTGGTCAGCGGCATCCGCAACTACGACCTGAGCCGCAGCCCGCTCAACTACTCCGACATCGGCTACAACACCGCCGGCCCGGCGGTGCACGCCGACGGGGAGATCTGGGGCGCCACCAACTTCCGGGTCCGCTCTGCCCTGGTGAAGCGGTACGGCCTCGGCACCCCGCAACGGCAGCTCGACTGCGCGCTGGGCAAGGTCGTGGCGGATCAGTGCCCGGGCAACCGGCGCTGGTCACAGCTGGTCTTCGACTCGTTCCTGCTCCAGGCCGCCAGCCAGGTCAGCATGCTCGACATGCGCGACAACATGCTCACCGCCGACCTGCTCCGCTTCGGCGGCGCGAACCAGGACCTGATCTGGGCCGAGTTCGCGCGGTCCGGGATGGGCCGGGACGCCGCCACCAACGGTGCCGGCGACACCGACCCGACACCGAGTTTCGCCTCGCCGCGCGGTGGCAACGCGACGCTCACCCTGCGCCCGCGCGGGGACAGCGCCGAAGCGCCGATCCGGGTGTACGTGGGCGCGTACGAGGCGCGGGCCGTGCCGGTGGCCGACACCGACCCGGCGACGCCGATCCCGGACACCGTGGAGATGGTGGCCGGCACGTACGACCTGCTCGCCGTGGCCCCCGGGTTCGGGCACCAGCGGCTCAGCGTGGTCGCCAAGGCCGGTCAGGACGGGTACATCGATCTGCGGATGAGCCGCAACCTCGCCTCCACGGCGTCCGGCGCCACCGTCACCGGCGACGGGGTCAACCTGGACCGGGTCGTCGACGACACCGAGGCGACGAACTGGGCCTCACTGGACGGGGTCGCCGGCCGGCAGCTCACCGTGGCGCTGCCGGGCGACGCCCCGCAGACGGTCAAGCGGGTGAACGTCAGCGCGATGCTGCGCCCGGCGATCACCGGCGACGCCGACACCGGTGCCCAGAACGCGCTCACTGCCCTGCGTTCGTTCGCGGTGTCCGCCTGCAACGCGACGACCACCGACTGCGCGGATCCGACGCGTTGGCAACGCATCTACACCAGCGCGGGGGACGCGTTCCCCGGCGGGGCGTACCGGGCGTACAGCCGCGACATCAACCTTCGGACGTTCGCGGTACCCACCACCCTCGCCACCCACCTGCGCCTCGAGGTGCTGGCGAGCCAGTGCACCGGTGGCCCGAACTACGCGGGCGAACAGGACGACGACCCGGCCACGACGACGGACTGCGCGACCGCCAGCCCGGCCCGGAGCCAGGTCA
Source organism: Micromonospora arida (assembly GCF_003857035.1). Lineage (GTDB taxonomy): Bacteria > Actinomycetota > Actinomycetes > Mycobacteriales > Micromonosporaceae > Micromonospora > Micromonospora arida. The sequence continues at coordinate 2,016 of NZ_QGSY01000152.1, forward strand.
GGATCGCCGAGTTCCAGGCGTTCTCGAAGTGACACCGTGGGGCCGGCGGATGTCCGCCGGCCCCACGGCCCTCGATCAACGGTGCGCTCGACGCCAGGGGTCAGCTACCGCCGGACGGCTCCCAGCGCCGACCCTCGATCAACGGTGCGCTCGGCCCCAGGGGTCGGCGACGGCCGGGCGCTCCCAGCGCCGGTCCACCGGGGGACCCTCGCCCCCGTCGGCGTCCCCGGCCGCGGCCCGGGTCAGGTGCCGCAGCCGCAGCAGCAGCCCCACCCCGAGGAAGAGCAGCAGCCCGCCGAGGAGGAACGCGACCTGCACCACGCCGAAGGCGCTGGACTGCGAGACCGGGCGGTTGGCCGCCGGTGGCGCGGCGTCGGCCGGGTACTCCTCGACCGTCTCCTCCGTCGCCGTGCTCTCGTCCTCGGTCGGCGCGCTGGCGGATTCGGTGGGCTTCGGCGGGGTCTTCGTCGGCTTCGGGGTGCTGGTCGGTGCGCCGCCCACCCCCACCACCGAGCGGGTGGCGGTCTGCCGGGCCAGCAGGCGCAGGTTGGCGTCGTACGCCTCGGCGGCGAGGGTGACCCGCCCCTGGGTGACGTCCTCGGCGAAGGCCACCCGGTAGCGGGCCGTGACAGTGCGGCCCGGGCAGAGTGTGCCCGGGTCGAGTTGCCGGTCGGTCAGTCGGGCGGTGTCACCCTCGGTGCGGATCTCCAGCGGAAAGTCGCCGGTCTCCTCCACCCGGTCCATCTTCACCTGGTCGAGCCGGAGACCGCCCTGCACGCTGAGCACCATCGACCAGCGCACCTTCGCGCACCTGGCGCGCCGATCCGTCTGGGAGACCACCGCGGAGATCGTCCGCACCTGCTCACCGGCGGCGAACCGTCCCGGCAGGCCGCTCATCTCGGTGGTGAAGGCCGCCTGTGCCGGGGCGGCCACCGCCAGCTCCACCCCGCTCAGACAGGCCAGCACCACCCCTGCCCTCAGCGCATACCGCCACACCGTCACCACCGCCGTCTCCGTTCGGTTGCCTCCACCCCGCAACGCTAGAAGCGGGGCACCGCGCCGACCAGACGGGTGTGTTCGCACCGGACGGCAAGGAGGGGGTGGGTTTTCACCGACCGTGGTGAACCGGTCACCACTCCCCCGCGACACGCCGGGAGCCGGCCGCTGGGAGAATCACGCCGTGTCCGAGCTCTCCAGCACGTTCGTCCGGCTGCACGCCCGGCTGGCCCCGGTCCCCTTCGTTCCCGAGGTGCGGCTGCACCAGGCAGACGAGCCGATCGGCCTGTGGGAGCTGACCGAGGGCGAGTTCTCCAGCGATCGGCCGCCGCCGTTCTGGGCGTTCGCCTGGGCCGGCGGGCAGGCCCTCGCCCGCCACGTCATCGACCACCCGGAGCTGGTCGCCGGCCGGCGGGTGCTCGACCTCGCCTCCGGCTCCGGTCTGGTGGCCATCGCGGCCGCCCGCGCCGGCGCGGCGTCCGTGCGGGCCGTCGAGGTGGACGAGCTGGCGGTGGCGGCGGTCGCCCTCAACGCCGAGGCCAACGGGGTACGCGTCGACGCGGAGTTCGGCGACATCCTCGACGGCGACGCGGGGGACGCCGAGGTGGTGCTCGCCGGGGACGTCTTCTACAGCGAGGCGATGGCCCGCCGGGTGCTGAGGTTCCTGCTGCGCGCCGCCCGGGCCGGCGCGCCGGCGCTGGTCGGTGACCCCGGCCGGGCGTTCCTGCCCCGGGACCGCTTCGACGAGGTGGCCGGGTACGACGTGCCGGTGCCGGAGGCGCTGGAGAGTGTGCGGGTGAAGCGCACCACCGTCTGGCGGCTGCGGGCCGGGCTGCCGGGAGCCTCCGGCTAGCGTGTCCGGGTGCTGTTCCGCAGCTGGGCGCAGGTGGCCGACCCTGCATGGCCGGACGTGGCCCGGGTGCCGGACCACGTCGGCGGCACCCACCTGGTCGTGACCCGGCACGCGCTGGTCCGCCAGGTCCTCGCCGACCCGGTCACCTACCGGCCGGACAACGCGCTGGACGCGGTGACGCCGATGCCGGTGACCGCGCTGCGGGTGCTCGCCGGGCACCGGTTCCGGCTGCCGCCGACCCTGGCGAACAACTCGGGCGTCAGCCATCCGCAGATCCGGGCGATCGTCGCGGAGGCGTTGCACCCCGCCCGGGTGGCCGCGCAGCGGCCCTGGCTCACAGAGCTGGTCCGGGAGCGGGTCGCCCGGTTGGGTGCCGCGCTCGACGCCGGCGGGCAGGTCGACCTGTACGCGGACCTCGCCGCCGACCTGCCGCTGCTGGTGCTGGCCCGGCTGGTCGAGTTGCCGGACGCGCCGGTCGGCGCTGTCAAGGAGTTCGCCCGCGCCGCACTGGAGTTGTTCTGGGCACCACTGGACGCCGACCGGCAGGTGGCGCTCGCCGCCGAGGTGGGCCGGTTCCACCGGGTACTGCGGGACTTCGCGGCCGTCGGTGGCGGTCTGGCCGCCGAGCTGCGCGCGGCCGGGCACCCGCCGGACGTGGTGGTCGGCGCGCTCTTCTTCCTGTTGGTCGCCGGGCAGGAGACCACCTCGCAGTTCCTCACCCTGCTCCTGCACCGGCTGGCCAACGAGCCCGTGGTCCGGGCCGGCCTGCGCACCGGCGAGGTCGCGGTGGCAGACGTGGTGGAGGAGGGATTGCGGCTGGAACCACCGATCGTCACCTGGCGGCGGGTGGCGACGACGGAGAGCACGCTGGGCGGCACGCAGGTGCCGGCGGGCAGCAGCCTCGTGCTGTGGCTGGGCCGTGCCGGTCGGGACCCGGCGGTCGTGGAGTCGCCCGACGAGTTCCGTCCGGGCCAGCGTGGATCACGCCGACACCTGGCGTTCGGGGCGGGCGCGCACCGCTGCGTCGGGGACGTGCTGGCCCGGATGGAGGCGGCCGTGGTGGTGGCCGAGGCCGCACCGCTGCTGGACGGGGTGACAGTGCTCCGTCCGCCCTGGTGCCCGGACAATCTCACCTTCCGGATGCCGGACGCGTTCGTGGTCCGCCGCTCCCCCGGGGTCACCGGATCCTGACCTCCGCTCGGTATGTTTCCGGGCGTGTCAGCCATCCCCACCCGTCGGATCCCTGTCGTCGTAACGCTTCTGGCCCTGCTGGCGTTGACTGCCTGCACAGTCGGTCCCAGCCACCCGGCGCACGCTCGGCAGATCACCGCGGCCCAGCCGACTCCGTCAGCACCGGCGCCGACCCCCTCGGCCTCGCCGTCCCCGACCGCGAAGCCCGCGTTCAAGAGCCTGGCCTGGTACGTGTCACAGGTGCCGACGTTTCCCGAGGCACCGCAGCCGCAACCGGTGGCGCTGCCCACGACCGGTTCGGCGGCGTTCTGGCACCGCCTGCCGACCGACCAGAAGGTCGCCTTCATCACCATCGACGACGGTGGGCTGGCCCGCCCGCCGGAAGTGATCGACTTCATCTGGGAGGCGCGTATCCCGGTGACGATGTTCCTCAACTCGCCGGCGGCGGAGGAGCACACCGACTACTTCCGGCAGATCGAGGCGGTGGGCGGGGTCGTGGAGAACCACACCATCCACCACAACTCGCTGGCTGGGCGGTCGTACGACTACCAGAAGCAGGAGATCTGCGGTGCCGCCGACACCCTGGAGGGGCTGTTCGGCAAGCGGCCCACCCTGTTTCGGCCACCGTTCGGCGAGCATGACAGCACCACGCTGAAGGCCGCGCACGACTGCGGCGCGAAGGCGGTCTTCCACTGGACCGAGACCGTCCACGAGGGGAAGGTGCGCTACCAGACCCCGGAGAAGGTGGTCCAACCCGGCGACGTGCTGCTGATGCACTTCCGACCGGCGCTGATGGACGACCTGCTCGCGGCGTTGAAGGCGATCCACCGGGCGGGGCTCACCCCGGCGCTGCTGGAGCAGTACGTACGGTGATCAGCCCGCCACCGGCCTGACGAAAGTCAGTGGTGGGTGGTGCCGTTCGGGCGCGGCGGGGCGGCAGGCTGCTCGCCTAGCGTCAGCGCATGATCACATTACGTGGGTTGACGAAACGGTTCGGGTCGACCGTCGCGGTCGACGCGCTGACCGTCGACATCGCGCCCGGCCGGGTCACCGGCTTCCTCGGCCCCAACGGCGCCGGCAAGTCCACCACCATGCGGATGATCCTCGGGTTGGACCGTCCCACCGCCGGGCAGGCCCTGGTGGGCGGGCGCGCGTACCGGGAGTTGCGCCGGCCGCTGCACGAGGTGGGCGCGCTGCTCGACGCGCGGGCCATCCACCCGGTCCGGTCCGGCCGGGCGCACCTGCGGGCCATGGCGCACAGCAACGGCATCCCGATCCGCCGGGTCGACGAGGTGTTGGACACCGTCGGGCTGGACGGACAGGCCGCGGGTAAGCCGGGGCGGACGCTCTCGCTCGGCATGGGCCAACGGCTCGGCATCGCCGGCGCGCTGCTCGGCGACCCGCCGGTGCTGATGTTCGACGAGCCGGTGAACGGACTCGACCCGGACGGGGTGCGCTGGGTGCGGCAGCTGATGCGCTCGCTGGCCGACGAGGGGCGGACGATCTTCGTCTCCAGCCACCTGATGAGCGAGATGCAGCTCACCGCCGACCAGCTCGTGGTGATCGGCCGGGGGCGACTGCTCGCCGACGAGCCGATCGGCGAGGTGATCGCCCGCGGCACTGTCGCGGTCCGGGTCCGCAGCCCGCACCCGGATGGGCTGGCCGCGCTCGCCGCGCGCCTCACGGCCGCCGGGGCGAGCGTCGAGGCGGCCGACCGGAACGAGCTGACCGTCACCGGCGCCACCGCCGACCAGGTCGGCGACCTGGCCCACGAACTGGGGGTACGACTGCACGAGCTGAGCGCGCACGCCGCGTCGCTGGAGCAGGCGTTCATGGAGCTGACCGCCGACAGCGTCGAGTACGCCGGTGGTCCGACCGGAGGTGGGGCGCGATGAGCACCAGCACCAGCACCCGTCACGGCGCCGTGGCCGCCGAGTGGACCAAGCTCTCCTCGGTGCGGAGCACCTGGTGGACGGCGCTGGCCGGGCTGCTGGTGATGGCCGCCAGCGCCGGCCAACTCGCCATCTACGCGGCGAACGACAACACCAACGACGACCCGACCGACGACCGGGGGATCGTCACCGTCGGCAGCGTGCTGATCGACTCGGTCGAGTTGACCCAGTACGTGGTGCTGGCGCTGGGCCTGCTCGCTGTCACCGCCGAGTTCACCAGTGGCACCATCCGCACGACGTTGCAGTGCACCCCGTCCCGTGGTCGCGTACTGCTGGCCAAGGCCGCGGTCGCCGGGGCGGTCACCTTCGCGCTCGGGCTGCTGCTGGGCGGCGTGGGCGCCCTGGTCGCCCGGCCGGTGCTCGGCGAGTGGGGCAGCGCCCCGGCCGCCGACACGATCGGCGACATCGTGGCGGTGGCGACCTACCTGGCGCTGATCGGTGTGCTCGCCCTGGGCCTCGGCGCCGCGTTGCGCAGTGCGGTGCTCACGCTCACCGTCCTCCTCGCCACCCTGATGATCGTGCCGCTGTCGCTCCAGGAGCCGGACATCGACGTGCTGAACCGGATCGCCGATGTGTTCCCCGGCGTGGCCGGCGGGCACTTCCTCGCCGGCGACACCGAGCCGTACCCGCCAGTGGTCGGGCTGCTCCTGCTCGCCGGGTGGGCCGGCGCCGCGCTGCTGCTGGGCCGGGCGGCGTTGCGCCGACGCGACGCTTAAGGCAGGCCGCTGAGCGGGGGCCGATCGGCCCCCGCTCAGCCGTCGACCAACCCCGCCTCGTACGCCAGGATCGCCGCCTGCACCCGGTTGCGTACGTCCAGCCGGGTGAAGATGCTGGTCAGGTAACTCTTCACGGTGCCCTCCACGAGGTGCAGCCGGCGGGCGATCTCGGCGTTGGAGAGACCCGCCCCGACCAGGGCCAGCACCTCCCGTTCCCGCTCGGTCAGCCCGGCCGCACGCTCCCGGGCGGCGGGTCGACGGGCCAACCGGTCGGCCCCCAGCTCGATCACCCGGCGGGCCACCCTCGGCGACAGGTACGCCCCACCGTCGGCGACGGCGTGCACACCGGCGATCAGCTCACGGGGGTCGCCGGCCTTGAGCAGGAACCCGCTGGCACCGTGCCCGAGCGCCCGGGCCACGTGGTCGTCCTCGCCGAACGTGGTCAGCATGATGGTCGCGGTGTCCGGCACGACCCGGCGGATCTCGGCGGCGGCGGCCAACCCGTCCAGCCGCGGCATCCGGATGTCCAGCAGCGCGACCCGGGGTCGGTGGGCCCGGACCAGCTCCACCGCCGCGTGCCCGTCGCCGGCCTCGGCGACCACCTCGATGCCGGGATCGCTGGCGAGGATGGCCCGGACACCGGCCCGGATCATCGCCTCGTCGTCGGCCAGTACCACCCGGATCGGCGGTGCCCCCGTCGTGTCGGTGTCCACTACGCGATCCACTCCTTGCTGACCAGCCGGCCGTCGGTGAAGCAGAGCCGCCAGGTCGGCGCGGCGAGGGGGAAGTTGCCGTCGGTGTAGTACTCGCAGCCGGCCCGGTCGACCGGTGTCGGGCGTTCCAACTGCCGCCGGGGCAGCCCGACCAGCTCGGACCGGGCGGCGCCGACGCGCATCTGGTCGAAGGTGGCCCGGTCCAGCACCGTCCCGGCGGTCGCCACCGGGTAGTAGACGAACGAGAGCACCAGGGCGAAACCGACCGGCGCGACGAGCGCCACCAGCAGGCTGCGTCGAACCCGCCGCCGGGCGTCGTGCAGCCGCCGCTCGGCGTCCACCGGCCGCTCCGCCGGACCGGGTCGCTCGTCGGACCAGGACGTCGGCCCGGCCTCGGCCGCCGGACCGGGTCGCTCGTCGGACCAGGACGTCGGCCCGGCATCGGCCGCCGACCCGATCGGCTCGGGCGGCGCCGCGGTGGCCGGCAACACCGCACGGACCGCGAACCCGCCGTCGGCCCGGTGGCCGGCGTCGAGCGTCCCGCCGGCGAGGCGGACCCGCTCGGCGAGGGCGAGCAGCCCACTGCCCTGCGACGGCGGGGCGGGCAGCGGCCCGGCCGGCGGTGCATCGTTGACGACGGTCACCTCGACCCGGTCACCGTCGTGGGTGAGGCGCACGTCGACCGGGGCGCCCGGTGCGTACCGGGCCGCGTTGGTCAGCGCCTCCCGGACGATCCGGTGCGCCGCGTGACCGGTCATCGCCGGTAGGTTCGCGACCACCGGAGCGGTGTCCAGCCGTACCGCCATGCCGGCCTCCCGGGCACCGTCGACCAGGTCGGCGACGGTCTCTCCGCTCGGACGCAGTGACGCGCCCGCCTCCTCGCGGAGCACCCCGATGATCTCGTGCAGTCGCTCGGTGGCGGCGGAGACGCTGGCCCGCAACTCCCCCGCCGCGGCCCGGTGCCGGTCGTCCAGGTCGGCGGCGACCTCCAGGGCGGCGGCGCGCAACGCGATCAGGCTGAGGTCGTGGCCGAGCGAGTCGTGCATCTCCCCGGCGATCCGGGCCCGCTCACGCAGCCGGATCCGCTCGGCGGCACCCCGCTGCTCGCGGGTCAGCGCGTCGACGTGCCGGCGCCCGGCGTCGGTCAACTCCTGCTGCTGACGGCGGTATCGGCCGACCAACCAGGGGAACACGGCGGCGAAGAGCAGCACCGAGGCGAGCAGGAACCAGGTGGCCGCGCCGGCGCCGAGCACCCCCAGGTTGAGCGCCGTGCCACCGGCCGTGATCAGCACGAAGACCATGATCGCTGGACCCACGGTGGCGCTGCGCCGCCCGGCGAGATAACTGAAGACCGGAATGGCGAACACGAAGTTGCCATCGACCAACGACCCGAGCACCGCCAGCACCGGGGCGACCAACGGCTGACGTCGACTCGCCACCACCGCCGCACCGAGCACCAGCAGCTTGCCGACCAACAGCGGCAACGTGTACCGCGTATAGGGCGGGCTGGCCTCGGCGTAGCCGACCGGGGCGACCACCACCGCCCAGAGCAGCACGTCCAGCAGCAGGCGACGCCGCCGGTGCAGCCAACCCGGCGGCGGGAAGTCGAGGATCCGCACGGCGGTCAGGCTACCCACGCCCGACCTGCGCGGACACCGACGAAAGTCAGGTGTTCAGCCGCTCTCCTCGGCCCAGACCCGCCAGTCGTCGAGCACGCCGTGCAGGGCCGGGGTGAGCCAACCCGGCGCGGACCGCCGGAACACGCCCGGGTCCATCGCGCCGGCGCCGTCGGGCAGCGCGCCGAGCAGGTTCGGCACCAGGTCGGTGAGGTTCGTCCAGTGCACCAGCTCCGGCCAGGCCGGCCAGGCGCCGATCACCACACCGGCCGGCACCGCCCTACGGTCCAGCGCCTCCAGGGTCAACGCGGTGTGGTTGAGCGTGCCCAACCCGGCGCGGGCGACCACCACCGCGGGCGCGCCGAGCGACACCGCCAGGTCGGCCATCGTCCACGGCTCCCCCGACGGCCGCAGCCCCATCGGAACCAGCAACCCACCCGCGCCCTCGATCAGCACGAGGTCGTGCTTGTCGGCCTCCGCACGGACGGCGTCCACCGCCGCGTACAACTCCAGCGGCGGCAGGTCCGCGACCCGCGCGGCGGCCAACGGGGCGAGCGGATCCGGGTAGCTGGCCAGGGTCCGACCGGTCAGCGGCGCAGCCAGCCGGTTCACCGCGTCCACGTCGCCGGGCTCACCGCCGGCCGTGCCGGTCTGCCCCGGTTTGACCACCGCCACCCGCAGCCCGGCGGCCTGCGCGGCGGCAGCGATCGCCGCGGTCACCACCGTCTTGCCGACCTCGGTGTCGGTCCCGGTGACCAGCACCGACCCCGCCCACCCGGTCACGGGGCAGTCTCCGTTCGCGGCTGCGCGGCTCGCAAACCCGGCTCACTCCTCGCGCTCACGGCGCACAGTCCACGATGACGTCCAGCGCCCGCTCGAACGCCGCCCGGGGCACCCCCGCGCTCACAGTGAGGCGCAGGCGGGAGCGGCTGTCCGGGGTGGATGGTGGCCGGAAACAGCCCACCGCGACGCCCCGGTCCCGGCAGTCCGTGGCCCAGGCGGTCGCCGCCTCCGGCCCCGGGGCGGTCACCGAGATCACCGCCGCGTCCGGGGCGGAGACGGTCAGCCCGGCCGCCCGCAGTCGACCGACCGCCAGCCTCACCCGGTCGGAGAGGTCGGCGCGCAGGTCGTCGCCGGCCTCGGCGAGCCGCAGCGCGGCGTGCACACCGGCGGCGACCGCCGGCGGCAGTGCCGTGTCGAAGATGAACGTGCGCCCGGTCTCGACCAGATGCCGGACGAACTCGGCCGGGCCGGCGACAACGCCACCCGCGCCACCGAGCGCCTTGGACAGGGTGGCGGTCACCACCACGTCCGGCTCGCCGGCCAGCCCGGTGGCCGCCACCGCGCCCGCGCCGGCCGGGCCGGTCAGGCCCAGCGCGTGCGCGTCGTCGACCAGCAGCAGCGCGCCGTAACGGCGGGCCACCGCGTGCAGCCGAGCCAGCGGGGCGAGATCACCGTCGACCGAGAAGACCGACTCGGTCACCACCACCGCCGGGCGGCCGGGAGCGGCCGCGAGCGCGGCGGCTACCGCGTCGACGTCAGCGTGCGGGGTGACCACCGTCTCCGCACCGGAGATGCGGCAGCCGTCGATCAGCGACGCGTGGTTGTGCGCGTCGGAGACGAGCAGCGTCCGAGGTTGGACGAGCGCCCGCAGCGCGCCGAGGTTGGCCAGATAGCCGGAGGAGAAGACCAGGGCGCCGTCGGTGCCCAGCCAGCGGGCCAGGTCCTCCTCCAACGCCCGGTGCGCGTCGGTGGAGCCCCGGACCAGGCGCGACCCGGTCGCCCCCAGCCCGTACGCCGACAGGGCCGCTGTGGCCGCGGCGACGACGTCCGGGTGGGTGGCCAGGCCGAGGTAGTCGTTGCCGGCCAGATCGGTCATCTGATCGTCGGCCGGACGCGGATGCAGTCGCCTGGTGAGCCCGGCCTTTGCCCGCAGCTCCGCGCGGCGGTCGAGCGCCGCCAGCCAGTCCGCCACCGTCACCCTCCCCCGCTGTACGTGCCGGTCAGCCCGACACCCGCCGGGCGAAATTACCACCCGCCGCCACCGGCCCGACGATTCCACTCGGTGCGAGGCACCGACCGGGCTGCCAGGTCATTCCGGCTGATCGGGCAGCCCGAGGCCTGTGCGAGAGCCCCTGGCCGGCCTGTGACGGGCCCAGACAACGACCGGCCGCGTTGGATGTTCGTCTGGATACAACACCGGTATCCAGACGAACATCCGCCTTGCCGGACCGCCGCCTGGACTCCGTCTCGGCTCGACCGGGGGCTCTCGCACAGGCCTAGTAGGGTACGAGCCATGCCAGAGATCCTCGACCAGGCCCGGACCCAGGTCCTGGGTGACGGTGTCGGCCTCGATCAGGCCGGCGTCCTCGCCGTGCTGAACCTGCCCGACGAGCACCTTCCCGCCGCCCTCCAGCTCGCTCACGACGTGCGGATGCGCTGGTGCGGCCCGGAGGTCGAGGTCGAGGGAATCGTCTCGCTCAAGACCGGCGGCTGCCCGGAAGACTGCCACTTCTGTTCGCAGTCGGGCCTGTTCACCTCGCCGGTGCGCTCGGTCTGGCTGGACATCCCGTCGCTGGTCGAGGCGGCGAAGCAGACCGCCGCGACCGGGGCCACCGAGTTCTGCATCGTCGCCGCGGTGCGCGGCCCGGACGCCCGGCTGATGAAGCAGATGCGCGAGGGCGTCGCCGCCATCAAGGCGGAGGTCGACATCCAGGTGGCCGCGTCGCTGGGCATGCTCAGCAAGGAGCAGGTCGACGACCTGGTCGACATGGGCGTGCACCGCTACAACCACAATCTGGAGACCTGCCGGTCGTACTTCCCCAACGTGGTCACCACCCACTCGTGGGAGGAGCGCTGGGAGACGCTGCGGATGGTGCGCGACTCCGGCATGGAGGTGTGCTGCGGTGGCATCCTCGGCCTCGGTGAGACCGTCGAGCAGCGGGCCGAGTTCGCCGCGCAGCTCGCCGAGCTGAACCCGCACGAGGTGCCGCTCAACTTCCTCAACCCGCGTCCCGGCACCCCGCTGGGTGACCGTCCGGTGGTGGAGGGCAAGGACGCGCTGCGGGCCATCGCCGCGTTCCGGCTGGCCATGCCGCGCACCATCCTCCGGTACGCCGGTGGTCGCGAGATCACCCTCGGCGACCTCGGCACCCGCGACGGTCTGCTCGGCGGCATCAACGCGGTGATCGTCGGCAACTACCTGACCACGCTGGGTCGACCGGCGACCGCCGACCTGGACCTGCTGAACGAGCTGAAGATGCCGGTCAAGGCGCTCTCCGCCACGCTGTGACGACCATGACGACGACGGAGCTGTGGTGCGACCGGTGCGGTGAGTCGGCGACGGCCACCGCCCACCCGGCCTGCGCGTCAGCCCGCCAGTTGGAGCCGCCCCGGTTCTGCCCCCACTGCCGTCGGCGGATGAAGGTGCAGGTGCTGCCGGTGGGCTGGTCGGCGGTCTGCGTCGAGCACGGCGAGATCCGGGGCTGAGCCGGTGCTGCGAGGGCGGGCGGTGACACTACGACCGGCGACGGTCGCGGACGTGCCGGCCCTCGCCGCGATCCGGGCCGATCCGGAGGTACGCCGGTGGTGGCGGGGCGGCGACGACCTGGCCGACTCCGTGCGCGCCGACCTCGCCGACGACGACCTGCATGTGTACGCGATCGAGCACGACGGTCGGGTGATCGGCGCGGTCCAGTGGTACGCCGAGGCGGACCCGGATTACCGGCACGCCAGCCTGGACGTCTTCCTCGACCCGGCGGAGCGCGGCGCCGGCCTCGGCGGTGACGCCATCCGCACCCTGGCCCGACACCTGATCGACGAGTACGGCCACCACCGCTTCACCATCGACCCGGCCGCGGCGAACAGCGCCGCCATCCGGGCGTACGCGAAGGTCGGTTTTCGTCCGGTGGGGGTGCTGCGCCGCTACGAGCGCGGCGCGGACGGCCGCTGGCACGACGGCCTGTTGATGGACCTGCTCGCCGACGACCTGGTGGAGTGACTCAGGCGTCGTCCCACACCAGGTGGCCGTCGGGCAGTCGGCGGGCGCCCTCGGCCGGCCGGTGTGGGCTGAGGCGGCCGTCCGGCATCAGGTGCGCCACCGGGACTCCGTTGCCCAGCGTCGCGACGTCGGCGATCAACCGCCGGTGGCAGCGCCACCACACGCTCTCGCTGCACATGATCGCGGTGGTCCGACGATCCGCCTCGGCGAGCACCTCGGCGAGCGCGTCGTCGAACTCGGCCGTCCGGGTGTGGGCGGCGTACGCCCGGAACGCCGCGACCGTCCACCAGGTGTCCGGCTCCGGCTCCCCGGCCGGGACGTGCCGTCGTCCGCCGAGCCGCGGCTCCCAGCGGTAGTCGATGCCGCACTCGGGCAGCCACCGTTCCAGTTCCTCGCGGCGGACGTCCGGGTTGGTGCGGCTGGCCGGGTACCGCCGCACGTCCACCACCTGGGCGATCCCGGCCTCGGTCAGCAACTCTCCCAGCCGGCCCCGATCGACCGCGCCGTGCCCGACGGTCAGCAACTCTCGCACCACCATTGCTTGCCCGGAATCCCGCCGACCTATCCCACCCGGGTCCGCCCGCGAGGGCCGAGCGCCGCAGATCTTGGACAGTTACCGTCCGGCCGGACGGTAACTGTCCAAGATCTCGTCGCGGTGCCGGTCAGGCGATGGTGCAGGGGGTGTTGTTGACGGTGATGGCGGTCGGTTTCGGGTTGGCGCCGCTGTACGTGCCGTTGAAGCCGAAGCTCACCGACGCGCCCGCCGCGATCGTGCCGTTGTAGGACAGGTTCGTGGCGGTGACCGCCGCGCCGCTCTGGCTGATCGCCGCCGACCAGCCCTGACTGACGCTCTGCCCGCCGGGGAAGCTGAACCGCAGGGTCCAGCCGTTGATCGCGGTGGTGCCGGTGTTGGTGATCGACACGTTGGCGGTGAAGCCGCCGCCCCAGTCGGTGGTGGCGTACCCCACCGTGCAGGTGCCGCCGACCGGCGGGGCCGCGGTGGTCACCGCGACCGGCGTGGACGCCGCGGAGGTGTTGCCCGCCGCGTCCACGGCCACCACGTAGAACTGGTACGCCGTCGAGGCGGTCAGTCCGGACACCGCCTGGGTGGTGCCGGTCGGCGAGCCGACCAGCACGTCGGTGGTGCCGGCCTCGCGGTAGACCCGGTAACCGGTGACGCCCACGTTGTCGGTCGACGGGGTCCAGGCCAGGGTGAGCCCGGTGGCGGTGACGGCCGAGGCGACCGGCGTGCCCGGGGTGCTCGGCGCTGTGGTGTCGGCGGTGCCGGCCGGTGGCGTGGTCACGCTGAGCTTCGGCGAGGCGGCCGACTCGTTGCCCGCGCCGTCGCGCGCCACGATGGTGTACTCGAACGTCCGCTCCGGCAGCAGCGTGGTGATGGTGATCGAGTTCTCGGTGACCCGTCGGGTCGCCACCACGTCGTTACCGACCATGAACTCGCGGACGTCGTACCCGGCGAGGCCGCTGCCGCCGCTGTCGGTGGACGGCGCCCAGGTCAGGGTGACAGTGCGGGGGCCGAGGTTGGACGCCACGGGAGTACCCGGGACGGTCGGCTCGGTGGTGTCCGGTACGACCGGGCCCGGCTCCTCGCCCCAGACGCGGGTGGCGCCGGAGTAGAGCGGCACCTTCCGGTTGGGCCCGGCGGTGGCCTGGTACGACGGGTCGTTGGTCGGGTCCCAGGTGCCGCCCTCCGGCACACCGACCTTGAACTGGACCTCCATCCGGTGCTGCGACTGACCCGCCGGGGCGATGGTGTACCCGGCGCAGTCCACCTCGACGTACCAGATGTCGCCGCTGAACTGCTTGGCCGTGGTCGGGGACGGGCAGCCCTGGGTGTAGCCGGCGGTGACCTGCACCGGGCCGGTGCCGTCGGGCCGGAAGTAGTAACGGAACCGGCCGTCGGTCAGCGCGCGGGCCGGGAACGCGGACTTGTTGTAGACCATCACCTTGAGCCCGGTGGCCCGAGGTTCGGCCTGCGTCACGGTGGTCTCCACGGTCAGCTCGTCGATGTCCGGCGTCTCGGCGACCGGGAAGTTCGCCAGCGGCGTGCCGCCGTACTCGGAGGTCAGCCGGACCAGCGCGGACGTGAAGCCGGCGTTGTAGTCGGTGGCCACCTCGTTCATCACGTAGTCCGAGCGGCTGTCGCTGTACGCGTCGTTGGCCGAGGACGGGCCGCCGACCAGCGCGCCGTAGAGGGTGTGCCGGGTCTCGACAGGCACGGTCTGGCTGTCCCACCAGGAGCCGTGCGCGGTGCGGTGGTGCGGGTTCTTCGGTGCGTTGGCGCCGAACCCGATGACGTAGCTGGAGTTGCGGGGGTTGTCGCCGAGCGCGTAGTTGATCTGCCGGACGGCGAAGTCGTGGTAGCGCGCCTTGCGGGTGGTGTCGGTGGTCTTGTCGCTGTAGACCAGCGCGGCGAACGAGGTGTTCGCGGCGTAACGCAGCGCGCCCCAGGAGTCCAGCACCGCCATCCCGCCCGGCGAGTACGGCACCCGCTGCCCGTTCACCCCGACGGTCCAGTAGTCCAGCCACCGATTGGCGTCATCGACGTACTTCTGCTTGCCGGTCAGGTTGGCCAGCAGCACGTACGCGCCGAACTGCTTGTTGTCCCAGGCGATGGTCCACTTGTAGGAGCGGGTCGTCGTCTGGTTCTCGGTGCCGAGCTTGTCGTACTCACTCTCGGCCTTGGCCAGGTAGCTGGCCTCACCGGTGGCCCGGTGCAGCCAGATCGCGGCCCAGACCAGCTCGTCCTGCCAGCCGCTCCACGAGCGGTAGAAGCTCGTGGCGTCGGTGATGCACTCGTGGTACGCCTTCCGCACCGTGTCGGCGAAGGTGTAGAGCTGCCGGGCATGCCCGAGCAGCTTGTCGGCGTAGGTCGCGTCGGTGGGCCGGAACACCATCGACGACGCGGCCATCGCTGCCGCCGTCTCCCCCGCCAGGTCCGCGCCGCCACAGCTCGCATCGATCTTGTACGCGGGCCGCGCCATCGGCATCACCTCGGCCGGGCCCCACCACTTGTGGTCGTCGTCGCCCTTGCCGACCTGTCCGTAGAGGACGTTGGCCGACGGGTGCGCCTTGATGAAGTAGTCGTTGACGAAGCGCAGGTTGTTGAGCAGGTGCGGCAGTTGCCCGGAGGCGGTGTAGCCGCTGCGGTACTCGACCGCGCCCCAGGCGAGCATGGTGGCGCTGAACGCCATCGGGAAACCGAACTTGACGTGGTCGCCGGCGTCGTACCAGCCGCCGGTGAGGTCCACACCCGCGCTGGCGCCGTCGGTGAGCGCGCTGTCTCCGCGCCAGGAGACCCGGTTCCAGTCGGGCAGTCGACCGGACTGCTGCGCCTCGTAGAAGAGCAGCGACTTCTGCAACGCCTCGGCGTAGTTGTAGGTCGCCGCCGGCGCGGCGGCGGCGGCGGGCCCGGACGGTGGCGCGGTCACCGCGAGGGACGCGCCGGTGAGCAGCGCGACACCGAGGGCCAGCAGCCGCCGCGGCCAGGGCTGGTCGGCGGCCGGCGACCGGCCGGGCTGGCCGCTGAACGGCCGGGTCAGGTGGCGCATGGCGGACTCCTGTCGGAGGCGCCGCCGGTGGTCGCACCGACGCGGGACGGCGTACGGGCGGCACGGCCACCGGCGACAGCGGGGGTGGCGGTGTGACCACGGGCCGTGGAAGCGCTCCCATGGATAACCGACAATGTAATGGGCGGGTCGCTGGTTGGGAAGCCTGCCGATCAGGGTCGACGCGAGCGGCGGTCCTTCCGTACTCGCGAGTAACCATTGCGGACCATCTCACACCATCGATGCTTTTCGATGCATGAATGACGTTTGCGCAGCTCACGACGGGAGCTTCCGCGAAGACTTTCGCACCCCTCGAGCGCTCCGGCGGCCAGCCAGACAAACGTACTGTTGCTGACCCACTACGAAGCGCGAGACAGTACCGCTCACCAGCGGTGCCGTCGACGCCGCCGCTCCCTGGCCAACCCTGAGGAGAAGCGATGGCACTACGACTCGCAGACGACACCGCCTGGACCGACGTCCTGGCCCGGGCGGTGGCCGCAACCCCGGAGGCGTTCGGCGCCGAGGTCGACGGCGTCACCACCCTGCACAACCTGGTCGAGGGCGAATGGCGGGCGGTCGGCCAGCCCGCACCGGTCCGCACCCCGGTGGACAACACCGTCCTCATCAACCTGCCCCGGGTCGACGCGACCACCGCGCGCGCCGCGGTCGCCCACGCCGCCGCCGCGCACCGGGCCTGGGCCGAGACCCCGCTGACCGACCGCAAGGCCCGGGTCGCCGAGGCCCTGGACTCGCTCACCGCCCACCGCGACCTGCTCGCCCTGCTGCTGGTGTGGGAGATCGGCAAGCCGTGGCGGCTGGCCTGCGCCGATGTGGACCGGGCGCTCGACGGCGTCCGCTGGTACGCGGGCGAGATCGACCGGATGCTCGCCGACGGCCGCGAGCCGCTGCCCGGCCCGGTCAGCAACATCGCGTCGTGGAACTACCCGATGAGCGTGCTGGTGCACGCCGAACTGGTGCAGCTCCTGGCCGGCAACGCGGTCATCGCCAAGACCCCGTCCCAGGGCGGCGCGGTGTGCCTGACCGTCGCGCACGCGCTGATGCGCCGGGCCGGGCTGCCCGCGACGCTCGTCTCCGGCAGCGGCGGGGAGCTGTCCGAGGTGCTGGTCCGGGCACCCGAGATCGGCGCGGTGGCGTTCGTCGGCGGCCGGTCCAACGGCGGCAAGGTGGCCGCCGCACTGCTCGACAGCGACAAGCGGCACCTCATCGAGCAGGAGGGTCTCAACGCCTGGGGCATCTGGAACTTCTCCCAGTGGGACCTGCTCGCCACGCACCTCAGGAAGGGCTTCGAGTACGGCAAGCAGCGCTGCACCGCGTACCCCCGGTTCGTGGTTCAGCGCGACCTGGTCGACGAGTTCCTCGACATGTACCTGCCGGTCGTCCGCTCGGTCCGCTTCGGTCACCCGCTCGCCGTCGGCGACGACTGGGCCGCCGGTGACCCGCTGCCCGAGCTGGACTTCGGTCCGCTGATCAGCGCCACCAAGGCCGACGAGCTCCGCCGCACCGTCGACGAGGCCGTCCGTGGCGGCGCGATCCCCCTGCACCGGGGCAAACTCGCCGGCGCGCCGTTCCTGCCCGGGCAGGACACCTCGGCGTACGTGGCGCCGTCGGTGCTGCTCGCCCCGCCCGGACGGTCCCGGCTGATGCACGCCGAGCCGTTCGGGCCGGTCGACACGATCGTCGTGGTGGACACCACGGACGAACTGCTGGCCGCCATGAACGCCTCCAACGGCGCGCTGGTGGCCTCGCTGGCCTGCGACGACACCGACGAGGCCGGCAAGCTCGCCGTGGACCTTCAGGCGTTCAAGGTGGGCATCAACAAACCGCGCTCACGCGGCGACCGGGACGAGCCGTTCGGCGGCCGGGGCGCCTCCTGGAAGGGCGCGTTCGTCGGCGGCGATCTACTGGTGCAGGCCGTCACCGTCGGCGGAGACAGCCGGCTCTACGGCAACTTCCCCGCCTACAGCAGCTACCCCACCACCTGACGACCCGGCCCCTTGTGGACGCTCGCCGCGCGCAAGGGGCCCTCGTCGGCGCGTACCGTCGGGAAATGGCATTGATCGCGCAGCTCTCCCTCGGCGTGTCCGACGCCGAGCGGGCAGGAACGTTCTGGGCCGCGGCCCTCGGCTACCGTCGCCGCGAGCCCCGATTCACGGGCGACGAGTGGATCGTGCTGGAGCCGCCGCCGGGGGTGTCGGGCGCGGCCCTCGCGATGGACCTCAGCGAGAGCCCCGTGCGGGAGTTCCCCCGGCTTCACCTGGATCTGGACGCCGGCGACCGACCACTCGACGAGGAACTCGACCGACTGCTCGCCCTCGGCGCGCGGATCGTCGACTGGCGGGACTATCCCACCGATCCACACCCGACCGAACCGCCGTACGTGGTGCTCGCCGACCCGGAGGGCAACCGGTTCTGCGTCTCGGGCCGCCGCGAGCCGTCCCGGCCCTGAGCAGGGCCTTGGGGTCAGCTCTTATGAAACAGGCCTCAGACGCCCGGCGTGGAGAACGCGCCCTCCCGGTCCGCCCTGGCGGCCACGGCGAGCGGGACGGTGAGGGTGAGCAGCCCGCCGTCACGCTCCGCCGCAGCGGGCCGGCCCAGCCGGTGCAGCGTACGCAGCATCGGGTCGTTGGTGGCCTGCACGTGCAGCACCAGCGCCGCGTACCCGGACCGGTCGGCGTGCTGGACCACCCGGCGCAGCAGCGCCGAGCCGAGCCCACGCCGCTGCCAGTCGTCCCGCACCAGCAGCGCCACCTCGGCCTCGTCGCCCTCGCCGAGCAGGTTCGCCATGGCGAGCACCGACTCGGCCGTGCCGTCGGAGCCGGTGGTGCTGGCGATCAGCGTCACCCCTCGGCTCGGCTCCAGCAGTCGACGCAGGCGGGCCGGCTGCGGCAGCGACGCCCCGCCCAGGTAACGCCGCTGCCGGCTACGCGGTGAGCACGCCTCGTGCAGCTCCACCACGCCGGGCAGATCGTGGGCGCTGGCCGGCCGGACGGCCACCTCCGCGCCGTCGGGCAGCACCAGGGTGACCTGCTCGGCGGCCCGGCGCGCCACGGTGGCGGCCAGCTCGACCAGGGCCTGCGCCCGCGCGTACTCCGCCGGGGTGAAGTCGGGCGCGGCCCGGCGCAGCGCGAACGAACCGCCCGCCGGGTCCGCCAACAGCATGTCGGCCCCGGTGATCCCCCGTTCGCCGCCGACCGCCGCTGGTCGCCAGGTGACGACGTCGGCAGCGAGCAGGGTCCGCAACGCCTCACCCGTCGCGTCCGGGTCACGCACCAGCCGGTTGGCCAGCCCGAGCACCCGGGTCGGCTGGTCGGCCAGACCACGCGCCTCGCTGCGCGCCACCCAGCAGTCCCGGCCCCGACCACGCTCGACGGCGGCGATCAGCGCGGCCTCGTCGAGCGCGTCCGGCGCGTCGACCAGGAAATCGTCCACCGCGCCCTGCTCGGTGGGCTGCACCTGCACGGTGAGGATGTTGACCCCACGCAGCGCGAGGCTTGCCGTGAGCACCGACAGGTAACCCGGTCGGTCGTCCACTGTCGCTCGGATCCGCCACAACGTCATGGTTGGCTCCCTTCCCCGGGTACCACCCTCGTCCCCCGCTGTTGCCGCCCGATTGCCCGGCGGTGACGGGTTGCGCTCAGGAGGTCGACCCCGCGCGGCGGGTCACCGGATCCGCCGCTACGCGAAACGGCCGCGGTAGCCGATGGGGCCCTCCCCGACCCGCTGGTAGGTGCCCAGGAACCCACCGACGCCGAAGGCGATCGTGCCGTTGTTGCCGCGCAGGTCCCGCCAGGCCAACCTGGTGACCGGGCAGCCGCGCACCTCCACCGCGAGGAGCAGGTCACCCGAGCGGTGCCAGCCACCGGCCCAGCCCTCCTCGGTGTCGAAGCGCCACGCCTCCTTGGCGACGGTGCGGCGCCCGGTCAGCCGGCCACGGAACTCCGTCGGCTCTCCACCCTGCTGCCGCCGCCAGCCGTAGAAGGCCCGCTGTCGCTTCTCGAACGTGATCGCGTACTCGGCGCCGGACGTGTCGGCCCACGCCACCTGGTCGAGGACGGACTGCTCGCCCCGATCGACGAAGATGGTGACCTCGCCGGCGTCGCTCGCGTACCGCAGCACCGGCTTGGCGATCGCCTGCCGGACGAGGGACAGGCCCGCCTGGTCGTGCGCGTTCATCGGGTCGACCGTGACTCGGTAGAGCCACAGCATGCTGCGGGCGTCGACGCCGCTCGCGATCCGCATCGTGTTCCGGCCGGGCACCAACTCCTCGGCCGGGACGGCGAAGACCAGCCGTTGCGGAAGCCCACCACCGTTCGGGATACGCAGCTGATCGGCCAGCGGCCGGCCGTTGAGGTGAACGGTGAGCGGGGCGTACCCGGGGCCTCCGGCCAGCATCGACACGAGCGCCACCAGGGTGACGCAGGCCTCCCGGACCACCGCCGGGTCGGGCACGTCGAACTCGAACTCGACCGACCCGCCGGCGTTGATCGCCAGGTGGTCGTCCGCCGCCGAGGACCGGTGCGTGCCGGTGATCTCGACGTTGCCGAGGCGGGGCGGCTCGGTGCCGAAGTCCGCGTAGGTGGGTGCCATCTGGACCCCCGGCCGCCGCCGGGGCACCGGCGGGGGCGGCAGCTTGGCGTCCGCCTCGTAGCCCCGCGGCGCACCGGACGGGACGCGACCGCCGCCCTCGGCGGTCTTCGCACGATATCCATCAGTGGAGATGTCCATCCGAGGAGGCTAGATCAATCAGGTCCGGCCCCTGCGGACCGCCCAGTCGACGGGTGGCGCCTCAGGGATTGGCGCTGACCGGGGGCGCGCCCACCAGGTCCAGCCGGTCACCGAGGATCACCGTGCTGGCCCGGACGAGCTGGGTGAGCCGGTCCACCTCGGTGCTGTGGAACGCGGCAGCGGAGAGGGTCTCGGTGCGGTCGCGGGCCACCACCAGCACCAGGCCCGCCCGGCCGAACGGCGCGATCGCGTGATGGGTGCCGTCGGGCGTGGTCATCGACCGACCGCGCAGCGGGGTCACCTCCGGCAGCCGCAGGGGCACGGGGGTACGCCAGCTCGCGTGCCCCACTGTCGCCCCACCGCCTCCGGTCCGCGAAGCCCAGTCGACCGGCACCACGGCGGCCACGGCCCAGTCGGCTGCCAGCAGCCCCGGCACCGCGTCGACCAGGGTGGCAAGCCCGTCGGCGGGGTTGGCCGCGACCTGGGCCAACAGCTCCGCATCCTGGCCGGTGGTGGTGGGCGCGCCGATCGCCCGCCACACGCCGTCCACCCGCACGCCCGGTATCGCCGCGAGGCCAGCCAGCAGCCGCTCCACCCGCGCCGCGCCCGGCCAGACGACAGTGAAGTCGTCCACCGCGCGCCCGCCGAGCCGTTCGAGGACCACCACCTGGACGATGTCCGCCCCGGAGACGCCCAAGGTGCGGGCGACCTGACCGAGGGTGCCCGGACGGTCCGGCAGGGTGACCCGAACTCGCAGCAACATGTCTGTCCCTCCGCTCGGCGGGCCGGCGAGAGAGCGGCCGGCAGGCTGACCCCAGCCTGGTAGTTGACCATTTCGTCCCTGTTGCAGGGGCATGTCCCGAGCGGAAATTCTGACCTTGACAACGTGAGCGGGCTGCCATCAACTAGTCGGATGAGCGATCCGGCCGTCGACGCGTCACGGCCGGGGGCCGTTCCCGTCTCCCCGGCAGGGCTTGACCTGGACAGACTCGCCGACCATCTGGCGCAGCACCGACCCGAGCTGGCCATCGGGCCGCTGCATGCCACTCTGATCGCGGGCGGCAAGTCCAACCTCACCTACCTGCTGCGTCTCGGCGACCGCGAGGTGGTGCTGCGCCGCCCACCGCTGGGCCACGTGCTGGCGACCGCGCACGACATGGGCCGCGAGTTCCGGGTCATCTCCGCGCTGGCACCGACCGATGTGCCGGTCCCGGGCGCGCTGCTGCTCTGCACCGACCCCGAGGTGATCGGCGCGCCGTTCTACCTCATGGAACGGATGCCCGGCGAGGTGTTCCGCACCCGCGCGCAGACCGACCCGCTGGGCGACGAACGACGCCGGGCCCTCGCCATGGCGATGATGGACACGCTCGCCGCGCTGCACAGCGTCGAGCCGTCCAGCGTCGGGTTGGCTGACTTCGGCCGCCCCGAGGGCTACCTCGCCCGGCAGGTCCGCCGCTGGGCCGGGCAGCTCGACCGCTCCCGCAGCCGTGATCTGCCTGGCATCGACGAACTGCGTGACCTGCTCGCGGCGACCGCCCCGGAGGGCGCGAACGCCGGCCGGATCGTGCACGGCGACTACCGGCTGGACAACCTCCTCGCCTCGGCCGACCCGGTCGCCGTGCACGCGGTGCTCGACTGGGAGATGGCCACCCTCGGCGACCCCCTCGCCGACCTGGGGCTGCTGCTGACGTACTGGGACGTGCTCGGCGGCAGCGACACCGCCGCGGGCAACCCCGTCGCCGACGGGCTCGGCCCGCGCGCCGGCTTCCCCACCGGCAGCGAGCTGATCGACAGGTACGCCGGCCGCAGCGATGTCGACGTCGGTCCGCTGCACTGGCACGTGGCGTTGGGCTGTTTCAAGCTCGCGGTGATCTGCGAGGGCATCCACTACCGCCACACGCTCGGGCAGACGCTCGGCGAGGGCTTCGACCGGATCGGCGAGATGGTGGCACCGCTGGTCGCGCACGGGCTGACCGCCGCCAGGGAGCGGTGATGGACTTCTCATACGACAGCCGGACCGAGGAGCTGCGCGACGAGCTGACCCGGTTCCTGACCGAGCACGTCTACCCGGCCGAGGCCGTGCACGCCGAGCAGGTGGCCGCCGGGGACCCGTGGTCGCGTACCCCGGTGTTGGGCGAACTGAAGGCGGAGGCCCGCAAGCGCGGCCTGTGGAACCTCTTCCTGCCCGACCCGCGCTACGGCGCCGGCCTGACCAACCTCCAGTACGCCCCCCTGGCCGAGCTGACCGGGCGCAGCCCGCACCTCGCGCCGGAGGCGGTCAACTGCGCGGCACCGGACACCGGCAACATGGAACTGCTGGCCGAGTTCGGGTCGGAGGCGCAGCAGCAGCGCTGGCTGATGCCGCTGCTGGAGGGTGAGATCCGCTCGGCGTTCTGCATGACCGAGCCGGACGTCGCGTCCTCCGACGCCACCAACATCGCCACCCGGATCACGCGCGACGGCGACGAGTACGTGATCAACGGTCGGAAGTGGTGGTCGTCCGGGGCCATGGACCCGCGCTGCGAGATCTTCATCGTGATGGGCAAGACCGACCCCACCGCCGACCGGCACCGCCAGCAGAGCATGGTGCTGGTCCCCCGGAACACCCCCGGGGTGACAGTGCGCCGAGGCATGACCGTCTTCGGCTACACCGACGGTTCCCACGGTGGGCACGCCGAGATCGACTTCACCGACGTCCGGGTGCCCGCGGAGAATCTGATCGGCGCCGAGGGCACCGGCTTCGCCATCGCCCAGGCCCGGCTGGGGCCCGGCCGGATCCACCACTGCATGCGGCTGATCGGGATGGCCGAACGGGCCCTGGAGCTGCTCTGCCGCCGCGCGAACGAACGGATCGCGTTCGGCCGACCGCTGGCCGAGCAGGGCGTGGTCCGGGAGTGGATCGCCGAGTCCCGGGTCCGCATCGAGCAGGCCCGGCTGCTGGTGGCCCGAATCCGTGGCGAGGAGCTACCCGCCTCCCACATCCTCCTGGACACCCAACTGGTCCACCGAGCCTCCGCCTAACCCCCCAGGAACCCGCGCAGCGCGCGCCCCGCACCAGCGC